>DATIWU010000061.1:0-22783 GCA_035519195.1 Gemmatimonadales bacterium
GCCATTGGAAGGCCTCCAAGTATGTGAATTCTTTCACAAGCGTGCACTACGATATCGATAAGCAAGCGCGACGCGCAACCTGCCTTACCGCATGGGCCCGGGGGGATGGCGATCCCCCCAAAAAGGGTGGTGACGACACACGCCGGGTCGCTCACGTGGACTGTAGGATCGCGAGCGGCTCGGGATGGCCCGTGCTAAAGCATTGCGCAGCTTCACAAGAGTAGCGCCCGTAGGCCGGACGTCAATCCGGGGAAAACGGGCGAGATGTCGGGGACCGGTGAGAGGCGATGGGAATGGGGGATGCGTGGGTTCGCAGCCGCTTCCCGCGTCACCCATCCCGTCTCCCGCGTCCCCGCTCGCCTCCCCACCCGTTCTTCCTAACCCGATTGCCCGTAGCGCCGGGTCCTTGCGTGGCACATCCTACTTGTGAATTATTTCACGAAGTCAGTTCCATACTGCGAGGTGGCCATGCCATTCCGTGCGGGACGTCCCATCATGCTGTGCCTCGTCGGGGATTCAGGCGCGGGGAAATCCACGCTCACGAACGGATGCGTCTCCATCCTGGGCGAGGAGCGTGTCACCGACATCTGCATGGACGATTACCACTCGCTCGACCGGATCGGCCGCACCGCGAAGCAAATCACGGCGCTCGATCCCGCGTGCAATCACCTCGACCTGATGGCGCAGCACGTGGCCCTGCTGCGCCGCGGCGAGATGATCTTCAAGCCGATTTACGATCACACCGATGGCACGTTCGGCAAGCCGGAGATCGTGCAACCCCGGCAGATCGTGATGATGCACGGACTGCACGGCCTGTTCAATGCGGAGCTGCGGCGCCAGTGGGACGTGTCGGTGTTCCTCGATCCCGATCCCGAGCTGCGCATCGCCTGGAAGGTGAACCGCGACACCTCGAAGCGCGGGTACACGCGTGACGAGGTGATGAAACAGCTGGAGCATCGACGGCACGACTCCGAGACCTACGTCATGCCGCAGCGCGACAAGGCCGACATGGTGATCTCGTTCTATCCCGGCCCCGAATACCGGAAGACCGGGGACAACACGAAGCTCAACGTGCGGATCATCCTGCGCCACCCGATTCCGCTCCCCGATCTGGAGGAGGCGTTCGCCGCGGCCGACGGAAAGCAGAACGGCAACGCGTCGTACCTGCGCCTCGAGCGCGGCGAGGAAGGAACCGACTTGCTCGAGATCAGCGGCAATATCTCCGATGAGGCCACGCGGATGATCGAGGATCGCATGTGGGACCACATGCCGGCGGCCAAGCATTTGCGCTCCGACCAGCTCGGCGTGTTCAACGACGGCGAACGGAAACGCCGCTCGAACCCGCTGGCCGTGACGCAGCTCGTGCTGACGTATTATCTAGTGAAGGCGAGCGCGCTCGCGCTGAAGCAAGAGCGCATGCTCCAGGATGCCGACCTGGCGGTCGCCGGCGGCCTGCGTTAACCACCCCGGGAGGACGAGACCATGAATCCGCTGGTGCGCTTGGGCGAGCTGGGCCAGAGTCCCTGGCTCGACTACATCACGCGCGATCTGCTGCAGAGCGGTGAGCTCCAGCGCCTGATCGACAAAGACGGACTCCGCGGGATGACCACCAACCCGACGATCTTCGAGAAGTCCGTCGCCACGGGCGACCGCTACGATGCCGACATCCGGCGGCTGACGGACGAAGGACGGAAACCCGCCGACGTGTTCGAGCAAATGGCCGTCGCCGACGTGCGGGCCGCGTGCGACCGCTTCCTGCCGCTGTATCACCGCACCGAAGGGCAGGACGGCTTCGTGTCGATCGAAGTGTCGCCCGACCTCGCCAACAACACCGAAGCCACGGTGGAGCAGGCGCAACGCCTCTGGACCGCGGTGGCCCGCCCGAACGTGATGATCAAGATTCCCGGCACGGCCGAAGGGTTGCCGGCCATCACGCGCTCGCTGGCCCGCGGCATCAACGTGAACATCACCCTGCTCTTTTCGGTCGAGCGGCATCGCCAGGTCATGGAGGCGTATCTCGCGGCGCTCGAGCAGCGGCGGGCGAAGCGCGAGCCCGTCAACCGCATCGCGTCGGTCGCGAGCTTCTTCGTGAGCCGCGTCGACACGAAGCTCGATCCCATGCTCGATAAGGGAAACGCGACGGCCAAGTCGCTGCGCGGCAAGATCGCCATCGCGAACGCGCTCGTGGCGTACGACGCGTTCCAGCAGGTGTTCCGCGGGCCGCGCTGGGACGCGCTCGCGAAAGAGGGCGCGCGAGTGCAGCGCCCCCTCTGGGCATCGACCAGCACCAAGGATCCCACCCTCCCCGACGTGTACTACGTCGAGGCATTGATCGCCAAGGATACCGTCAATACGCTGCCGCCCGAGACCCTCGCTGCGTACCGCGACCACGGCAAACCCGAGGTCCGCATCACGCCGCAGGCGATCCGCGAGGCGAAGGAGCAGATCGCCAAGCTCGCGACGGTGGGCATCAACCTCGAGCAGGCCACGACCGAGCTCGAGCAGGAAGGCGTCCAGAAATTCATTGCCTCCTTCACGTCGTTGTTGAACGGTGTGGCCCAGAAGACGGCCGCGCTCTCGGGCGCGCACTAAGCCGCGACTCGCCCTGCAAGCCCTCCTGGTGGCAAGCGCCGCCAGGGGGGCTTTGTTGTCCTGCCACCACGCGAAGCCCGGCACGAGCGGACCCGCCGGCGCTCACGCCCTCCCCCCAGACACCGGCGCGGTCCGACTGCTCGGCCTCTGGGAATACGGGAGCGCGCGAACCCACCATCCCGATTCCCCCCCGCACGCCGGCGCCGGCCGCCTGATCACCGTCGCCATCGACTCGGTGCGCGGCAACGAGCTCATCGGACACGTCGCGCGCTGGTTCGCGGGCGACATGGGTGCGCGGCCCGGAGCGTTCGGTCCCGTGCGCGGCGTCGCGGCGGGCACGGACATCCGGCTCACGATTCCGTTCGCGCGCGGCCATGCCGAACCGATCGCGGTTCGCGCCACCCGCACCGCTCCCGATACGCTCGCGATTGTCACGGCCACGGGAGCGCTGGCGGAGGGGGGATTGTTGGTTCGAACGAATCCGTAACTCGGGCACGCGGTACGCGACCCGCGTGTGTGCCCATGCCCTGCTTAGTGCGCGAGTATCGCGGAGTAGCCCACCAGACTGCGCAGCGAGTAATCGTTCGCGGCAACCTGGTTGATCGACACCGAGTAGGAGCTCGCTTTCGAGAGGTCGGTCACGCCCATGGTCAGAATCGTGGAGGACGGCAGCGTTCCCACGACGATGAAACGATTGGTGGTCCCGTACGGGGCGCCTGTGGAGTAAAGCGTGAGTCCGGATGCCGCGGCGGCACTGGTCAGTGCCTGCGGCCCCATGACGGTGAGCAGCACCGCCCCGTCTCCACCGCTGTTCGGCGTGGACAAGTTGACGTTCAAGAGTCCCGCGGTTGGCCCGTTGTCGTGACTACAGGCCAGCACCATGCCAAGCACGAGAACGAGCGCGAGCCGTTTCATGTGCGCTTGCGAACCGTGTGTCGGACGGGAGCGGTGGGCGTGGCGCCGTTCGTCTTCACCCAGGCGAGGAAATCCCCCACATCGAACTGGCCGTTCTTGTTGCCGCTCTGGTCCAGATAGTTCAGGTCGACGGTGGTCAGGATCCCGTTGCCGACGAGCGCCGCCACGAGACTCGCGAGGGTGTAGGGACCGGCGACATTGGCGGTCACGCTATAGGGATGGGCCATGTTCAGCACCAGCGTGGCGCTCGAGCTCGTGGTATCGCCCGTCCACGCCGCGAACACCGCGCCGGATTCCGCCTGAGCCGTGAGCGTGACGGGCGTGCCTTGCGCCAGGAAGATGCCGCTCGTGTCGACCACGGGACTTGCCGTCACGCGCACGCGGGAAGATGACCCGGTGTAGGTCAGCTGATGAATTGACGCCACGTTGGCGATGATGGTGTCGGGGGCCGCGCCCATCGTGAAGCTGCGCGGATTCGCCCCACCGATGTTCCACGAAACGAACACATCCCGGGTGCGTCCGCTACTCGTGAACTGTGTGTCGGCGATCCCGATCGTGTGGACCGAGCCACTGTCCAGGAGATCGCGGAACACCGTGAAGTTCTTCGCATCGACCTGCACGACGGCGAGCGTATCCGTCGCTCGAATGAGACTGGGCTGACCAAACCGGAGGCGAAACGCCATCGTGGCGGCCACCGCACGAATCGAATCCACCGCGAATCCCGCGAATGACTGATCGACGTTCTTGCTAGCGCGGGGATTCGTGCTCACGGACAGCGCGGTGTTGACCGTTGTTCCCGCGCAAGTAAATAGGGGGGATGCCGTACAGGGATAGAGGTCCCCCGCGTCGCCGCGGTTCCGGCCGGCATCGAGGTCCCCACGACCATCGGCCTGAATCACCGCGACGCCGGGAATCGGCCCCGCGTTCACGGCATTACCGGCGGTGAATCCGTGATTCGCGACCTGCGTAGAATCGATGTGGTAGATCAGCAGCCCGCCGCCGCACGGCGGCGGCGACGCGGAGTTGTACCATACCTGACAATGGAAGTGAATCATGGAGCTATCGGACTGCACGCCTTCACGATTTTCGATCAGGTAGTACTCGCCCCGCGGATTCGAGCCGGTGGGACGAACGTAGAAGACCGTGTCCGAGATGCCGGCACTCGAGAACTGATAGCTGCCGCGCGCGGTCAGCGGGGCCACGTTGACCCACCCGAGCTGGCTCAGCGACCAGGCGTCCATCCGCGAAGGACTGAACGGGGAAGTGTAGTTGCCACTCCCCATTAGACTGTATTCGCCGACCCCTTCGGATGACCCCTGCGTGTCGTACAGGTCGGGCAGATCGAACCCGTGCCCGGTCTCGTGGGCGACGGTCCCGACCGGCATGATTTGGGTCGTGTCGCACGCGCTCGCGCCGCCGACCGCGCTCTCGAGAATGTAGTCCACGACCGTCAACCGCTTGCCGCCGGGACCGGTCGAGTGCGTGACGTACGGCGTCTGCAGCACGTCGCGATGCGACCAGAGGTGATTGTTGCTCGTGCTCGGTTGCGTGGGGTTCGGATAGCTGTATCCGCCACACGCCCCGTCCTTGGCCGAGTGCGCGAAGACGACGAGATCGAGCGTGTCGCCGTGCGAGGTGAACTGCGTCCAGTCGACACGTCCGTCAAGCTTCGCCAGCGCCTCCCGCAGCCCTCCCTGCATGTGCGTGTAGGCGCTGAAGCTGAACAGGCCGTTGCAATTTGAGGTCCCGAACGGATTGCCGGTGCAGGTTCCGGCAGCGCCCGCGTAGTACACCTCGTTCGAATCGAGCGTCACGAACGAAAACGCCGTTCCGGTGATCGTCATCAACGGCGCGTCGGTGTTGATCGTCGACAGTTGCTGGTAGTACGTGCGTACGGTGTAGGGACGGCCGCTCGGCGGGGTCGTCGCGTACAGCACACTATCGTATGCGGCGCTGTCGCCGCGCACCGCGCCTCCCGGTGTATCCCGGAACTTGAACAGGATCACCGGCTCGACGACGGACCCGCTCACGACGGTCGTCAGCGCCGCGCCTGGTGGAAGCGGCGCGGCCGGTCGCGCATTGAGTGCCGAGAATTGCCGTGCGGCGAGTAACCGCGCGCGGTTGGCCCGCACTTTTCGGACGCGGCCGCGCCAGACGCCGTTGGGACTGAAATCGTGACCCGGGATCTCGCGCCGCGGTAACTGCGCCGACGATTGGGCCCCGGCGGTTACCGCCCAGAGGACCGGGACGAGCGAGAGGAGCAGCGAGCGCCAGCGCATCCGGGAGATTATGGCGATCACGAGACGCGTACCGCTGGGCGGGCACTCACACGGCGCGCGGCGAGACCCACCCCAATGCCAAGAAACACGAGTGTGCCGCCGATCACCTTCGCTTCGAATATCCAGGGTTGCTCCACCGCCGGCGGCACGACCGACAGGGCGATCGACAGCGCGACGGCAACGAGCCCGACCCATCCGGTGCACGCGCTCCCGAGCGTCCGCTTCCGGCGCAGTTTCAGGTAGGCCGCGAACAGGTAGAGGTACGGAATAAAGAACAGAATAATCGTCGTGCTGGTGAGGGTGACGTACGCATCCCGCACCGTGGCGCCGACGAGCCCGGCGATCACGAATAGCGTCGCCAACCCGCCCTGGACGAGCAGCGCCACGTGGGGCGTCTGCCAGCGCGGATGTACCCGCGCAAACGCCTCCGGCAGGGCGCGATCGATGCCGGCCGCGAACGGCAGACGTGCCGACCCGGCGAGCCAGGCTCCCACGCCCCCGATGTTTCCGAGCACGAGCAGCAGCGCGACGAGCGTGGCGAGTGGGCCGAGGCCCGCGGCGCCCACCCGCGCGACCAGCGCCGCCGTGGCCTGCGGCATGCCGTTCGTGATGCTCACCTGTTCCGGCGGCAGCGCCGCGAGCATGGCCCAGGTCCCCAGGACGTACGTGGCGACGATCGCGACGCCGGAAATCACGACCCCGCGCCGCAACGTCGCCGCGGCATCGCGGATTTCGCCGCCCAGGGATGGCGCCAGCTCGAGTCCCGCAAACGCAAACGTCATGGTCGCGAAGAAATTGACGAGTCCGAAATCGAACTTCCGGGGCAGCAATTGAGACCCGGTAAACGGGGTGGCGGATCCACGCGCCCAGCACCCCCACAGGGCGAGCGCGACGAAAATCAGCGCGGGAATCCACACTCCGTAGCCGCCGAGGTTCTGCAGCTGTCGACCTACCTTGAGCCCCACCAGGTTCGCGATGACGGCAATCCACAATCCGATGAGCGAGACCCACCCCACGAATCGCGCGTCATCCTGGAGATGCACGGCGCCCGGTCCTCCGATATACGCCGCGATCGCCGCCGTCGCCACGAGCAAGGAAGGAAAATAGAAGAGATTGTTGACCCAGTAGCCCCACCCCGCGATGAACCCGTGTCGCGCCCCGAACGCCTGGCTCACCCAGCGATAGATGCCGCCGGCCCGGGGATCGAGATCCGTCAGCTCGCGCACCGCGGCCGCGGAGGGGAGAAAAAAGATGAGCATCGCGAGCACCCACAGCGCGAGACTCGCGAACCCGAATTGCGCCGCCGTCGTGAGCCACCGCAGTCCGACAATCGCGGTGATATTGAACAGCACGACGTCCCGGAGCCCCATGACCCGGGGCAGCACTGGCTCTGAAGCGACGAGGTCGTCGGGCACTCAGGGCAGCGTGGGATGCATGGTCGGAACGAGCCAGCCGATGCCCGACCCGAGCGCCGCCCCTCCCAGCACATCGGTCGGAAAGTGTTTTCCGGCGAGCACCCGCAGGACGCCTACCGCCGTAGCCCCGGCGTACAACAGGATGGAATCGCGCGCGCGGTGAGGATAATGCTGTCGCGCGGCGAGCACGGTATACGTCGTTGCCGCGGCGAACGCGAGCGCGGTGTGGCCCGACGGGAACGACTCCACGTTGTCGAGATTCGAGGCTGCCGCAGCGGCCCCGCTCGTGTACATCACTGGCCGCTCGCGGTGCACGAGGACCTTGATCCACTCGGCCGCGGCCGCGGTCCAACTCGCGCTGTTCGCGAGCACCGCGAAGTTGCCGTGCCACTGCTCGGGTGTCAGTCCGTGCAACGCTTGAAACGCGCTGTAGCCGCCCACGACCAGGAGTGTGGCCGTACTCGTGACGTCGAGTGATGGCGACTCCTCGTGAATCGCGCCGCGATCAATCGCGGGCAGCGTTGCGGGATCACACGGCGCGCACGACGGACCGTGTTTCGGAAGATCGAACGCGCCGGGAAGAAAGTACACGCCGCCGGCGGCGGTCACCGACACCACGTCGGCCCAACCCGAGCGATAGAACGTGCGCGAGGAATCCTGCGCAGCTACTCTGCCCGGCAGCGCGTACATGAGAAGTATGAGCGCGACCGCGCGGCGCACGTGTACTCCGGGGATCGAGACCGGTACAACTTATGCGGACAGAGAAGCGCGTGCTAACTCGCTGTGCAGTCGGCGCCTTGCCATTTGCAGCAGTGACGACTAAGCTCAAGCCAGTTTCAACCTAAGGCCGAGGCGATCTCGTGGGCACTGAGACCCTGCAGAACATTGCGTTGTTCGATAAGTGCAGGAGCTTCACGAAGGCCCGCGAGGTACAGGCCGCGGGGCTGTACCCCTACTTCAAACCCATCTCCCGCTCCGAAGACACCGTCGTCATGATCGAGGGCGAGCCCCGGATCATGATGGGGTCGAACAACTACCTGGGTCTCACGCACCACCCCGCCGTGCTCGCCGCCGCCGCCGCCGCGCTCGAGCGTTATGGCTCAGGCTGCACCGGCAGTCGGTTTCTGAACGGAACCCTGGACCTGCACGAGCAGCTCGAGGCGGAGCTCGCAGAGTTCTTCGGCAAGGAATCGGCGCTCGTCTTCTCCACGGGCTATCAAGCGAACCTGGGCGTCATTTCCGGGCTCGTCGGCCGCGGGGATGTGGTGTTCCTCGACAAGCTCGATCACGCCTCGATCGTCGACGGCGCCAAGATGTCGCACGGCGAGACGATTCGCTTCACTCATGGCGACCTCGCGGCCCTCGAGCGCCGGATGCAACAGGTCGGCTCGAGCACGGGCATGATGATCATCGTGGACGGCGTGTACTCGATGGAGGGCGACATCGCCGACGTGCCCGCGCTGCTCAAACTGTCGCAGACCTACGGCGCGGCGCTGGCCCTGGACGATGCCCATGCGGTCGGCGTGCTGGGCCCGCGGGGCGACGGCACCGCCGCGCATTTCAATCGGGTCGACGAGGTCGACCTGATCGTCGGGACGTTCTCCAAGTCGCTCGCCTCGATCGGTGGCTTCGTGGCCGGCTCCGAGACGGTCATCCACTTTTTGCGGCACCACTGCCGGCCGCTGATTTTCACGGCCGCGCTGCCGCCGTCCAACACGGCCGGCGTGCTCGAAGCCCTCCACATCATGCAGCAGGAGCCCTGGCGCCGCGATCGCCTGTGGGCCAATACCAAGATCCTCCAGGACGGCATGCGCTCCCTCGGCTTCGATATCGGGCCCACGCAGACGCCCATCGTGCCCGTCTTGATCGGCCCGCTCGAGAAGACGTTCCTCTTCTGGCGCAAGCTGTTCGACGCCGGCGTGTTCACGAACCCCGTGGTCCCGCCCGCGGTCCCGGCCTCGCAGTGCCGGCTCCGCACGAGCCTGATGGCCACCCACACCCCGCAGCAAATCGAGCAGGCGCTAGACACCTTCGCCCGGCTCGGAACCGAGCTGGGGGTTATCTGAGCGATGTAGAGATCGTGCCCGTCTCGAACGGGCGCGATCTCGAACGCTTCATCGCCTTTCCGTACGACCGGTATCGCGGCGACCCGCTGTGGGTGCCGCAGCTGCGCATGGATGTCCGCACGATCCTCTCCCCCAAAAAAAATCCGTTCTTCGAGCACGCCGAGGTGCAGTGTTTCCTGGCCCAGCAGGACGGCCGCGTGGTGGGGCGGATCGCCGCGATCAAGAACGACGCCCACAACAGGGAACACCACGACCGCGTCGGATTCTACGGGTTCTTCGAGTGCGCCGACCAGGACCAGACGGTCGCCAATGCCCTGTTCGACCGCGCCGCGGTGTGGCTCAGGCAGCGCGGCTTCGACACCATGCGCGGGCCCATGAATCCGTCGATCAATGACGACTGCGGACTGCTCGTGAACGGCTTCGATACGCCGCCGGTCCTCATGATGCCGCACAACCCCGAGGGCTACGTCACCCTGCACGAGCACTACGGATTCAAGAAGGCCAAGGACCTGATCGCGTTCCAGTCCACCAACCACGCCGTCCCCGAGCGGCTCACGCGGGCGGCGAAAGTCCTGGCCGATCGCAAGGGCATCACGCTGCGGTCACTCGACATGAAGCGGTTCGACCACGAGGTCGAGCTGATCAAGCAGTTGTACAACGACGTGTGGGAGAAAAACTGGGGCTTCATCCCGCTCACCGACAAGGAAATCGAGCACCTCGCCAAGCAGCTCAAGCCGGTCGTGGTCCCCGACCTGGTCGTTTTCGCGGAGCGCGAGGGCAGAGTGATCGGCTTCGGCGTCGCGCTGCCCGACTTGAACGTCGCGCTCAAGAAAAATCCGTCCGGACGGCTGTTCCCCGGCATCCTCAAGATTCTCTGGCACGCGCGCCACCTGACGCGGCTCCGGGTACTGCTCCTCGGCGTTCTCAAGGAGTACCGCCAGACCGGCGTGGACGCGCTCATGTACCACCATATCTGGGAAAGAGGCACCGCGAAGGGATACCACTGGGCCGAAGCCGGCTGGATTCTCGAGGACAACGCCGCCATGGTGAACGCGTCCACGCGGCTCGGCTTCGTTCCCTACAAGACCTACCGAGTGTACGACAAGCCGTTGTGAAAGTCTTTCTCACGGGCGGGACGGGTTTCATTGGAACCCACCTCGTGAGTGCGCTGCTCGCCCGCGGTCATTACGTCACCTGCCTGGTTCGTTCCCCGCAGAAATGCGCCGGGCTGGAATCGCGTGGCGTACGGCTCGCCCGCGGCGACCTCCACACGCCGGAAGCGTTGCGCGAGGGGTGCGCCGGCGCGGAGGTGATCATCCACCTCGCCGGCGTGATCGCCGGACGGAATGCCGCGGAGTTCATCCGGGCCAATCGTGACGGCACCGCCAACGTTCTCGCCGCCGCCCAGGAAGCGAGCCGCACGGCGGCGGTGCGTCGCTTCGTGTTCGTCTCGTCCATCGCGGCGACCGGGCCGACCGTGCCGGGGCGAGCGCTCGATGAATCCGCTCCGCTTCATCCTGTAACGCCGTATGGAGAGAGCAAGCGCGCCGGCGAAGCGCTGGTGCGCGCCGCGGGACTGCCCTGGACAATCGTGCGGCCGCCGATCGTATATGGAGAATGGGATCGCGCGACGCTCCGGATCTTCGCGTTGGCAAATCGCGGCGTGTTGCCGCTGTTCGGTGATGGCTCGCAGGAGCTGTCCGCGATTCATGGAGCCGATCTCGCCCAGGCACTCACCGCTGCCGCGGAGTCCGCGCCGGCGGAGGGCCGCGTATATTTCGCGGCCCATCCGGAAATGACGACCGCGCGCGGGCTGGGGCTCGCGGTGGGGCGCGCGGTCGGACGCGCGCACCCGCTAGTCATCCCGATTCCGGTTCCGATCGCGCGGGTGCTCCTGACCGTCGTGGGGACGGCCGCGCGCGTCGCGGGTCAGGCCTCAGTGCTTTCGGCCGAGCGGGCTCCGGAATTTCTGGCCCCGGCCTGGACCTGCCGCGCCGATGCGCTGGCGCGGGACACAGGCTGGCGGGCACAGATCGATCTCGCGACCGGGCTCGAGCGCACGGCGCGCTGGTATCGTCAGGAAGGGTGGCTCAGGTGACGGGTGAACGGAATCACACGGCGGTCGACTTCGCGACGCTGTTGTACATCGCCGTCGCGACGAGCGCCGTGCTGCTGTTCGCAAGTCAGGATTCGAGCGGCTGGAAGTGGCTGCTCGTCGCGCACGCCCTCGTGGTGGCACTCGTGGTCCTGGCGCCGCGCGCCCGCGCCGCCGGTCACTTCGGAGAGATCGTGGGCACGTGGTACCCCTGCGCGCTGCTGTTCGCGCTGTATGCAGAGGTCGGCGTGCTCAATCTCGATCTCGGCTACGCGCACGACGGGGCGATTCAGCACCTCGAACGGTGGGTGTTCGGCAGCCAGATCTCGTACCGCTGGATTCGGGACATGCCGAACCCGGTGCTCTCCTGGGTGCTGCACATTTGCTATCTGTCCTACTACGCGATCGTGCTGTTTGCTCCGCTCGGTCTCTGGCTCTCGGGCCGACGCGATGCGGCGCGCGCCACGATCTTCGCGGTCGTGACGACGTTCTACGTCTGCTACCTGATCTTCCTGTTTTTCCCCGTTGCGGGACCGCGCTACAGCTTCGCCCTGCCCCACAACGCGGCCACGCAGGTCTGGCCCGCGCGTGCGGCGCAGCGGCTGCTCAACATGGGGGATTCGTGGGGGGCGGCGTTCCCGTCGTCGCACGTGGCGGGCGCGCTCGTCGCCATGCTGTGCGCGTTGCGCTTCTGGAGGCCGCTCGGGCTTACGCTGCTGCCCCTGACGATCGGCTTGATCCCGGGCGTGGTCTACGGCCAATTCCACTACGGCGTGGATGCGGTCTCGGGCGTGCTGCTGGGCGTGGCGGTGCTGACGACGATCAGCGCCGGCTGGTCACGCGCGCGAGCGCTCCCCGCTCCGGTCGGCCGCACCGCCGACCTCGAAAGTCCTCCTCCCGCTCCGCTCTAGCGCCGCGGCCCGCGACGCGACCGTATCGAGGTCGCCTCCCAGGCCGTCCATGCGCACCTGAAACCGGCAGTCCACGATGAGCATGCCGATCACCGCGCCCGCCAGATTCGCGAAGAAGATCACCTGAAAGAGCAACGGATACGGCAGGAACAATCCGAAATAGAGCACGAATCGCTTGAAGCCGGGGTCGAATCCCGAACGGCGCGACACGGCGGTGAGGAGGAAAATCGCGATGAGCGCGAGCACCACGAGCTTGAGCGACACCAATCCCCGCGCCGCGAAGGCGAGGAAGATCGCGACCTCGGAGGCACGGTCCAGCGCTTCGTCGAGCCGGCGCCCCGCGTCCGATTGCAGGCCGTACATCCGCGCGATCCCCCCGTCCACGCCGTCCAGCACCTGCCCCAGCGCCATGAGGGCGAGCCCGCCGTACAACCGCCCGCCCGCAATCGCGGCCGCGGCCGCGAGATTCGGGACGAAGGCGATCCAGCTCGTGCCGCGGGGTCCCAGGCCCAGCCGCTCGTGGAACAGCCGGATCAGGGGACGGAGCACGCGGTCCGAAAACCGGCCGATGCCCGGCGCGAAATCAAACATGACGCCGCGCCATGAACAGCCAGATGTTGGCGGCGAGCAGCACGACGAACAGCACCCCCTCCTTCACGCGGTCGGGAATGCCCGTCAGCCAGCCGCGCGTCACGTACGGCGAGAACGGGTAGAACGGCATCTTCTCGAACCGCACGCTGTAGTCCATCGCGATGTGCATCACGAAGAACAGGATCGGGACGATGCTGCCGAAGTACCACGCGAGCGGGATGATCCAGGCCAGCGCGATCGGCTCCTGCAGGGACGAGCGCCAGTAGTAGTCCTTCTTGTTCTTGAGCCCTACCGCGCGCAGGTAGAACGGCGCCTTGACGGCATGGTCCACGTCGATGCCCATCCCGAACGCGTAGGCGAGCGCGGTTTCCCGCCCCTCGAGTCCGAGTGCCTGCACGCCGAGCGTGGTCGCGAGGAAATGCGTGACGATCGTCATGGGAGGGTCTCCGGTCGTGGCGCCGCCGCGCGCTGCCCCGTGTTCCAGACGAGCAGTAGTCCGATTCCGATCCACACCAGGTCTCTGAGCCGGGTCACGATCGCCGTGTAGAACCCGAGCTGCGGATCGAAATGCATCAGGTCGAACAACACGTACAGCGAGGCTTCCTTCGATCCGACTTCGAAGGGGATGAAGAACAGCAGATTCTGGAACAGCGACGAAAGGTTGCCGACCATGTATCCCTGGAAATAATTCAGCGAAATGCCGATGGAGAGCCCGATGAGGTAGTACTCGGACATGTAGATCACGCGGCTCAGATACTCGAGCGCGAGCGCGGCGCCAAATCGCCCGGGGTGGTGATGATAGAAGTCCGCGATCTGCGCGTCGACCTGTACCAGCACCTCGCGCCGCGGCTCGAGCGCGCGGCCCACGCGGCGCAGCAGGGGAATGCGATGCAGCACATCGAGCGTTTTCTCGAGTGCGCCCCGGCGGTGACCCGAGAACAACAGCGCCGCGAGCACGACGAGCACGAGCGTCGCGATCGTGAGGCCGACCCGGATCACCGGAGTGCTCGGCAGCATGAAGAAGGCGAGACCGAGCGCCGTGAGCCAGCTCAGGAGAAACGAGAGCCCGCGCAGCACGTTGTGCAGGATCACCGATCCGGCCGCGCGCCGGATACCGAGCCAGGGAGCGACGGCGGCCATGCGATAGGGCTCGCCTCCAACATTGATCATCGGCGTGACGAAATTCAGGGCGAATCCCGCGACGGTGAACACGTATACCCGTCCGTACGGAGGGTGACGGGGCTCTCCCGCCATCACGAGCGCCCACGCACCCGCGTTGCAGGCGTAGGCCAGGCCGTACAGCAGCACGATCGGCAGGAACATCCATCCGGTGGCCCGCGCGTCGTCGATCAGGACGCGCACCCCGACGCGAGAGATCAGGTACGCGAAGACGACGGAGCCGGCGGCAAACAGCAGCAGCCGGGCACGGCGGCTCATGAAATGGAGGGGTGGGGGCCGATCGCGTACGCCTGTTCGAGCACCGCCGCGACCTGCGCGATATCGAGGAGGGGGTCCTCGCGGGCGTCGCGATCCATGGCGGCTACGAACTCCTGAAACAAGCAGGCGAACCAGCGCCAGTAGGAGGCCTTGTCGAGCTCACGCGAGAAATCGGTTCGCTCGATCCGCCCGTCGCGCTCCAATCGCAGCTCGCCCCCTTCCCAGGCAATCGAGCCCGTCGTGCCGATGAAGCGGATGTGATTCTCGCGGGTGCGCCCCGCCCAGGTGAGAAACAGGCGGGCGAGCCGGTTCGGGTACTCGAGCAGGACGCTCGCGGTGTCCTCGACCTCGTAACTCTGATGCAGGAGACGGCCGGTCCAGGCCTGCACGTGCTGCGGCGGGCCGGCGACGTCGATGATCTGGTAGATGAGATGCGTGCCGTGATCGAGGAGCACCCCACCCCGCCCCGCCCCCGATTGCGCGCGCCACGGCGGCCCGCTCCCCCCTTGTGATCCCTGATCGGCGAACGGCCGGTACACGGAGAATTCCGCGAGATGCCAATGCCCGATCGCGCCGTCATCGAGCCAGTGGCGCACCTGCATCCACGCGGGATTGTAGCGGTACTGGTGGCACGGCATCACGACCCGTCCGGCTGCCCGCGCCCGGTCGGCGATTCGCGCCGCTTCCTCGCGCGTGAGCGCCACGGGCTTCTCGCACACGACGTGCACGCCATGCGCGAGCCCCCACAGCACCAGCTCGACGTGGGAGCTCGTGGGCGTGCAGATGTCGATGAAGTCGAGCGGCCCGAGGGCGAGTAGTTCCTCTCGGCTCTTGAGCAGCGGGATGCCGGGAACCGGAGGGACATCGGCCGGATCGACCACGGCGACGATCTCGACGCGGTCGTTGACTCCGGTGCCGTCACGGAAGGCGGGCCAATGCGCGTTGCGCGCGATCGCTCCTGAGCCGATGATCGCGCCGCGATAACGTTTCAGCGGATCAGTAAGCGCTCGCCTCCCGCTCGAGGGAGCTCGAGAGGGCGGCAGCGTTGGCCTCGTGGAGAGAGAGCAGGAGCAGGAGCACCACGTTCATCGCGAGTCCCTCGGTCCACAGGAATGCCGTGGGATGGCCCGCGACGCACGTGAGCCCGAGCAGGGCGAACCGGATGTTCTGGCCCAGCCAGCTGCAGATCGGCAGCAGCGGCTGCTGCCGTTCACGGTACTCGGCCCGGAACGAGGGAGGCACGGTGGATCGCCGCAGCGCGCGAATCAGCTCAACCGTGCGCGGGAACAGCTGAGTCTGCGTGCGCACGTACCGGAGGTACACCCGCGCGCCGAGCCGGCGGAAGAAGCCGCTGGGCTCGCTCGCCAGGTCTTCGGGAAGATCGAGCTCACTGCCCTTCCCCTCACCGAGGAGCAGGAACGCGTTGCGGATGAAATCGACCGACATGGCCTGCACCGAATGCGAAAAACCCGCGAGCGCCACGAGCAGGAACCCGTGCCAGTGCCAGCCGGCCAGCGTCAGCCGAATCAAGAGATGGATGTAGAGATTGACGAAGCGGACGTTGTCGCCCATGCCGTCCAGCGCGCGGCCCATGCGCGTGGACTTGCCGCGCAATCTGGCGAGCTGGCCGTCGGAGCTGTCGAAGATGTCCGACACGACGAACAGCAGGAACCCGATCGCGTTGACCCACGGATCGCGGTACACGAACAGGTGCCCGGCCACGACGCCGATCAGAATCGCCCAGAGCGTCACCTGATCGGCGGAGATGTCCGTCGGCTCGAGCGCGCGGGCAATCTTGATCCCGATCCGGCGATAGAAGTGGAGATCGATCCACTCCTCGACCGCGACGCCCTTACTGGATAAATCGCTCGGCAGCTTCACTCAACACGTCTTTCATGGTAGCGAGCGCGCCCATCGCCTGGTCTTCCTCGATCACGAGCGGCGGATTGATGCGCACTTCAGGGTTGTAGATCATGGCGAGCACACCGCGCGCCAGCAATGTGTCAAATACCCAGCGGGTGATCTTCTTATCCAGCAGCCTGCGGGTTCCGGGAACGACCAGATCCATGCCGATCAGGAGCCCGCGGCCACGCACGTCGCTCACGATCGGGATCTCGGTCTCCCAGCGCTTCATCTCGCGCAGCATCGTGTCGCCCAGGCGCCGCGAATGCTCGACCAGGCCCTCCTCGATGATCGTCTCGACGGTGATGCGCGCGGCCGCCGCGGCCAGCGGATTGCCGCCGTAGGACGACGAGCTGCCGCTCGGGTTGGCGAACGGCTTGGAGAAAGCGATTTCCTCGCGCGCGATGATGCCGCTCATCGGGAAGCCGCCGCCGAATCCCTTGCCGACGGTCAGTACGTCGGGAATGATCCCCTCGTGCTCCACGGCGAACATCTTCCCGGTGCGCCCGAAGCCCGTGATCATCTCGTCACAGATGAGGAGCGCGCCCAGCTCGTCGGCGAGCCGCCGCAGCTGGCGCAGGTACCCGGGGGGCGGAATGATGTTGCCGGCCGTGCCCTGAATCGGCTCCACGATGATCGCGGCGACGTCGCGCGTGGTTTCCACTTCCACCTTATGACGCAGGAACTCGACGCAGTGCCACTCACACGAGGGAAACGTCTGGTCGAACGCGCAGCGCGCGCAGGAGGCGTACGGCGCGCTGTACGCGCCCGGCATCAACGGCCCGAGACTGTGCTTGAAGTTCGAGCCCAGCAGCGGCAGCACGCCGCCGGTCTTGCCGTGGAAGCCGCCCCAGAACCCGAGCACCTCGGTGTGGCCGGTGCGCGATTTCGCGAGCCGCAACGCCGCTTCCACCGCTTCCGCGCCGCTCGAGTACAGCTGGGTGCGATTCAGGTCTCCGGGCGCGAGCTCCGCCAGCAGCTTGACGAGTGCCGCGCGATGCTCGGTCGTAAAGCTGCCCACGTGGATGCGGGCGACCTGCCGCTGTAGCGCCGCCACGTACTTGGGATGCGCGTAGCCGAGGCTGGCCACTCCGACGCCGGCCAGGAGGTCGATGTAGCGATTGCCGTCCACGTCGTACAGGGCGGCACCCTCGCCATGATCGATACACAGCTGGCTGAACAGCGCCACGCTCTGCGTGCCGGGCGCGAGATACTCCGCCTCGGCGTCGAAGAACGTCTTCGACACCGGGCCGGGAACCTGGATCAACCCCTGGGCTTCGAGCACCTTACGTCCTGTTCTCAATGCGGTCCTGAATGTACGCCGCGATCGCCCGTGCCGCTTCCTCGCGGAACGGCGCGAAACTCGGCCAGTCGTTCATGTCGATCAGCACCGGCCGGTCGGGCCGGGGAAACGCCACATCCCCGCCGAACACCTCGAGTCCCATCTGCGCCGCGGCGTCGAACGCCAGCGCCTTGAGCCGGTCTTCGTCGATGTCGGGACGTGGCTTCCCGTAGCCCGATTCGGCATCGTACCAGCGGAAGAACCGGCCGTCCGTGACGCCGTAGAATTTCACGACCGGACCGCCGACGTGCTGCTGCAGCGCCACCCAGGCGATGCCGCGCGCGGCGAACTCGCGCAACAGATCGGGAATCTGAGTCGGGAGCGCGGCAACCACGTCTTCTTGCCGTTCCGCATGCACATCTCCCCGCTTGATCCAGATCTTCTGTCCATCGGGAGAGAGTACACGCAGGTCATCGGGAGACGGTGACGGCGCGGAGCTGGGCTGAATGATCGTGCGGGGAAACGCGAGCCGGCTGTCGGCCATGCGCTTCACGAGCCGATGGCGGTGACAGTTGAGCACGCTCGTCGGACGATTGACCACGAGCGCCCCGTCGTATTCCAGCGGCATCAGCTGCGAAGAGGCGAGCGAGCCCTGGCACATGTTCAGATACAGCGTGCCGGCCGCGAGGCGTCCTGCTTCGACGTCTTCTTCGCGCGTGTTGGTCACGCGCCAGCCGTGCCGCTCGAGCTCCGTAGCCGTCGCCGCAAGGATCGCCGTGTCGTTGCTGCGATGCTGCAGCGGCGAGTATGACGATCGGCGATAGATCGCGACCAGGTCAGGCATCGGTACGAATCTCTATGGTCCCTGTCCCCTACTCTCGAGGCCCCCGTCCCGCGGAATCCAGCCAGGCATTCGCGAGACGTACATCTGCTGCGTGATCGACGTCGATAATGCGCGCGACCGACAACGTCGCGATGCGCGCGCCGCGCGCGGCGAAGTCCCGCAGAAAGCCCCGCATCCGTGTGATACCGCGTGCCAGTGCGTCACGCGCGGCCGAACGCGCTCTGGGGGAGAAAGCGTACACCCCGCCCGTAACCGGGGTTCCGGTCGGCACCGCGGCCGCGCCCGCATCCGGCAGCTCGAGCACGAGTCCGTTCGGATCGGTGCGCACGTAGAGAGGAGACTCGTCGTCCACGAAGGGCGTCACAGCGAGCAGCGCATCGGCGCCGCGCGCCAGCGCCGTTCGTGCACCGTCGTACACCGCCCGCCAGTCGGCGGGGGGCATGACGCTGTCGACCATCGTGCAGAACACATTTCCGTCCGGCACTTTCTCGAAGCCCTGCACCAGCGTGTGCAGCGACGACGGCGTGCGGCACGCGATGACGTTCACCGGAGTGCCGAAGTCCCGGCTCCGGAGCGCGGTGAACACACCCGCCAGATCGACGCGGACCATGCACGTGAGCGTCTCACAGCCCAGGGCCGACAATTGCTCGAGCAGCCGCACGATGAGCGGCTCGCCGCCAACGTGGATGAGCGGCTTGGGCGTTTCGATGCCTTCCTCGATGAGGCGGGACCCTTCGCCGCCGGCGAGAATCAGACCGTTCACGCGGCCTCGGCCAGAATCGTCTCGAGCTCCGATAGCCGCTCGATCCGCGCCGTCAGCGCGACGCCCGCCGGGGCGCGCCGCTCCGCCGGGGCGATCCAGCACGTTTTCATGCCCAGCGCCGCGGCGGGCCGGATGTCGGCCTCGAAATTGTCGCCGATCATCCAGGTGCAATCCGGGCGCACGCCCAGCCGGTCGAGCGTTTCCGTGAAGATGCGGCGATCGGGCTTCGCCACGCCCAGCACCGCAGAATCCGCGACGGCGCCGAAGAACTCGAGCAAGCCGAGTTCCGTCAGACACAGCTCCAGATTTCCGGTGAAGTTGGACACGATGCCGAGCCGCGAGCCGCGGCGCAGTCGCTCGAGCAGCGGACGGTTGCGCGTCACGACCGCGACGGCATCGGCATGGAACCGCTCCATGATGCGCTCGGGCGATACCGCCGCGCCGTCGGGCACGAGCTCGCAGAGCAGCCGCGCCTGCGCCTGCGTCATCGCGCGGAAGCCCAGCGTCCGGATCACGGGAAGCCGCTCGAGCGCCCGGTCGGACACCTTGAACAGCGTCTCGAATGCCGGGAACTCCGTGGCACCCCCCGCGGCGCGGTACGCGGCATAGAAGCGCGCCGCCCAGGGCAATCCATCGGCATCGAGCGTACCGCCGAAATCGAACAACACCCCAGCCTGTTCGCTCACACCCGCTCCCAGATTAGAGCGGCGTGAGCGAACCCCTCAGGGCGCGCTGGGATGCGCGGCACCGTGATCGGGCATCGAGTGCATGTGATGATCGGTCGTCATGTGCATGTCCATCCCATGTTCGCTTTCCGGAATGAGCCGCGCCGCATGACGATAGTCCTGCTGGTACAGGGTATCGGCGGGATTGGTGGCCGGCCACGTCACTCCGCGGTCGGGGACGAACAAGCCTCCCACGACGCCCATCCCACCATCGGGAATGGACTCCCCGGTGGGATTCGTGTAATAGACCGTGACGCGATAGCGGTGGGCCGGCTCGATGTGGGTGCCGAGGCGATTCCAGCGATACAGGCGGGCGACCGGAACCCCCTCGATGTCTCCGGCGGCGTTGGTAATTGGTCGCGTACGGTAGATCACCGATCCTGTCGTCGCGTCGACGAATTCGAGCGAATCGGCGTAGGCATGCACGTGCCCGCCGATGCCGACGATCGTTCCCGGCACGGCCGGCGATCCCTCGTAGGACTTGGAAAACCGGCCCGGCGGCAAGTCGAACGACTTGTCGCCCACCGGGAATGCCACGTCCATCTGGAATGGCTCGGCTTTGTATAACGGCCAGGGTCGTCCCGCAGGCGTGTACTCGAGCACCAGCCGGATCCGCGCTTGCACGTACGACGTATCCGTCAGATTCTCGAGCATCGCGCTCGCCAGCACGCGCTCGCCCTGGTTGATCGGGAACCCGAAGAAAAACCAGGGGATCGTCATTGCACCGGTCTCATGGCCTGCGGCGGCCATGCGCCGCGAAATCGGCAGGAACAGCTCGCGGTGATCGGGATCGATGAGATTGAAATGATGAATCAGGGCGGACGTAATCTGATGCCCCGCGCTGTCGATCATGATCACGCGAAATCCGTAGATCGCGCCGCTCACGGGCAGCCGCAGGATCGCCACCGGCGGCTGCGCGATCATGTGATGATGCGTGCGGGCCGGCAGATCGACGGGGGCGAGATCGATGTAGATCTCCTGGCGCTTGGTATCGACCAGGGCGCGAGCCTCGGAGGCGGCAGGTGGCGTCGACCTGACCGTCGCGGCCGCGCTGCCCAGACCTGCGAGCGCGATGATGAAGGGGAACTGGCGAATCACGGCCGTATTGTAACCCGGGCCCGCGCCGGTCACCAACCCCTCGTCACCGCCTCAAAATGGAATCGGGACTGCGCCTTCGCTTCCTGCCCCGCGCCCGCCCGCGCGCAGTTCATCGCAAGGGCGACAACGAGACATGCGGTGGCCCCCAAGCCAGGCGTTCGCGGCCGCTGTACCGCCCATGGTTTCGAACGGAGGAACGTGAAGGCAATCGCGATCACCGCTCCAGCCACGAGCACCCAGACCGGCACCGGCACCATCCGGCCGACGCTCGCGATCAAGAGCAGTCGGGGAAATCGTCCCAGGGCGACCGCCAGGAGAAATCGCGGCAACGGATACTTCCCGAGCGATGCGAGTATCCTGACCGCCGTGTCGGGGATCGGAGAGAAGATGACGAGCACCGTCGTCCAGAACGGCGAGCGCTGGAACGCCGCAAGGCTCCAGCGCACCAGCGTGGTTTGCCGGAGCG
Organism: Gemmatimonadales bacterium; assembly: GCA_035519195.1. Taxonomy (GTDB): domain Bacteria; phylum Gemmatimonadota; class Gemmatimonadetes; order Gemmatimonadales; family GWC2-71-9; genus AG25. Next base: position 21,382 of record DATIWU010000061.1, read on the forward strand.
CGGCGAGACGCGGCAGGCCGGCCACCATGTGGATGAGCCGATAGTTCGCGACCTCGGCGAGGGTCGCGGCGGCTGTCCCGACAACCGCGAGCATCCAGGCCGGATACAGCCGCGTGTAATACAACAGTGCGGTTTCAATCGCCGCCGGGAGCAACGGTGAAAGCGGACCGTGCACGAGCAGCGCAATGAGGAAAAACGCGGCGAGCTTCATCCCAGGAGGTTCGCGTACCGCCACGCCACGATGGCGAATACCACGCCTTCCAGGGCCCACGCCCAGGGTTGACGATAGTAACCGGCGTACATCGACCGGCCCCAATAGCCCGTATTGCGCCAGAGATTGAACGAGAACCGTCGCTGACTGAACGGCAACAGCAGCGGAATGCCGGTATCGGTCGGCAGGTCGGCAACGACGTGCAGGACAATGCTCAGGAAGGCAAGCGCGCCGAGCGACCATCCAAACAGCGCGCTGGCGAGCGCGCCCACCAGCACGCAGAACGCGAGACTGTGGCTCCATGTCCCGTGAAACTCAGGGTCCGCGAGTCCGGCGCGGATGACCAGCGAATCGGCATTGGGAAGGAACTGTGCGGCGCCGACGATGGCAAAGGTCTCGGGCCGCGGATCGATCGAGGCGATCGCAAGCGCGATACCCAGGTGTCCGAACTGCATCGTGTCTCCCGGTGTGCGAACGGGGACACGATCGGGCTACCCTCTCAAGCGGTTTTCAAGTCGCCCGCGTTGCCGCGATACCGGCGTGCCTGCCCGGGGGTGATCATCTCCTGAAGCAGGATGGCGCGGACGATTGGCGCGACAAAGACGTAGCCCCGGGCATCGGCCAGCAGCCAGCGCTCCCATTCGAGCAGATCGAGCGACGCGTCGACCGCGTCCCGGGCGAGCGCCGTGGCCCGCAGCAGGGCTTGCAACGTCGTCCGCCCGCCCAATGCCGCCGCGGCACCCGCGACTTGTTGCGCCTCGGGCAGGAGCCGCCGGAATCGCTCACACACGGAGCCGACGACCGCGGGCGGCAGATCGTTCGGCAGAGAGTCGAGCAGCGTTCGCTCCGGCGCCGGCCAAGGTGCGGGAGCGCCGGCAGCGAGCTTCATCCCGTCCGCGACCGCCTCGAGCATCGACACGGCAAGGAGCGGAATGCCGGCGGTATCGTGTCGTACCCGCCGGAGCAGGCGATCCACATCGGCGTTCTCGTAGTCGGGCAACATCACCGCAACGAGTTGACGCAGCGCCGCCTCGTCCAGGGGCCCGACGCGGACCACGCTGCCGTCGAGATCTCTGCCGAATCGTGCGCGCAATTCGTCGAACCGCGTGCTCTCCGGCGCCCCAAGAACGACGCCCAGCGCAATCAAGACCGACTGCCGAGCCGAGTCGCGGGCCAGGCGCGGCAGCATCG
>DATIWU010000062.1:0-68450 GCA_035519195.1 Gemmatimonadales bacterium
GTCGTCCCGCACCTCGACGGCCTGCCGTATCTCGACAAACCGATCGTGTACTTCGCCGCCGCCGCTGGGGTGATGGAGCTGCTCGGCCCGACGGAGCTGGCCGCGCGGCTGCCGGCCTATCTCGCGAGCCTGTGCACGATCGTGCTCCTCGCGTGGTTCGCGCGGCGGCGCTTCGGTGAAACGGCGGGGTGGCTCGCCGCGCTCGCCTACGCCACCATGCCGCTCACGCTCGGCTACTCGCGCGTCGCGGTGTTCGACAGTACGCTCACGCTCTGCACCACCGCCGCGATCATCGCGTGGTTCGAGGGTGCTCCCGTGCTTGCCTGGATCGCGCTTGCCGTGGGCGCGTTGTGCAAGGGACCGGTCGCGCTCGGGATCGCGTTCGCCGCGATCATTCCGTTCGCCATGGTGCGCCGCGAGCCGGCACGCCGGCTCGTTTCGCTGGCGGCGCTCCTGGCCTTCGCCGTCGTCGGATTGCCGTGGTTCTTTGCGGTCACGCACCGCTTCCCGGAATTTCCGAGCTACGCGTTCGTGACGGAAACCTTCCAGCGCTTCACCACGCCCGCGTTTCATCGCACGCAGCCGTTCTGGTTCTACATCCCGGTGCTGTTCTTTGGCGCGTTTCCCTGGGTCGTTCCGGCCGGCGCGGCGCTGCGCCACTGGCGCACGTGGTGGCGCGAGCGACGCGAACCGGCCACGCGTGATGCGGTGTTTCTCGTGTCGTGGGTGGTCGGTCCGTTCGTGCTGCTGACGCTCAATCACTCGAAGCTGCCGCAATACGTGCTGCCGCTGTGCCCGGCGATTGCGCTCGGGGCCGCGCGCGTGCTGTCGCAAGCGCCGCGAGCGGCGGCGCGCACCTATGCGGCGATCGCGCTCACGCTCGGCATCGTGTTGCTGACGCTCTCGGCGTGGGGGATGTCGTTACTCCACGTGACCCCGGACGAACGGGCTGCCATTCCGTTCACCGCGCTGGCGCTGGGAACGGCGCTGCTGGGCTCGGCGGCATTCGTGCTGTTCGCCGCGCGCCGCAACGCCGTGGCCCTGGCGGCCTTGGGCTATGGCGGCGTGGTGATTTCATTGCCCTTCACGAGCAGCGCACTCATGCGGGCCGTGGGTGACGACCGCTCGGCGGCCCGGCTCGCCGCCGTCGTGAAACCCGCGCTCGCACGGGATTCGGTCGAGGTCCTGGGAGTCGCGGTATATCCTCCGTCGCTTCCTTTTTACCTGCGGCGCCCGGTGGCGGTCGCGACCCCGTCGGCATCCGAGCTGACCAGCACCTACATCGCTCACTTTCAGGACCGCTACCGCGAAGTGGCGAACTCGCCGCTCCGCCCGGCGCAGTTCTGGCGCGAGCGGCTCGCGGCCTGCGATACGCGAACCGTATTCATCATTAATGGTGATGACCGCGACGCTGCGACCGCGCTCTCGGGGCTGCCGTTTCTCGGTGCGGACCAGCACCACGCTGCCTTCGGCCCGTGTGGCTCCGGGCCCGAGGCGCGCCCCACGATCCGCACGGCGGGACGTAAAGGACTGAGCGGCTGAATGTGCGGCATCTTCGGCGCGGTCTCCCTCACCGGCGAGCCGCTGCGCCATCCGGAATGCGTCGCGGCCATGGCCCGCTCGCTGGCGCATCGCGGACCGGACGGCGAGCAGATCGTGGGGAACGAGCGCGCCCGGATCGGCGCGCGCCGGCTCGCCATCATGGATCTCACCACCGGCGATCAGCCGTTCCAGAGTCCCGACGGCTGCATCTGGATGGTATGCAACGGCGAGATCTACAACGCGCACGAGCTGCGCGCCGCGGCTCGAGCGCGCGGCTACCCGTTCCGCTCGACCGGCGACATCGAGACCATCGTTCCGCTGTATCAGCAGCTCGGCGCAGACGCCGTCAACCGGCTCGAGGGAATGTTCGCGCTCGCGGTGTGGGATGCGGGCCGCGACCTGCTCGTGCTGGCGCGCGACCGCGCCGGCGAGAAGCCAATGTTCTGGACGGAGATTCACGGCGAGCTGCGCTTTGCGTCCGAGCTGCAGGCGCTGCTCGCGTTCCCCGATCAACCGCGCCGGCTCGACCCCGACGCCGCTGACTGCTATCTCGCGCTGGGCTACACCCCCGCACCGCGCACCCTGTTCGCCGGCATTCACAAGCTTCCGCCCGGCTACGTCCTGACCGCCGGGCGTGACGGCGTGGTGAGCCAAGCCTATTGGGATCCGGCCGTGGCTGCGGCCCAGGCTTCGCGGCTGCACAGTGCGCCGCAGCTCCGCGAAGTGCTGCTGCGAGCCATCGAGCGCGAGCTCATGTCCGATGTCCCGGTCGGCGTGTTCACGAGCGGCGGGCTCGATTCGTCGCTGCTCGCCGCGGCTGCGTCGCGCGTGATGGCCGAGGAAAAGATTCACACCTACGCCGTCAAATTCCCGGACGCGAGCTACGATGAGAGCCCGTCGGCCGCGGCCGTAACGAAACACATCCGCACCATCCACCACGTGGTAACGGCAACGGACGCCGAGCTCGAGCGCGCGCTCGGCGTGGTGTCGAACACCCTCGCCGAGCCGGTGGGCGATCCCGCGCTGCTCCCCACCTTTCTTCTGGCCGAAGCAGCGCGCGAACACGTCAAGGTCGTGCTCTCGGGAGAGGGCGCGGACGAGCTGTTCGGTGGCTATCCCACGTATCTCGGCCACAAGGCCGCGGGGTATTACGCGCGGCTTCCCGCGCCGGTTCGCCACTTAGTGAACCGTCTCGTGGATGCTGCGCCGGTGTCTAACGAGAAAGTCACCTTCGAGTTCATGCTGAAGCAGTTCGTCGCGACCGCCGCGGCTCCGCCCGTAGAGCGCCACCTGCGCTGGTTCGGCGCGCTCGGCCCCACCGAGCGCACCACCCATGCCATCGAGCAACTGCTCGCTCGGTTCCCCACGGGAGACCGGCTGAATCAGTTCTTGTGGCTGGACTTCATTACTTATCTGCCCGACAACCTGCTCACCAAGGTCGACCGCGGCACGATGCTCGCGTCCATCGAAGCACGGGCTCCCTACCTCGATCGTGAGCTGCTCGAGCTCGTGCTCCCAGCCCCCTCCGCGCTCAAGGTGCGAGGCACGACGGGGAAAGCCATCTTACGAGAGGCGGCCCGAGGACTCGTTCCCGATTACGTGATCGGCCGGCGCAAGCGCGGGCTGTCCGTTCCGGTGGCGCGCTGGCTCAACACCAGTCTCGCGCCGCTGGTGGATCGCGTGCTGGCGCGGCCGCGCATCGCGCCACGCGACACGACGGCCCGCCTGCTGCATGAGCATCGCACCGCTCGAGCCAATCACGCCCGGAAGCTGTGGCCGCTCCTCATGGTGGAGTTGTGGGCCGAGCGCTGGAACGTCGCTACGGAGCGCCGGATCGCATGACGAGAGATGAAGCGTTCGCGTTGATGACCGAGCACACTGCTTCCCCGGGTTTGCGACAGCACATGCTGGCCGTCGAAGCCGCGATGCGCGCCTACGCGCAACAACTCGGCGAGGACCAGGAAACCTGGGGAATCGCCGGTCTGCTGCACGACTACGATTACGAGCGCTACCCCAACGCGGCGCACTCGCCCACCGAAGAGCACCCAAGCTGGGGCGTACGCGAGCTGCGGGCGCGCGGTGTGGCCGAGCCCGTGTGCCGCGCCATCCTCGGACACGCGAGCTACACCGGCGTGCCGCGCGACACGTCGCTGGCGCGCGCGCTGTACGCAGTCGATGAGCTGTGCGGATTTCTCGTCGCCTGCGCGCTGGTTCGTCCGTCCAAGAGCCTGGCCGATCTGGAAGTGGCGTCCGTCAAGAAGAAGCTCAAAGACAAAGCTTTCGCCCGCGGGGTGAACCGCGACGAGGTCCGGCTCGGGGCGGAAGAGCTGGGCGTGCCGCTCGACGACCACATCGCGTTCGTGATTCAGGCGCTACGCCCAGTCGAGGCGAGCCTCGGGCTCGGGGCACGGACGTAAGCGATGTCATCGAGCGTGCCCACGCTGCACCACAGCCGCACTGCCACACCGCTGCCGCAGCAGGATGAGCTGGCGCTCGCGATCGACCGCGCCGCCGGCGCGCGTCGCGTCGGCGGCAACCGGTTGGAGCATTTCGCCGACAGCCCCCGAGCGCTCGACGCCATGCTCGCCCTCATCACGCGCGCCGAGCGCTGGGTGCACCTCGAGAACTACATCATCCGCGGCGACCGCACCGGGCAGCGCTTCGCCGAGGCGCTCATGGAACGCGCGCAGGCCGGCGTGCGCGTCCGCGTGCTGTACGATGGCCTCGGCTCGGTCGGCACGTCGCGCGCGTTCTGGAACCGGCTCAGAAAAGCGGGCGTCGATGTACGGGCGTTCCATCCGATCTTGTCGTGGCGCGTCTCGGAGATCGTGTCTCGCGACCACCGCAAGCTCCTGGTCGTCGATGGCGCTCAGGCGACGCTCGGCGGGCTGTGCATCGGTGATGAATGGGCGGGTGATCCCGAGCGGCACCGCCGCGCCTGGCGCGATACCGTCGTCGGGATCGCCGGCCCTGCTGTGCCCGTGCTCGATGCGGCATTCGCGTCGACCTGGCGCCGCGCGGGCCCCGACCTGCCGAACGACGAGCAAAGCGCAGACCCCGAGCCATGCGGGGGCTCGAGCGTACGCATCATCCAGGGGATCCCGCGACGCGCGCGGGTGTACCGGGCGGTGGAGCTGTTGGCGGCAAGCGCCGCGGAACGGCTCTGGATCACCGACGCTTACCTGGTCGCACCCGCCCCACTCTACGCCAGCCTGATCGACGCCGCGCGGAGCGGCGTGGATGTGCGGCTGCTCGTGCCGGGTACGAGCGACCTTCCCGTGCTGCGCTATCTCACCCGCGTGGGCTATCGCGAGCTGCTGCACCGCGGGGTGCGCATCTTCGAGTTCCAGGGGCCGATGATTCACGCGAAGACGATGCTGGTGGATCACCGCTGGGCGCGGGTGGGCTCCACGAACCTCAACGTCTCGAGCCTGCTCACGAATTTCGAGCTCGATCTCCTGGCCGAGGGCGAAGAGCTGTGCGACGCCCTGGCGTCGCAATTCCGGCGCGACCTTTCGGCCAGCCGGGAAATCGTATTACAAAGGCGGCGGCGCTTGCCGGCGCGGCTCGTGGGAGCACCGGCTGAGTCTCCTCCGGACACACCGGAACAGCCGTCCAGCCACAAGCGAACCCGCTATGAGCTTGGGGCTGTTGCGCTTGTGGTCGTGCGCCGCGTGGCCGGCGGGATCCGGCGCGGCATTGCGGCCACGGGGGCGCTGGTGTTCGCCGGGCTGGGAACGTTGCTGCTCATTTTTCCCCGGATCATGGGTATTATCTTCGCTATCTTGGCGTACGTCGTGGCCTTGGCACTCGGGTTATATGCCGTCGAGCGCAGGCGCTCCCGGGAGGACGATGGACTCTGATCACGCGGGCTCGTCTCGATCTGCACCACTGCCTGTCCAACCCCAGGACGGCGCCCCGCGTATAGAACCCCTAGAGGATGCCGAGTTGGTGTCACGGGCGCTGGCCGGTGATCGCGGCGCGTTCGGCGTGCTCGTGGATCGGTATGCTGCGTCGGTGCGCCGGGTGGCGCGCGCGGTGTTGGGAGACGCCGATGACGCCGATGATGCCGCGCAGGACGCGATGTTGGCAACGCTCCTGAAGCTCAAGCAGTACGACCCTCGACGTCCGTTCGGTCCCTGGCTCATGCGCGTGGTGGCCAACGCTGCGCACGATCGTCGTCGCCGCCGCAAGGTGCGGCGCACAGAGTCGCTCGACACGACGGTCATTGCGGGGGGCGAGATGCCCGATGCGCTCGCGCATCGCCACGCGCTCTCGCTGAGTCTCCGGGAAGCGTTGGCGCAGCTCTCCGAGCGGCGACGGACCGCGGTCGTGTTGTTCGATGTCGAAGGCTATTCGCACGCGGAGATCGGACGCATTCTGGGAATTCCGGAAGGCACGGTGCGATCCGAAGTGTTTCACGCGCGGCGGGCGCTGCGCGGTATCTTGGCCGATTGGAAGGAGGAGGCATGATTCCCCCGGAGTCCACGCCGTTCGATCATCGCCCGGACCCTGTCCTTGGCGCGGCACTGCGTCAGGCGTTGGCGGTCGACGGGCACGCGGCGTTCGTCGCCCGGGTTCTCGCACGCCTCGACGAGCGCCCGATTGCCTATTGGGATATTCTCGAATCGTGGTCCCGCGCCGGCATCACCGTCGCGGCGGCCGCGCTGCTCGCGGGATTCCTGATCAGCGGCCGGCCCAACCCCACCACGCTCGAGGACGTGCTCGCGGCTGGCGCGGGCGATTCGGGACATGTGATGCTCTCCGCGGTGCGGCCTCCTGATCCGGCCGCGGTGCTGAACGTCGCCGAGGCGCGCTAGCGTTGAATCGCCTCAGGGCCGGCGCCCTGGCGCTGCTCCTCGTGGTCTTCGCGGCGGGGATGGCCGTGGGGTGGGGTGTGCGAAACTGGAGACCCGCGGGGCCGGCGCCGCGTTATCGTGAAGCCCGCGCCATGGTCGATTTCCTCACCAAGCAATTGAGCCTCTCGCCCGCCCAGCAGGATTCGGTGCGCGGCATTCTGCGGCGGCATCGGCCCGAGCTCGACACGCTGTGGCATCTCGTGCATCCGCGCATGGACTCGCTGCGCGCGGTCATGCACCGCGAAATCAATGCGCAGCTCACCCCCTCGCAGCAGGCACGCTACAGCGCTCTCGTGGCGCGTGTCGAGCGTCCCGCGCAGCCGGATTCCGGCAACCCGGGGCTGGAGCGGGACTAACGTGCAGCGGTCGTTTGCGGCCGCGGGGTGCCTGCTCCTGTCCCTCGCGGGTCCTGCGGCAGGACAGACTCCCACCATCTCGTTTCCCGATGCCGTACGTCGCGCGCTCCTGGTACAGCCCGCGGTCGTACAGGCGGAGGGTACCCAACGCACCGCCAGTGCCGCGCAGCGGACGGCGTGGGGGTCGTTTCTGCCAACTATCTCGGTCGGCGGAGCGGTCGTCGACAAGTCCGCCAACCAATTCAACTCCGGCACCGGGCAGATCATTCCAGGCCAGGAAGGAACGACGTTCTCGGGCACCCTCGGTCTGACCCTGGATCTGTTCGCGGGCTTCCGGCGTACCGCCACCCTCAACGCGTCCTCCGCGACCGTGCGCGCGGCCGAGGCGGGCCTGGTGAACGAGCGGTATCAGGTGACGGCGACCACCGCACAGCTGTACTACACGGCGCTGGCGGACGAGGACCTTGTGCGGGTGGCCCAGGCCCAGGTGGATCGCTCCCAGCTGTCGCTGCAGATCTCGCTCAACCGGTTCCAGGCCGGCGCCGCGACCCGCTCGGATACGCTCTCCGCCAAGGTCGATTACGGCAACTCCCAGCTCTCCCTGCTGCAGGCGCAGGCGACGCTCGCCACCGCGCAGGCCAACCTGGGGCGTCAGGTCGGATTCGATACTCCGGTCCGTGCGCTCCCGGATTCCGTGCTGCCCATCCTGCCCGACACGGGTCACCTGCGGCAAGAGGCGATGGATTCGTCGCCCCAGGTGCGCCAGGCGCTGGCGCAGGCGCGCGCCGCGGAATCGCAGATCGCGGTCGCCCGGTCGCAGTATTGGCCGACGTTTTCCGCCGGGTATTCGAACGGCTACGTCGGGGCCGGCGGCGACGTATTTTCTCCGAACGTTCCGTACGTCGGCAACTGGTCTTTCCGCCTGTCGCTCAACTGGACACTGTTCAATGGGCTGTCGCGCGAGCAGGAAATGGTGTCCGCATCGGTGCAGCGCGACATCGCGCTGTCGGACGCTCAGGACATGCGCCGGCAGCTCAACGCGCAATTCACCCAGCAGCTCGCGGCGCTGTTCACGGGGTATACTCAGATTGAGATCAGCGGCACGAATGTCGCCGCGGCGACGGAAGGGTTGCGCGTCCAGCAGGAGCGCTATCGCGTGGGGGCTGCCACCCAGCTCGACGTGCTCACCGCCGAGACGAATCTGACGCAAGCAGAGGTCAATCAGGTGCAGGCGCGCTACAACTATCTCGTCGCCCGCGCGCAGCTCGAGGCGCTGGTGGGTCACGCCCTGTGACGAGCGCCGCGACCGCCACGTTTCGCACGGGAGAAACTCCCCAGGCGGACGTCGTCATTCTCACGCACAAGCTCGCGCGCGAATACGACATGGGCGGCGAGATCGTCCGCGCGCTGCGCGGCGTGGACGTGCAAATCCGCCGCAACGAGTACGTGGCGATCATGGGGCCCTCGGGGTCGGGCAAATCGACGCTGATGAATCTGATCGGCTGCCTCGACACACCGACCGCGGGTGAATACTGGCTGAATGGACAGAAGGTGTCGGACCTCTCGGACGACGAGCTCGCGCGCATCCGCAACAAGGAAATCGGGTTCGTGTTCCAGACGTTCAATCTGCTGCCCCGCGCCAACGCCCTGCACAACGTCGAGCTGCCATTGATCTACGCCGGGATCGGCGCGAAGGAGCGGCGGGAGATGGCCGTCCAGGCGCTCCAGCACGTCGGCCTGGGAGACCGCATCGAGCATCGGCCCAATGAGCTGTCCGGCGGCCAGCGGCAGCGCGTGGCCATCGCGCGCGCCCTCGTGAATCGCCCGTCGATTCTCCTGGCCGACGAGCCCACCGGAAATCTCGACACCGCTACGGGCGATGAGATCATGCGTCTGTTCGAAGAGCTGCATCGGTCGGGGCAGACGATCGTCGTCGTGACGCACGAGCCCGACATCGCGGCGCGGGCCTATCGCCAAATCATGCTTCGCGACGGGCTCATCGAGCGCGACGAGGCCACACCGCGCAAGTCATGAGGGGGCGCGTGGCGGTCGCGACGCTGTGCGCCGGTCTCTCGAGTTGGGCGTGCAAGAAAGCCGAAACCGCGCCACTGTACGAAAAATTCCCGGTGCAGCGCCGCAACATCGTCGTGACGGCAACCGCCGTCGGCGTCATCAAGCCGAGTCTCACATTCAGCGTCAAATCGAAAGCCTGGGGGCAGATTCTCGAGATGCCCGTGCAGACGGGTGACGAGGTCAAAAAGGGGCAGCTCCTCGCCCGGATCGATCCGCGCATCCAGCGCGATAATCTGACGACCGCCCAGGCCGCCCTGGCTCGCGCCCAGGCGCAGCTCACCAATGCCACGGCCCAGTACCAGCGCGCGACCGCGCTGTTCAAGAGCCAGTCGATTGCGGAAACCGATTTCGATGCGGCCAAGCTGGCCGCCGCGACCGCGCAGGCCGCGGTGGTCAAGGCCAGGGCAAACCTGCAGACGGCCCAGGATGCCATGGAGGACACGCACGTCAAGGCGCCGATCACGGGCACCATCCTCCAGATCCAGGCCGTCCTGGGCACCGTGATCTCGAGCCCCACACTGGGCGGCGGCACCGTGATTCTGACGATGGCCAATCTCGATACGGTGCAGGATTCGGCGTTGGTGCTCGAAACCGATGTGGGCCGGATCGATTCCGGCATGCCGGTGACAAGCACCGTGGATGCGTATCCCAACCGGCCGTTCGAGGGAAGCGTATACAAGATCGAGCCGCAGGCTCAGATCGTGCAAAACTCGACGATGTTTCCCGTCCTCACAAACGTTCCCAATCCGGGGCATTTGCTGCGTCCCGGCATGAACACGCGCGTCCAGGTGCATACCGGCGAGCGCACCGGCGTACTCGCGATCCCGAACGCGGCGCTCCGCACGCAGCGCGACATGGCTGCGGCGGCGACGATTCTCGGTCTCGACCCCGGGAATGTGCAGCGGCAACTGGCCGCTCCCCCTCCTTCCTCCAACGCACCGGCCCAAGTGGGCGGCGGGGATACCGCGCGAAGCTCGCAAGGCGGCGGCGCTACCGGAGGGCAGACCATCACGACACCGAGTGGCCGGACCATTACCCTGCCACCCGGCGTCAACGCCGATCAGGTGCGCGGCATCTTCGCGAAAATGGCGAACGGCGGTGACCTGAGCGCGGACGAACGAGCCCTGCTCACCCAACTGCGCGGATCACGGGCCGGGGGGGGCGGACAGGGTGGGGGTGGGGGGGGCGGCGCAGGCACGGGAGGTCGCGGTCAGAACCGTCGCGGCATTGGCACGAGCTATGTCGTGTTCGTCGAGCGTGGCGGACAGCCCACTCCGGTCGCGATCCGCACCGGCCTCACGGACCAGGATTTCGTGGAGGTCACGAGCGGGCTGTCGGACCACGACACCGTGCTCGTGCTGCCGAGCGCGTCCCTGGTGCAGTCGCAACAGCAGTTCAAGCAACGCTTCCAGAATGTGACCGGTGGCGGTCTCCCGGGATTGCGGCAGCAGGGCGCGCAGGGTGCCGCGGGCGCACCGGGAGCCGCACCGGCGCAGGCGCCACGTCGCGCTCCGGCCGGCCCGTGAGTCGCCCGCTCGATCGCCGGCTGGTGGTGCTGCTCTGCGTCGCCGCGTGCCACCGGACGGAGGCACGCCCGGCGTACGACGTCGCGCCGGTAGGGCGCGGCGACATCATCGTGTCCGTGACCGCGTCGGGCGTGATCCAGCCCGTGCTCACGCTCTCCGTCAAGTCCAAGGCGTCGGGAGAGATTCTCGAGCAGCCGGTCCAGACCGGAGACGAGGTCAAAAAGGGCCAGCTGCTGGCGCGCATCGATCCGCGTATTCCCCAGAACAATCTGACGCAGGCACAGGCAAGCCTGACGGTCGCGCAGGCGCAGCTCGACAACGCCACCGCGCAGCTCAAGCGCTCGCAGTCGTTGTATCAGACGCAGTCGATTACCAAGGCGGGATTGGATTCGGCCCAACTTTCCGCCGCGACCGCGCGGGCCGCGGTGGCCACGGCGAGCGCGGATTTGCAAACGGCGAAGGATGCGATGGAAGACACGCACGTCCGGTCGCCCATCAACGGCACGATCCTCGAGCTCGACGCGGTGCTCGGGACGATCATCTCGAGCCCCACGAACGACGTGGGCGGCGGCACGCTGATCTTGAAGATGGCGAACCTCGACACGGTGCAGGTGTCGGCGCTGGTCGATGAAACCGACGTCGGGAAGGTCAAGGCGGGCTCGCCGGTGACCATCACGGTCGACGCGTTCCCGAACCGCACGTTCGATGGCACCGTCCTGAAGATCGAGCCACAGGCGCAGGTCACTCAGAATGTGACCATGTTCCCCGTGCAGGTGAACATCCTGAACCCGGGCCACGTGCTCAAGCCGGGGATGAATACGGAAGTCGAGATCCACGTGGGCGAGCGTCACAACGTGCTCGCGATTCCGAACGCGGCGCTCCGGACTCCGCACGACGTCGCCTCCGCGGCCGCGGTGCTCCGGGTCAGCCCGGCGGCCGTGCAGCAGCAGGTCGCCGTCGCGACGCGGGATTCGGCGGCCGAAGCGGCGAGCGGCGACGGCAGCTACATCGTGTTCACGAGCGAGAACCGCCAGATCGCCCCGCGCGCGATCAAGACCGGGCTGACGGACCAGGACCGCATCGAGATCCTCAGTGGGCTGACCGAGCGGGATACGGTCGTATTGCTGACCAGTGGCGGGTCGCCCTAGCCGTGCTGCTCGGCGAAATCGTCAAGGTCGCGCTCGAGGCGCTCCGCGCCAACAAGCTGCGCTCGCTGCTCACCATGCTGGGCATCATCATCGGCGTGGGCGCCGTGATCACCATGGTGGCGCTCGGCTCGGGCGCCCAGAAATCGGTCCAGGACCGGATCCAGGCCCTTGGCCCCACCCTGCTCTCGGTCTATCCCGGACAGAGCTTCATGCGCGGCGTGGCCTCGAACAACCGCGTCAGCCTCACGATGGATGACGACACCGCGCTCGCCAACCATGCGCAGTACGTGTCGGCCGTGGTGCCCGAGTTGAGCCAGAACCTCCAGGTGCAGCTCGGCGATCAGAACATCAACGTGAGCGTGGTCGGTTCCACCCCGAATTACGCCCCGGTCCATAACTACAGCGTGACGGCCGGCCGCATGTTCACGGCGGGGGACGATGCCGCGCGGCGCCGCGTGGCCGTGCTCGGCGCGTCCGTGCCCGGCATGCTGAACTCCAACCGCGACGCGATGATCGGCCAGCAGGTCATGATCCGGAGCATCTCGTTCGAGATCATCGGCGTGCTGTCGGAGAAGGGCTCGCAGGGCTTCCAGAATCCCGACGAGCAGATCCTCATCCCGCTCGAGACGGCGCGCTACCGCGTGATGGGCACCGACCGGCTGCGCGACATCACGGTCCAGGCCAAGGATCTCGCGTCCATGAATCTCACGATGATCGAGATCGAGCGCGTGCTCAGGCGGCAGCACAAGATCCGGCCCGGCCAGGACAACGATTTTCAGATTCGTAATCAAACCGACATTCTCGCGACGCTGCAGCAGACCACCGACACGTTCAAGTACTTGCTCGCCGGCATCGCGGCCGTGAGCCTCGTCGTGGGCGGCATCGGCATCATGAACATCATGCTGGTGTCGGTGACCGAGCGGACGCGGGAAATCGGCGTGCGCAAGGCGCTGGGCGCGACGCGATTCAACATCATGTTTCAGTTTCTCGTCGAGGCGCTGGTGCTCTGCCTCGTCGGCGGGATCATCGGGGTCGTGCTCGGCTCGGGCGGGGCGATGATTATTTCGTCAATCGCCCACTGGAACACCCTGATTTCGCCGCTCGCGATCTTTCTCGCCTTCGTGTTCAGCGCGGCGGTAGGGCTGTTCTTCGGGATTTGGCCGGCGCGCCGAGCGGCGGGGCTCGATCCGATCGTGGCGCTGCGGTACGAATAAGGGAAGAGGGAAGGTTCCGGCGATCCGCGAGCACCCTGGGGATTCACAATGGGGGTGGGATATGATCACCGAATGAGTCGACACTTTTTGCTCACGTCGTGATGGAGCCGTGACCCGCCAGATCGCTGCGCACCCGTGACGTCGTGCGCCCGTTTACCCTTCCCCCTTCCCCCTTCCCGCTTCCCGCTTCCCCGGTTACCACCCTCGAAATAATCCCGCGTCCGCGTAATCCCACAGGAGAAACGCGACCAACAGCGGGCTGCGCGGCTCCTGCATCGGGAAATCCACCCCCACCGAGCCGGCTACGTGTCCTAGGCGCGAGAGCCGGAACCAGAGCTGTGGCACGATCGAAAGCGTGCTCTCGTCTCCCGCCAATCGGGCGATCGTGCCGCCGATCTCGACCATCGGCGCGAACCTCCCCACTTCGCGACTCAGGGACAGGGCGTACGGGAATCCCGTGATCTGGGATTCTTCCCACGAGGCCGCGAACTCGCCCTGCACATAGAACACGCCGGTGGGATTGGTGCCGAACGCCACGTAGGGCTCGACTTCCCATGCGTCCTGCCGCCCCCAGTCCGGAGACGCTTCGATCCCGACGCTGGCAATCGAGCGCAGCGTATTGGAGTACCAGACGTTGTATTTGACCGCCGCAGTCGCGCCACCGAACGCCTGCGACAGGGAATCGAAGATCGTGCGCACGCTCGCCTCGATCTGAAACCGCGGGCCGAAGCGGCGCTCGTACAGCCACTCCTGTTCGTTCCCGTGCGTGGTCACCACCACTTCGTTTTCGGGATAAGCCTTCTCGGCGAAGAACGTGCGCGGAAAATTCAGCTCCCCGGGCGGCCAGCCCCGCTGCCCGCACAGCGAGCGGATGTACTGGACCACAGCGCGAATTTGCTCGGGCGTCGCGGCGTCACCGAACGCGGGCATGTCGAGCGACAGGCCGAATGCCGCACCGCCTTCGCGCACCACGTCGATCCAGCCGCGCTCCGTCTCGGCGGTGGAAAGGCGGCAATCCGCGAGGTTCGCGGGACGGGTAGACAGACGAGTCTGCCGCTGCGGCACGCCGCGGCCGTCCACGCCGTGGCATTGTGAACACCAGGCGCGATACAGGGCCGCCCCGGTCGAGTCCCCGGCGCCGAACCGAGCGGGCGCGGTGATGCCGAGCACAATGACCATCAGGACCACAGGGCGGACCCTCTACCGTGGCACGCGGCCTTGCACAGATTAGGACCCGTGCATCCCTCCTACGCGCAGGCGCTCAGCGACGAATTTACCGCGAAACGGCGGCAGTATGTCCTCGCCAACACGCGCTGGCGCTGGCGCGTCGTAGGCTGCGGGCTCGTATTGCTGATTGGAGCACGGCTCGCCGGGCTCACGTCGGTTCCCTGGTGGTTCATCGCGAGCTTCGCAGTCGTGTTCGGCGCGCTCAACTACACGCTGGGCCGCGTCGCCCGCGACCACTCATTCCGCGTATGGCACGCGCACGCCAATATCGCCCTGGGCGCCGCGATGGTCTCGGCGGTGGCGTGGGCCGCCCGGCCGAGCGGTGACCTCGTGTTTCCGGCCTATCTCATTGCGCCGTTCCAGGCGGCGTACTACCTGGGACCGTATGAGGCCTGGGAGGCCCTGGTGCTCAGCGTGTCGAGCTTCGCGCTCGTGACGGCGCTCGATCCGGCGGCCTGGGGCTGGATGATGTTCGCAAAGGAAGCCTTGGTGTTGGTGTTCGTGGCCATCGCGATCGTCCCGACCATGCTGCGCATCGTGGCGCGGCTGCGGGCCACGCGGGAGGTGCTGGCGCTGGTCGAGTATGGCGACCTCACGGCCCGCGCCGCCGAAGACGAGCACGACGAAGTCGGCTATCTCGCGGCCACGGTCAATCGCACGATCGACGCCACGGCGCAAACCCTCGGTGACGCCCAGCGCCACGCCTCGGAGCTCGACACCGTCCCGGTGGACGCGGACACCCCTCACGGGCGGTCGCTCGCCGCGACGGCGCAGCGCTTGTCACGAATTATCGGACGGTTCCGCGTGAGTGATCCGAAAAATCAGGTGGTCGAGCGTGGCGGCGCGCTGTCGGATTCATCCGGCAGGTCGAAGTAGGCCCGCAGCTCGTCCAGCAGGTCGTCTCCCGAGTATACACCCGTCAGTATGCGCTCCGGCCCGCCCGGGTCCACCAGCACGTAGCCGTATGGATAATCGAGCCCGGAGAGCAGCACCGTGCGGCGTTGCTTGTTCGGCAGCGCCACGTACAGCGTGTCGGAGCGGGTCGCGAGCAGCTGGATGTCGTTGGCGGCGAGCACCGGGGCGACGTCCGCCGTATACGACCGCAGATCGTCAAACGCCGACGCGCGATCGTCCGACGACAGCGTATCGGCCCCCTTGAGCCAGAACACGATCACGCTGGGATCGGACACGACTTGCGGCGAGAGCCCGGTCGTGTCGCTCGAGTCGCGTCGCAACGGGAACACCGGGGCAACGGCGGTGTCCGTGGCCACACGCTCCGGGGGGTTCCGGGAATGACACGCTGTACCCGCTAACAGAACGAACGCAATTGCCTGTCGCATGCCCCGCAATATATTCGCGGAATGTCCGAGGGTCCGGCCGTCGTCCACTCGCAGTCCACATCGCATCCCCCGCCCCGGCTTCCGGTTCGTCGCCACCACTGGATTGTGCGTGTCACTCATTGGGCGACGGTGATCGTCCTCGCGGGCATGATTTCGAGCGGCCTGCAAATCTACGAGGCGTATGCGCGGTTCGGGAATCGTAGCGCACCGGCATACCCCAGTCCGCTGGACGGCGAGATGTTTCCCGCCTGGAGCCGGCTGGGCGGTTGGCTCGCCGGGGCGCTGAACTGGCACTTCGCGTTGATGTGGCCGCTCGTCGCGATCGGGCTGGCCTATACCGGGTATCTCGCCGCCAGCGGGGAGTGGCGTGCCCTCCTGTTCCGGCCGAGCGACGCCCGGGGCGCCCTGGCCATGATGCGCTATTACCTGCGGCTCTCGAAGGACCATCCGCTCCAGGGCAAGCACAACCCGCTGCAGAAGCTCGCGTACACGAGCATCGTGCTGCTCGGGTGCGCCGCGATCCTCACCGGTTTGGCCATCTACAAACCGCTGCAGTTCGGCTGGCTCACCGCCCTGTTGGGCGGATTTCAGGCCGCACGCTACTGGCATTTCTGGATCGTGTGGATCTTCGTCGCATTCACGATTGTCCACGTGATCCTCGTGTTCGCGGTCGATCCGGCGTCGTTGCGCGCCATGCTGACCGGGATGTATCGCGGGCGGTTCCCCTCGCATGATTGACCGTCGGGCGTTCCTGAAGCTCGCCGCCGCGAGTGGGACGGCGCCGCTCGTGGCGGCGTGCGGCTGGGATGGGGGCAACGCCATCCGGCCCCGCCTGCTCGACATCAGCCGCGTGAACGATTGGATCGGCGAGAAGATTCTCTACTCTCCCACGCGGCTGGCGCGCACGTACGATCCGGGGAAACGCAGCGCGGCTCTGCCGAGTTATTTCGTTTCTCCGACCGTGCCCATGTGGCGCAACCCCGGTTCTTGGCGCCTGCGGGTAGGCGGGCTGGTGCGCACGCCGCTCTCACTCTCGCTCGTCGACCTGATGCGGCTGCCCGGCATCACCTACACCGTGAAGCACCACTGCGTCGAGGGATGGAGCGCGATCGCAACCTGGCATGGCGTACCCGTGTCGACGATTGCGCAGCGGGCCGAAATGCTGCCGCAGGCGCGCTACATCAACTTTGTTTCGTTCGACTCGGATTATTCCAACGGCTGGGACGTGGCGAGCGCGATGCATCCGCAGACGATCCTCGCGTATGCCATGAATGACCGCATGCTCGGGCCGGACCACGGCGCGCCGTTGCGCCTCTACTCGCCGACCAAACTAGGCTACAAGCTGACCAAGTATCTCGTATCGATGACGTTCACCGACAAGCGACCGGGCGGATACTGGGAGGACCAGGGGTATCCGTGGTTTGGAGGGATATAGCGACGCCTAGATGCGGCCCTTGAGGCTCTCTCGCCCTATCGGCCCGGGGTCCGCGATCAACGCTCTCGCCTCGTCCACCTTCCCCCAGGTATTGAACAACAGGACGCCCCGCACCCGGTCCTGCGCGAGATAGTAGATCACACCTTCCCGATACGGCTCCTTCCAGTCGGCGACGGTCTCGAGCCGCGCGTCCAGATCCCCTACCGCCTCGTAGCCCAGCTCGAACAGATCGGAATAGAAGAACGGCAAATGATGGTACGGCTCGCTCGGTCGCACCATGTTGTGCCCGGCGATCTTGCCCATCATGTTGGCGTTATCCTCGTGCTCTACGCGCCTGCGTGTGTCCAGCGCGGGATTGAAGAAGTTCGCCACGTCGCCCGCGGCGAAGCAGATCGGATTGGTCGTGCGACAGAACTCATCGACGACAATCCCATTCTCCACCTGAAGGCCGGCTCGCTCGGCCAGCTCGGTCCCCGGGGTGATCCCGAGGCCGGCCACGACCGCGTCACACGTCAGCTCGGTGCCCTTGGACGTGCGAATGGAATAGCCGTCACCCCGCTTCTCCACGCGGGTGACGGACTCCTTCACGCGCACGTCGACGCCCTTGCCGGCGTAGTAGCTCGCCGTCTCCTTGGCGAGATTGCGGGGAAATACGAGCCCGCAGAGCCCCTCCTGAGGCGTCACGATGACGACCTCGCGATCCTGTAAACGGATCGCGGCCGCGATTTCGGCGCCGATGAAGCCGCCGCCCACGACGACAAACCGCTGGCGCGCCGCCGTCAGCTCCCGCAGCCGGCGATAGTCGTTCAAGGTGCGATAGTAGATGACATCGCTCGGGGCGACCGCGAGCCGTCGCGGCGTGCCCCCAGTCGCAAACAGCAGCTTGTCGAAGGTGTACTGAGTGCCCTTGTCGTCGGCCACGGATTTCGCGCCCAGGTCGAGACTCGTGACGGTCCGGCCGAGGTGCGTCGTGACGCCACCCGGCAGAGCGCCGCGCCAGATCGAGTCTTCTTGCTCGCCCTTCCAGAGAGCCTTGGAGAGTGGCGGCCGGTTGTAGGGCGGATGCGGGTCTGCCCCGATCATGCCGATGGCCCCGCTCGAATCGAACTCGCGGATCCCGCGGGCAGCCGCGTCGGCCGTCATGCCGGCACCAATGATCAGGTAGGGATAGTGCGCCATGGAGGTCTACTCGGACCCGGGGTCGCGGCGGTGCTTTGCGTGCCGCTCGTAGCCCCGCTTCGAGCGATGGACCTTGTGGGCGGGAGTCTTCAATCGCTCCTTGACCGGTGCGTCCGGATTGGGAACGCGGACGGTGATCTTCACGCCCTTCTTGCGCGTCATGCGGCGAGGCGCTCCCGGATTTGTCTCGCGTGATGGCCGCAGTGCCAGGTGTGAAATTGCAGCCACTCGGGCAACGTCAGATCTCCGAGCACGGGGTGTTTGACGAACAGATCGCCCGATCGCCGCGGCAGGAGCTCGCGGGTCAGCCGCTCGAACCGCTCCACGCCCTCCCGAAACTGCCGTTCGACCGCATCTCGCTCGGGCTGCACCGCGGGCAGCGTCGCTGGTGGCGCGCGCCTGCGCGGCGACCAGCCAATGGTCGTGATGAAGAAATAAGCCGAAATCTGAAACAGCGTGCGCGGCCGCCGCCGCATTGGCTCGCGATCGCGGCGCGACTCGAACGTCCGGCCGCTGTGCTCGATGCCCAGCGCCAGATGATGCACGATCTGGGCGGCGCTCCACTTTCCGTCGCTGGCGCGATACCAGTCTGCGTCGGAACGCTGTGCGAGGGGTCCGAGGACCACGCGACAGACGTCGCTGAATGGCGTCACGGAACGCCACAACAGGCGAACGCATCGAACGGACAATCGTTCACCGGGCAGGCGTTCTCTCCAGGCCCGGCACTCTGATTTTTCGCCACGATGACCGTGGCGATCGCGCCGCCAACGAGAATCGACGCCACCAGCGCACCGGTGCGCGCATCGGACGGCTCGCGCGCCTCGAGCTTCACGACATCCGTGAATCTGAGACTGTGCGCGGCACCGTTCGCGGTCCCCTGCAGCGTGTCGCCAACGAGACGAGGGGCGTCGAGCGTGAGCGTCGTCGCATCGGAGCGCGTAACCCGCACTCTTGCGGGCGGGTGAGCGCTGATCAACTGGTCACGGTCGATCGGCCGAACCGTGGTGCAGGCGAGCGATATCAGGGTCAGGATCGAGCCCGTTACGGACCGGTACGTCCCGGTGGGCATGGGAGTCCCTCCTCGCGCGCAAAATCATTATTGTTGTGCCACTTTGTACACCCCCTGGTAACCTGCCGGTGCGCCTCGTCGGCCGCTACCCGGTCTCGCTCGTCCTGATCGCGCTCATTCTCTGGAGCGCGGCGACTCCACTCCCTTCCCTGCTCGACGCGGTCACCGGCGCTCCGGCGCCCGACGCGGACCTGGTCCGCCCCGCGAGCTACGTGGCGATCGCGCCCGTGTCCAATGTGCTCGATGCCTTGACGTTTCTTGGGCTCGACCGCGCCCGCGCCCTGCTCCTCTCCTGGGCAGCCGCATTGGCGCTCGTCGGCGCGCTCCGTGCCGGCAGCGTGGGGAGGCGGGCGCTGGGGGCCGCGCTCGGGGTGCTGTGGGTGCTCGCTGCCGTGGTGGCCACGGTGTTTCTGCCGCGCCCGGTCCCGCGCCTCGTGGTCGATGACCCCGCGCTTACGGTAATCGACTATCACGCCCACACGCGGGCGTCGCATGACGGCCGCCGAGACTGGACGGACGGTGACCTGGCACGCTGGCATGCCGCGCAGGGCTTCGAGGCCACGTATGTGACCGATCACAACCGCGTGTTCGACGGGACGAGCGAAGACCAGCCCGTCGCGCTGCTCCCCGGCGCCGAGTGGAGCGTGAACGGCCAGCACCTGCTGGCCCTGGGCGAAACCGCGCCGATCGATCCGGGGCGGTTCAATCGCGACCTTCCGGCGCTGCTCGCGCTGTTCCCCGAGCTGCACAAGCAGGGAGCGCTCGCGATTGCGTCCATCCCCGAATACTGGCGCGCCCACTGGAACGACCTCGACGCCTTCGTCCGCGCCGGGATCGATGGCTTCGAGATCGTCAATTGCGCGCCCAAGGCCATCGTGTTTCCGCCCGCCGCGCGGGCACGCGTGGTGGCGCTCGCGAAGGCACACAACCTGCTGCTCACCGGCGGAAGCGACAATCACGGCTGGGGCAAGGTTACCTGCGTCTGGAACCTGGCCCGGCCCAGCGCCCACGGATTTGCCGCGAACCGCGTGATCGCCCGTCCCATCGCGCTGCTCCAGTCGGATCACCACGTCTGGACGGCCGGGTACGACCAGGCGTGGCTCATGTTTCGCGGGCTCACGTGGCCCGAGCGTGTGAGTTGGCTCACGTGGATTCTGGTGCTCGGGATTTATCGTGCGGTCCCCCGGCGCGCGGGGGATGGCGGCGGCCTGGGTATTCTGGCGCGCAGCCTGAAGCTGCGCCTGTTGCGGCGCCCCGAGCCGGCGGGGAGCTAATCCACTTTTTTACACAAAGTACTTGACACAAATTCGCCTCCTGACTAGGCTCTCGCCATGACGTTTTCCCGCCGCGCCACGCGGCCGCCCGTCGACGCTCCGGCGCTTCATGACCGGGCCATGGACAACCTCCGCTTCATCCGCGAGACGATGGAGCGGGCGGGCGCGTTCACGGCGGTGCCGGGATGGGGGCAGGTGTGGGTTGGCTGCACGGCCGTGATTGCGGCGCTCATGGCTGCGCGGCAAAGCAATGTCGAGCTGTGGCTCGTGATCTGGCTCGCCGAAGCCGTTGTCGCCCTGGTGATCGGCGGATGGGCGCTGGCGCGCAAAGCGCACGCGGCGAACGATCCCATTCTCTCGGGACCGGCGCGGCGCTTTGGGCTGAGCTTCCTCCCCCCGATGGCCGCCGCCGGGCTGCTCACGATCGCCCTGTACCGTGCCGGTGTCTGGCAGGCGCTGCCCGCCACCTGGCTCATGATGTATGGCGCGGGTGTCGCGACGGCGGGCGCCTTTTCGGTGCGCGTGGTGCCCGTGATGGGCCTGTGTTTCATGCTGCTAGGCGCGGTCGCCTTGTTCGGCCCGGCTGCCTGGGGCAACTGGTGCATGGCCGCCGGGTTCGGCGGACTCCACTTGGTGTTCGGCGCCATCATCGCTCGGAAATACGGTGGCTAAGTCCAACACCGCCCACCGGCCCGAACGCGCTCAGCGGAACCCGCCGAGCGCTCCGCGCGCCGCTTCCGCGCCGGCCCCCGCCCCCGCCCCCGCCCCCGAGGCGGCGCGGCTCGATCGACTCATTCATGAGCGTATCAGGCTCGGCATTGTGAGCGCGCTGGCCGTGAACACCAGCCTCACGTTCAACGAGCTCAAGCAGCTGCTGCACACCACGGACGGAAATCTCAGCGTCCATGCCCGGAAGCTCGAAGACGCGCAGTACATCAAGTGCACCAAATCCTTCGCCGGGCGCGTCCCGAAAACCGACTTCCGTCTCACGCAAACGGGACGCCGCGCCCTTCTGGAGTACTTGAACCACATGGAAGCCTTGATTCGCGCCACGCGGGAGGGATCGGCATGACAGCCTCCCGTTCGATTCATGTCGCCATCGTCATGGACGGCAACGGCCGCTGGGCCACGCGCCGCGGCCTGCCGCGCACCGCCGGGCATCGGGCCGGAGCGCAGCGGGTGCGGCCCATTGTCGAAGCGTCGCCGGATCTTGGCGTGGGCGCGCTCACACTGTTCGCGTTCTCCGCGGACAACTGGAAACGTCCGCCGGCCGAGGTCTCGGCGCTGATGCGCTTGCTCGCCCGCCATCTGCGAATCGAGACACCCCGGCTCCAGGCCAACGGGGTACGGCTCGAGGTCGTCGGGCGGCGCGATCGCCTCCCCGCCCCGCTCGTCGCCGCGATCGCCGCCGCCGAGTCGGCAACCGCCGCAGGACGCAAGCTGCACTTCCGCCTTGCCATCGATTACTCGTCGCGCGAGTCGATCACCGCCGGTCGATTGCTCCCCGATGTCGACCTCCTCATCCGCACCGGTGGGGAGCAGCGGCTGAGCGACTTCCTGCTGTGGGAGAGCGCCTACGCCGAGCTGTATTTCACCGAGCGGATGTGGCCCGAGTTCGGACCACCGGATCTGGCTCAGGCCGTGGCGGAATTTCAGGCGCGCGAACGCCGTTACGGAGCCGTCCCGAAGGCAGCCGCCTCCTAGTAACTTAGGCGCGTGCCCTCTACGCGTCTGCCCATCGTGCAGGTCGATGCCTTCACCGATCGGCCATTCGCCGGCAACCCTGCCGCGGTGTGCATCCTGCCCGCCCCACGCGACGAGCGCTGGATGCAGGACGTCGCCAGGGAAATGAATCTCTCCGAGACCGCGTTTCTCCATCCCGAGAATTCGGGGTACCGGCTGCGCTGGTTCACTCCGGCAGCCGAGGTGGCGTTGTGTGGGCACGCCACGCTCGCGAGCGCTCATGTGCTCTGGCAGGACGGCCTGCTGCCTCCCGACGCGACCGCGCGGTTTCACACCAAGAGCGGCATCCTGAGCGGGCGGCGGCTCGAGGCGTGGATCGAGCTCGACTTTCCGGCCACGCCGGCGCAACCGGCGCCCGCGCCGGCGGGACTGCTCCAGGCGCTCGGAGTTCGCGCCCGCACCGTGGCGCGCACGCGGTTCGATTACCTGCTCGAGCTGGACGACGAAGCCGCCGTCCGGGCCGTCCAACCCGACTTCGGCGCGCTGTCGCGCGTCGAGGCGCGTGGCATCATGGTCACGAGCCGCGCGAGTGCGCCGGGGTACGACTTCGTCTCCCGTTTCTTCGCGCCGCAAGTGGGGGTGAACGAGGATCCGGTCACCGGTTCGGCACACTGTGCGCTCGCGCCGTTTTGGGCCGAACGGCTGGGCCGGGTGGAGCTCGTGGGATATCAGGCGTCCGCGCGTGGTGGCACGGTCCGCGTGCGACTCGCCGGAGACCGCGTGCTGCTCGGTGGTCAGGCGGTTACCGTGTTGCGCGGCGAGCTCGTGTAAGGTGGAGTCGACCACCAGCGCGGCTGGCCGCGATCGCGACGCACGCGCAACGCGAATCGCCGGGTACGGATTCGCGTTGGCTGCCGGTGCGGTCTGGGGCACCACCGGCCCCTTGAGCACCGCCCTGTACAAGGAAGGTGCTTCCCTCACCGGGATTGGATTCTGGCGTATTCTCGTGGGCTCGCTCGCGCTCATCGCCTATGGAATGACACGTCCAGGATTTTTCCGGATCGATCGCCGTGGATTGCTGCTTGTCGGGCTCGGGGGAGGCGCGCTGGTCGCGCTATTCGAGGTGGCGTATCAGTTCGGCATCGCGGGCACGGGCGTGGCCGGAGCGGCGGCGCTGCTCTACACCGCCCCCGTGATCGTGGCGCTGTTGGCGAAACCGCTGCTCGGCGAGACGCTCACCCGCACTCGCCTGCTGCTCGCCGTCGTGGTCATGGCCGGCGCGGCGTTGACCGTGCGCGGCGGCAGTCATGGCTCAGGGGTCACCACCATTGCCATGCCGAGTCTCATTGCCGGCATCGCGGGAGGGCTGTTCGCGGCGCTGTCGTATGCGGGCAGCACGCTGCTGGGCCGCTGGTCGGTGCCGCGCTATGGAGCGCAGCGTGTCCTGCTGCTCGAGCTCGCCGGGGGCACACTCATCCTCGGGATCATCCTGCCGCTCGCGGGTCAGCCACCCATCGTGCCGCCCACGCCCGGGGCCTGGCTCTACATCGCGGCGCTCGCCATCGGTCCCGTGTTGGGCGCGAACTTTCTGTTCTTCGCCGCCCTGCGCCGGATCGACGCCGCGCCGACCGCTGTCGCGGCAACCATCGAACCCGTGGTGGGTACGATACTCGCCTTGGTGCTCTTCTCCCAGCAGCTTACGGCTGTCGGGTGGCTCGGCCTCGCGCTCGTCGTCGGCGGAGTCGCCGCCGGATATCTCACTGAGGGAGAAGCTCCCGATCGCGTCGCGGAAGTCTGACCGCCGCGCTCCCGTTTCGTCACTCGAGGACTGCCCCGCATGCTCTCTCTCGCGCTCGCGGCCACGCTGCTGCAGCAGCAACAGCGACCCGCTCAGCAGACGCAGCTTCCGCCACTCCCGGTGCAGGTCGGTGACACGTCGCCGTTCCGGCGGTTGCCGCTTCCGACCGCAACCATGATCCGGACCGGCTCAGGGTCGCCGGGGCCGGTGTACTGGCAGCAGCGAGCCGATTACGTGATTCGCGCGACGCTCGATACCGGGACGCAGACGCTCTCGGGCCGCGAAACCATCCGGTACACCAACAACTCTCCGGACACCCTGCGGTACGTCTGGGTGCAGCTCGACCAGAACATTTATCGGCAGGACAGCCGCGCGGGGTTTCTCGCCCCGCCGGGCGCGAGATTCGCGGGCGGCGGGTTCGTTGGCGGGTACACGATCGAAGACTTTTCCTCGGTGCAGCCAGCCGACAAGAAGACGAGCCGGCAGGCGGACAAGAAGACGCCGCTGAAAATGACGGTGGACGGCACGCTCATGCGGGTCGATTTGGACCGTCCCCTCCCTCCCAAGGGCACGGTCGAGTTCAACGTCGTCTATCAGTTCCAGATACCCGAACATGGCTCCGACCGGATGGGACGAGAGCTGTACACGGAGGGTTGGGAGTACGAGCTGGCGCAGTGGTACCCGCGCATGGCCGTGTACGACGACGTGCGGGGCTGGAACACCGAGCAATATCTCGGCCAGGGAGAGTTCTATCTCGAGTACGGGGATTTCGACGTGGAGCTCACGGTTCCGCGCAACTTCATCGTCGTCGCCACCGGCACGTTGCTCAATCCCGCCGACGTGCTGACGCAGACCCAGCGCGACCGGCTGGCGCAGGCGCTCAAATCGGATCGCACGGTGGCGATCGTCGGGCGGAACGAGGTGGGGAACCCGTCGACACGGCCCGCCGGAAAGACGCCGACGCTGACATGGCATTTCGAAGCGAAGAACGTGCGCGACGTGGCCTGGGCCGCGGCGCCGAATTTCATCTGGGACGCGGCGGGATGGGACGGCATTCTCGTGCAGTCCGCCTACCCGCTCGAAGCCAACTCCGATTGGCAGAATTCCACGCTCTACGCGCGGCATTCGATTCAGCATTATTCAGACAAGTGGTTCCACTATCCCTACCCGGTCGCGACGAACGTGGGCGGACCGGTGGGGGGCATGGAATATCCCATGATCGTGTTCTGCGAGGATCGCTCCGGCGGGCGCGGGCTATTCCAGGTCGAGACGCACGAGCTGGGACATCAGTGGTTCCCCATGACCGTCGGATCGAACGAGCGGCTGTATGCGTGGATGGACGAAGGCTTCAACACGTTCATCAACATCTATTCGGAGATGACGTTTTATCACGACTCGATACCGCAGGGGCGCGGCGCCGCGACGCAATGGGCGCGCTTCGCAGCGCTCGGGCTCGACCAGCCCCCGATGCTTCCGGCAGACCGTGTTGCCCCTCGCCTGCTCGGTCAAGTGGAGTACAACAAGCCGGCAACCGGGTTGTATCTCCTGCGCCAGTACATCATCGGCGACACCACGCGATTCGACGCCGCCTTCCGGGAATACATCCGCCGCTGGGCCTTCAAACACCCCACCCCGGCGGATTTCTTCCGCAGTATGGAGGACGGATTGGGTGAAGACTTGTCGTGGTTCTGGCGGGGCTGGTTCTATCGCACGGACGTGGTCGACCAGGCAGTCGACTCGCTCAGCACGGTCAGGGATTCGAACGGGGTCACCTATACGGGGATTTTTCTCTCCAGTCTCGGCGCGCTTCCCATGCCCGTCGACCTGCGGATTACGTTCGCGGATCGCTCAACCACTCGGGTGCGTCTGCCGGTCGAGGTGTGGATGCAGGGGAGCCGGTACGTGTACGTGCAGCAGTATTCGGATGACGTGACGAAAGTCGAAGTCGACCCGGACGGCCGCATCCCGGACGTGCGGCGGGAAAACAATGTCTGGCCGAAGGGACGGTAGATCGAGTCACCGCCCTCCAGCTGTGGCCGTCGGCCGCAGGTACTGATCGACCCAATCCAGCACCGTTCCCCACCAGAGCCGCCGGTCGCGCGGGCGCAGCACCCAATGGCCCTCGTCCGGGAAATACAAGAACTTGCCCGGCACGCCCATCGTGCGCAGCGCCGTAAACGCCTGGTAGCCTTCGGAGAGGTCCACGCGATAATCGTGCTGCGAGTGGATGATCAGCATCGGCGTCTTCCAGTTCTGCGCGAAATTCGAGGGTGACCACTTCTCGTACAGCTCCCGGTTTGCGGACGGCGTACCGCCGAACTCCCAGGTCACGAACCACAGCTCTTCCGTCGACCCGAACATGCTGACGGTATTGAACACGCCGTCATGATCCACGAGGACCTTGAACCGATTCGTGTGCCCCGCAATCCAGTACACCATGTACCCACCGTACGAGGCCCCCGCCGCGCCCATGCGCGTCGAGTCGACGTACGGCAGGCGTGACAGCACGTCCACGCCCTTCATCACGTCATCGTACGGATAGTCGCCCCAGTGCTGCGAAATGGCGTCGGTGAACTTCTGGCCGTATCCCGTGGACCCGTGGAAATTCACGGCGCCGATCACGTAGCCGCGGCTCGCGAACATCTGGTAATTCCAGCGCGCGTGCCAGTCGTCGTCCCAGGCACCTTGCGGACCGCCGTGGACCAGATACAGCAGCGGGTATTTCTTGGTGGCGTCGAAACCGGGCGGCTTGAGTGCCCAGCCGAACACCGAGTCCCCGAGCGCGCCGACGAAGCCGAACGCCTCGAGCGGTCGCAAGTCCAGCAGCGCCGTGAGCGAATCGGTGTGGTGGCTCACCGGCTTGCCGTTCGCCCAGACTTCGGGCGGCTGGGTGTTGCTTTGATGGAGGTACGTCACCGTCTTCCCGTCAGCCGAGCCGGCGGGATTGGTGTTGCAACCGCCGGAATACACCACCGTCCGGCGGAACGAGGGAACGTCGATCCGGTAGAGGTTGAGGCGGCCGCGCTCCTCGACCACCGCATACAGGCAATCCGACCCCGGACACCACGAGTACGAGCCGACCGACAACGTCCACCCCGCCGTCGCTTCGACGGGGTTTGCGCCGCCCGTCTTGCCACCCGCCCGCTGCAACAACATCAGTCGGCCGCGATCCGCCTCGAACCCGGGTCGCTCGAGCGAGACGTACGCCAGCCACTTACCGTCCGGCGAATACCGCGGCGTGTTATCCGCGCCCTTCGACGTGGTCACCGCTTTCATGCCGGACCCGTCCGGATTGAGCGTGTAGATGTCCACGTTCGTGGTCGTCGCGACGGGCTCGTTGTGGATCGCGATCGCGATCTCCCGGCCGTCGGGCGCGACGCTCACGTCGCCATCTCCGCTGGTCGCGATGGTGGGAACGTCGCGGTCGTCGGGTATGAGGTCCCGGGCTTTCCCGTCAGCGACAGAGATCAGGAATTCGTGCTGTCGGTGCCCGGTCCGCCAATCGTCCCAGTGCCGGTAGAACAGGTCGGTCCACAACCGGGCGTCCGTGGGATACTGCCCGTTGCGCCGATCGATTTCCTGATCGGCGGGCCATTTGATGTCGCTCGTTACGAGCAATTCCTTGCCATCCGGCATCCACACGGGGTCGGACACGCCGTCGGGCAGGCTCGTCAGCTTGCGCGCCTCGCCACCCCGGGCAAACGGCAGCGTCCAGAGCTGCGGAGTGCCATCGCGCGTGGAGACGAACGCGAGCGACAATCCGTCGGGGGCCCAGCGCGGCTGCCGGTCGGAGCCCGGACCTTCCGTCACCTCGCGGGTGGTGCCTGCCCCGATATCGGCGATCCAGATCCGGGATGTGCCGCGATTATCCTGCAGCGAGTACCGTGTCACCGTGTACGCGATCCTGTTCCCGTCCGGGGAAAGCTGCGGATCGGACACACTCGGCAGCGCGAGGTAATCGTCGATCGTGATGGCGCGCTTCTGGGCAACGACGGGAAGGGGG
Organism: Gemmatimonadales bacterium; assembly: GCA_035519195.1. GTDB lineage: Bacteria > Gemmatimonadota > Gemmatimonadetes > Gemmatimonadales > GWC2-71-9 > AG25. Next base: position 27,727 of record DATIWU010000062.1, read on the forward strand.
AAGAGTGCAGCGGGAAGGGTGAGACAGAATAGCAACAGCGTGCGTCTCATTGCTGGCCTCTCTTTCGGAAGTTACCGCCGCGACCGCCTATTACCCGCCCTAGTATTCAGGATGCCGCATGATCGCCGTCACGATGTCCTCGAACACCCGGGACGATGGGGTCACAGCGCCCGTGGCATCGGTGTGCACGTTCCAGGCGCACAATTCGTTCAGCGCCGTGGCTTCTTCGTAGGTCAGCGTCAGGACGTAGCCGTCATCGTCCGAGCGTGCGCCGGACAGCACGCGCTCGAGCACATCGGGAAGATGTTTCGCGCCGCGTAGCGCCTCGAGCTGCTCCGTGGTCACGAAGAGATCCATGCTCCCTTGCTTTGCTCGACCGGGGGCGAAATCTTCCCCATTCCCTGTGACGCCGCAACCTGCGAGCGAGGCCCGAGATGCCGCGGACTGAATTCGTCGCGACCGGATTTCATGTCCCGGCACGCGTTGTCACGAATGACGACCTCGCGAAGCTCATGGACACGTCGGATGAGTGGATCACCCAGCGCTCGGGCATCCGCACGCGTCACTGGGTGGAACCAGGCGATACGGGCGCCACTCTCGCGCGCGACGCCGCAAAAGTGGCGCTCGAGCGGGCCGGTCTCCGATCCTCGGATCTGGACTGCATCATCTACTGCACCTGCACGCCCGACCATTTCGAGCCTGGGAACGGCGTCTTTCTCCAGCGGGAGCTGGGCGTCTCGACCATTCCCGCCGTCGACGTACGGAATCAGTGCAGCGGCTTCATCTACGGGCTGTCAATCGCGGACGCGTGGATCCGCTCGGGCCAGTACCGCCGCATTCTGCTGGTCGGCGCCGAGGTGCACTCTCGCGGCCTCGATAAGACCACGCGCGGTCGCGACACGGCCGTGCTCTTCGGTGACGGAGCCGGCGCGGCCATCCTCGGCGCCACGGACGATCCGCGGCGCGGAGTGCTGTCCACCCATCTTTTCTCCGACGGGCGCGACGCGGAAAAACTCTGGGTCGACGGCCCCGGACTGGCACACGATCCGTATGTGAGTGTCGCGATGCTCGAAGCGGGCCTGCACCGGCCCGTGATGGATGGCCGGGAGGTGTTCAAGGCCGCATCGGTGCGCATGCGCGAAGCGGTGGAGCTCGCCCTCTGCACCAACGGGCTCACGGCTCCGGACATCAAGCTCCTGGTTCCACATCAGGCCAATCTCCGCATCATCGACATGCTCGCGAAAGAGATGTCGCTGCGCGACGATCAAGTGTTCGCCAACATCCAGAAGTACGGCAACACCACAGCCGCTTCGATTCCGATCGCGCTGCACGAGGCGTTGGGGCAGAACCGGTTGAATCGCGGCGAGCTGCTCGTGCTTGCGGCGTTTGGCTCCGGCTTTACCTGGGCCAGCGCCGCGATCCGCTGGTAACAGGGGAGAACAGCGTGAACATCGATTTATCCGGAAAGCGCGCGCTCGTGGCCGGGGTGGCCGACGCCTCAGGATTCGGATTCGCGATCGCCAAGGGACTGGCCGAGGCGGGCGCCGCCGTGTGCGTCGGCACCTGGCCTCCGGCCCTGGGCATTTTTACGAAGCTCCTCGAGCGCGGGAAAATCGACGATGCGCTCAAGCTCTCGAACGGCGCGAAGCTCGAATTCGAGCGGATCTATCCCCTCGATGCCGCCTTCGACACGCTGGACGACGCGCCCACCGATATTCGCGAGAACAAGCGCTATCGGGACGTGGGGGATTTCAGCATCGCGGGAATGACCGAGCTGCTGCGCGTGGATTTCGGCGACAAGCCGCTCGATATCGTGGTGCACAGTCTCGCGAACGCTCCCGAGGTCAAGAAGCCGCTCGTGGATACGAGCCGGCGCGGGTACCTCGAGGCGTTGAGCGTCAGTGCCTACAGCAACGTCAGTCTGGTCAGCCACCTCGGGCCGCTGATGCGGCCCCATGGCGCGTTTCTATCGCTGAGTTACATGGCGGGTGAGCGGGTGATTCCGGGATACGGGGGCGGCATGTCGTCCGCCAAGGCGGCGCTCGAAGCCGACACCAGAACGTTGGCGTATGAGGCGGGACGGCGATTCAACGTGCGGGTCAACGCGATCTCGGCGGGGCCCTGGGCTTCGCGGGCGGCGAGCGCGATCGGGTTCATCGACCAGATGATCGCGTACACGAGCGCGAACTCACCCCTGCAACGGCAGATCGACGCCGAGGACGTCGGGAATACCGCCGTGTTCCTGCTCTCCCCGCAGGCGCGAGCCATCACTGGTTCGGTGATTTACGTCGATAACGGCTACCACATCATGGGCATGGCGGTGGCCCCGGCGCCCCTGCCAGGGTCGGAGTGATCCTAGACGACCTTTAAGACACCGCGTCCCAGCGCCTCCGGCTGTCCCGCCACTACGCGCAGCGCACGGACCGCGGCCAGCGCGAACGTCTTCCCCGTGCCCTTTTCGATCTCTTCCAGGGCCCGCCATTTGGGAAACGCCTCGCGGACCGGCGTGGCCATTTGCAGCGTCTCGAAGGAGTCCGCCACCGCCAGGATCTTCACCGTCAGCGGTATCGGAAGCGAATCAATCTCCCAGTCCTCGCCGACGATCTCGTAGTAATGACCGTACTCCGCGATGATCGCCGCGGCGCCGTGCATGGCGCGCGCCACGGCAACGGTGGCGTCGCTCTCCGAGCGGGCCAGCAGCCGCAGGAGCCGTTGATCCCGAGTTCCCACCTCGTGCAGCAAGGCCGCGACGTGGAGATTCTCGCGGTCGTCCTCCGAGAGCCGGAGCTCGGTGGCGATCGCGTCCGCCACCTGCGCCACGCGCGTGCTGTGCCCCTGCTGATGCTTTTCGGTCGATTCAATATGAAAAGCGAGCAGCTCGAGCGTCGCGAGATACGCGTTCTTCACTTCGCCGAGACGACTCTCACGTTGCTCCGCGAGCTTTCCCACCACATAGCCCGTCAGGATGAGAAACCCGCCCCAGGGAACGAGCGCGAGCAGCACCGGCAGCGAGAATCCCGGCGCCGAATCGAGGCCCTGCACCGCCTGAAAGAAGAACACCAGCCCCACGACGAACAGTCCGGACATCACGGCAAAGCGGCGACCGCCGTAGAACCCGGCGAGGATCATCGGCAGGTAATAGAAGTTCAGGAATGCGAGCTTGTCGTCGATGACGGAATGAATGACGACCATCGCGCCGACCAGGAGCAGCACGAAAATCCGCTCGAAGTGGCGGAAAAAGAACAGCTTGGCCCTCTCGACCAAACTCGGGTGGACCACCTGGCCTCGCTACGTGTGTGTGGGGGGCGCGGCAGCGAAACTGGGAAAACGTGGCGCGCCGCGCAATAGCTCCCTCGCGGGCCGTATTACAAGTGCCATACCAGCAATCACTTACGATTTTGCGCGGAACACGCCCTGGGTGTTGGCGGCCGTGAACTCGACGATCTCGGGCTGGACGACGCCGGCCACGACGTACGGATCCTGGGCGATCACCGCCTCGAGTGCCGCGCGGTCGGGAGCCATGGCAATCAACACCCCCCCGCTGGGAGGGTTCCGGCGTGCCCACGCATGGAATATTCCTTGCGAGGCGAAGCGCTCGAGGTGCTCGATATGCCGCGCGCGGACAGCATCGACGTCGGCGAGCGGCTTCGTGTAGTTCAGCAGAATCACGTAGAGCATCGAGGCCTCGTATCCCGTGCAGGCGTGGACGGGCAGCTGGGGATAACGCGGAAACCGCGCGTCGGTCTCGGCGCGCGCGCAGCGGAAGAACACCGAGTCCCGTCGCGTTGCGACGGCGCGCATCCAGCGGCAGCTGAAACACAGTCCGACAGACTCCTGGGTGTTCATCCGCGTCGCCCAAAACTGCGGTCGCCCCGTCGCGAGAGGAAGGGTACGTTACTGCGCATGAGCGCGACCAAGGTACAGCTCGGCTTCGAGCTGAACGGGGAGCGCGTGGACGTCGCCTTTGCCTCCCACAAGACGCTGCTCGAGGTGCTCCGTGAGGATCTCGGCCTCACGGGGACCAAGCACGGCTGTGAGCTCGGGGAATGCGGCACCTGCACGGTGCTGCTCGATCAGGTGCCGGTGCTCTCCTGTCTCGTGCTCGGCCAGGCCTGCGCCGGACGGCGGGTCGAAACCGTCGAAGGCATGGCGGACAACGCGCGGTTGCATCCGCTGCAAGACGCGTTCGCCGAGCTGGGCGCCGCGCAGTGCGGCTACTGTACTCCGGCCTTCCTGCTCGCGGCGGCCGCGCTGCTGCGCGAACACCCCGCGCCTTCCCGAGCGCTGATCCAGGAAGCCCTGGCGGGCAATCTTTGCCGCTGCACCGGTTACCTGAAGATCTACGAGGCGGTGGAGCTCGCCGCCCGCCGGATGCGGGGCGAGCCGGCGTCCCCGGCGCGAGAAACGCTGTATGGCAGCTGACACGCTGCGCGTCGTCGGCACCGCCACCCGGAAAATCGACGCGACCGCCAAGGTGACGGGTCAAACGCGATTCGCCGATGACATCGCGCTCCCGCGCATGCTCTTTGCCCGACTGCTGCGGTCGCCCCACGCGCACGCGCGCATCCGGCGGATCGACACGAGCCGCGCCGCGGCGCGGGACGGCGTGAAGGCCGTTCTGGTCGGTCGTGATCTCCCCATCCCGTTCGGCATCCTCCCCGTCAGTCAGGACGAACATGCGCTCGCGCTCGATGCGGTGCGCTTCGTTGGCGACCCGGTCGCCGCCGTCGCCGCAACCAGCGAGGAGGCCGCGGCCGCGGCCCTCGAGTCGATCGACGTGGAGTACGAGCCGCTCACGGCGATCACATCGCCGGAGGATGCGCTCGCCACGCCCGCGCCGCGGATCCACGACTACGGACCATCCGGGAACGTGCACAAGCTCATCGCGCTCGATTTCGGCGGCGTGGAGGAAGGGTTCGGATCGGCCGACGTCGTGCGAGAAGATGTCTTCTTCTTCGCCGGCAACACCCACCTGCCGATGGAACAGCACGCCGCCGTGGCCAGCTGGTCGGCCGACGGAAAGCTCGTCCTCTGGAGCTCCACGCAAACCCCGCATTACGTGCACCGCGCCCTCGCCAAAGTGCTCGAGCTCGAGCCCGCGCGCATTCGCGTGATCGCGACTCCGAATGGTGGCGCCTTCGGCGGCAAGAGCGATCCGTTCGGCCATGAGATCGTAGTAGCGAAACTGGCGATGGAAACCGGGCGGCCGGTGAAGATCACGCTGACACGGGAAGAAGTGTTCTACTGCCACCGCGGCCGGCATCCCACGCTGATGTGGATCCGCACGGGGGTGAAGCGGGACGGCACGATCACGGCGCTCGATTTCAAGTCCTTACTCGATGGCGGAGCATACGGCTCGTACGGCGTCGCCACCACCTACTATACCGGCGCGCTTCAGACCGTCACGTACGTGGTCCCGCGCTACCGGTTCCGCGGCGCTCGCATGTTCACGAACAAGCCGCCGTGCGGCCCGAAGCGCGGCCATGGAACCCCGCAGCCGCGCTTCGCGCTCGAGGTCCATCTCGACAAGATCGCCGAGCAGTTGAACATCGATCCCGCGGAGCTGCGACTCCGCCAGCTCGTGCCCGCCGGAAGCGTCACGGTCAATCACCTGCGGATCGGATCGATGGGGCTGGGCGAATGCATTCGGAAGGTCGTCCAGGGGTCGGGATGGGCAACCAAGTTCCGCAAGCTTCCCTTGGGGAGAGGCGTCGGACTGGCGTGCTCGAGTTACATCACGGGCGCGGGTCTGCCGATCTACTGGAACGACATGCCGCATTCCGGCGTGCAGCTCAAGTGCGACCGCGGCGGCGGCGTGACGGTATTCTGCGGCTCGATCGAGATCGGGCAGGGATCGGACTCCGTGCTCGCGATCATTGCCGCGGAAGTGCTCGGGATCGATCCGTTCGACGTGGCCGTCGTCGCCGGCGATACGGATCTCACTCCGGTCGACCTCGGCAGCTACTCGAGTCGGGTGACGTTGATGACCGGGAATGCCTGCGTCGCGGCGGCGGAGCGAGCGCGCGCCATCATTGCGCGGCATGTCGCGTCTCAGTTGGCAATTCCGGAAGATCGCGTGACGTTCGCGCGGTCGCGCGTCTTCGACGCTGCCGATCCGTCCACTACGATGACGTTCGCGGAGGCCGTGCAGCTTGCGGAAGCGCGCGAAGGGACGGTCGGGACCGTCGGGTCCTACACTCCACCACGCAATCCGTCACGCTATCGCGGATCGGGCGTAGGGCCTTCCCCCGCCTACTCCTACAGCGCGGCTGTGGCCGAAGTGACGGTTGAACCCGACACCGGGATCGTGCGCGTTCCTCACATCTGGGTCGCGCACGATGTGGGTCGCTCGATCAATGCCGCTGCCGTGATGGGCCAGATCGAGGGGAGCGTCTACATGGGCCTGGGGGAAGCATTGATGGAGGAGATGACCTACCGCGAGAACCGCGGCATGGTGCACAAGGCGCCGAGCCTGCTCGAGTACAAGAGTCCCACCACGCTCGAGATGTGCGATGTGACGAGCTACATCGTCGAGCACCCCGACCCCAACGGTCCGTTTGGCGCCAAGGAGGTTGGCCAGGGCCCGCTCCTGCCCGTCATGCCCGCCGTCGCGAACGCGGTGTACGACGCCGTCGGCGTGCGCATCGACGAGGTTCCAATCACACCCGAAAAAGTGCTCAAGGCTCTCCGGCGCAAGCAGAAGGGTGAGGCGCCCCGCTTCGGCCCCGCCGGTTTCCCCGCAGTCGATTGGCCGGACGCCACGCGGGTCCCGCCTCCCGAATTGGACGGCTGATGCTGCGCCTGCCCGGCTTCGGCTATTGCGAGCCCACGACGCTCCGCGAGGCGGTGGCGCGCAAGGTCGACGCGGGCCCATCGGGCATGTATGTCGCGGGGGGGACGGATCTCTATCCCAACATGAAGCGGCGCCAGCAGGAGCCGAAAACGGTCATATCGCTGATGAAAGTCCGGGAGTTGAGGCAGGACAGGCGGACCGCCGGACCGCCGGACGAAATTCTGGAACTCGGCTCCGGTCTCACCCTGACTGAACTGTCCGCCCATCAGCCCGTCCGCCTGTCCGCGCCCGTTGTCGCCCACGCCGCCTCGCTCATTTCGACTCCGCTGCTCCGCAACATGGGCACCCTCGGCGGTAATCTTCTGCTCGATACGCGCTGCAACTACTACGACCAGACGTACGAGTGGCGCAAAGCCATCGACTTCTGCATGAAAAAGGATGGAGCGATCTGCTGGGTCGCGCCCTCGAGCCCGCGCTGTTGGGCGGTCAACTCCTCGGACCTGGCGCCCGTCGTGGTCGCGCTCGGCGCGGAGCTCGAATTCGTCGGACCGGCAGGAGGCCGGGTCGTTCCCGCATCCGAGCTGTATCGCAATGACGGGATACGGTACCTCGAGAAGGACGCACACGAGATTCTCGTCTCCGTGAAGGTGCCGGTGACACGCGGCGCCGACGCGGTGTACGAGAAGCTCAGGCGCCGTGGGGCATTTGACTTCCCAGTGCTCGGAGTGGCAGCATGGATTCTGTGGGACGGCGACGTGGTGGCCGATGCGCGGATCGTGCTCGGCGCGGTCGCGAGCTATCCGCAGTACATCGATGCTGCAGGCGCCGCGCTCATCGGCCACCGCCTCTCCGATGACGCCATCGCCCAGGCCGCACTCGCCGCATTCGGCCCTGCGAAGCCGATGGACAACACCGATTTTGATCTTTCCTGGCGCAAGCAGATGACGCGGGTCTACGTCACTCGAGCCCTTCAGGCGCTACGAGACCGGCATCGCCGGCCGGCGTCGGTTCCGGCCGGCCTCCCAGCATGATCCGGAGCGCCAGCGCCGGCTCGAGCAGTCGCGTCGGTGGATCGAGCAGCAAGACGACCCTGAGAAACGCACGGTAGACGACCGGATCTCGTGCCGTCGCCGCATACACCCTCCCGATGTACCACTCGAGCAGCGACGCGCCTTTGCGCTTTCTGCCTGTCACCCCTTCATGGCGGAAATCTTCGGTGATCGTGAGCATCCACGCGGGTGCCACGATCTTCCCCGCCCGTAAGAAGTACGTCCTGCCCAGTTCTCCCACCCGATCGGGAGCGGTGCGTTCCAGGCTCTCCCGCAATGCCACGGCTTCGAGCGCGGCGACGGTTATGCCCTCGCCATACACGGGATTGAAGCTGCAGAGCGCATCGCCGAGGACGAGAAATCCCTGTGGCAGCTTCGATTGCTTCTCGTAGTGCCGCCAGCGATTCGCGGGGAATTGATGGAATGCGAAGTCTGAAGCGGGCTCGAGGCGCGGCAGAACGGCGCCGATTTCGGGCGCGGGGAGGCTTTGCGCGAACCGCACGAAACCCAGGTCGTCGGCCGGCGCATGATCCCCGCTCCATCCGCCGAGGGTCGCAATCCAGCGATCATCCTCCATGGGAAACAGCGCGCCGAACCGGCGTTCCCGCGGCGGTCGCGGGAGCACGTACGCGGCTTTCATCCCGGGCAAGTCGCCCGTCGCACGCCGATACAGCCGGCTCGTATAGCCGACGTTCACCGTGACACTCTCCTCCGGTGGTGGCGCGTAGCCCAGCGCCTTGAGCCATGCCGGAGATTGCGAGCCGCGGCCGCTCGTGTCGACCACCAGGTCTCCCGCGAGCAATGTGGCTTCCCGCTCCCCGCTCCCCGCGCCGGCTTCCCGGACCACGACTCCGGTCACGCGCGTGCGATCGTCGTGCGTGAGCAACCCCGAGATTTCTCGTCGATCGAGCACGGCGACGTTGGGGCGGCCGAGCACCCGACGGCGAATTTCCCGCTCGAGGAAGGGACGCGTCAGGAACAACAGCCGCGCATCGGTGGCGCAGCGCACCTTGTAACTGCCGAACTGAAAAATGCGCATGTCGTTCCCGATATCGACCACGGTCGCTCCACCCGAGAGCAACGCATCGGCGGAGGTTGGGAACAAGTCGCGGACGATGCTTTCGCCACGCTTGAGCAGCACATGGAAGTGCCGGCCCTGCGGAACGCCTTTGCGGGCTTCACTGCTATCGTCCAGCCGGTCACGCTCGACAATCGTGACGCGGGCGAAATGATCGCTCAACACGCGCGCGGCAAAGAGGCCGGCGAGGCTGCCGCCGATAACGATGGCGTGCTGTCGTGACGTCGTGGATGGCGACATTGCTCCCCTTCCCCTGCACGGTTTTGAAAACGGGCGCGGGGCTTGAGGGGGCGAATATGGGGAAGACGCGTCCGGGCGTCCATGTTGCACGCCCGGACACACTACTCAGGTGACGAGCGCCTCGATTTCCTTGGCCGTTCTCGTGAGGATCTCGGCGAGACGTTTCCGGGCAGCATCGTCCGACACCTTCCACCCCACGCGATAGACGTTCTTGACCAGCTGTCCCAGCGCGCGGTTCACCTCGGCCATGGAGCCGCCCACGGTGCGCTCCACCGCATCGGCGACCCGATCGAAAATTTCTTCCACGACATCCTTGTGCTCGAGCAGGAATGCGCGCCCCTGCTCGGTGATTTCGTAGACCTTCTTGCCGTCGACCTCGCGCGCCTTGACCAGGCCTTCATCCTCGAGCCATTGCAACGTCGGGTAGACGGTCCCCGGGGATGGCGAATAGGCACCGTGTAGCCGGTCTTCGAGCTCCTTCATGACCTCGTAGCCGTGCCGAGGCTTGTCCTGCAGCAGCTTGAGAATGACGTACTTCATGTCGCCGGACCCGAACCACTGCCGCCGGCCGCCGCGACCCCCGAAGCCCCATGCCCGCGGGCCGAACCCGAATCCCTGCCATCCAAATCCACGTCCCATTTTGCACCCCAATAAGATGTTACGTGAAGCTATTCTTGTCAGATATATCTTGTCAAGGGCGAGACACGACTCGCTTGAGGCGCAATGGGTTAGACCGTGCCTCAAGTCACCGAATGACTTTAATTTGCGTCACTCACTCGCGGGTATAGATTTACCCGCTCGCAGTTCCTAAAAAAGCTGCGCCCTAGAAGGAGATGGCATGTCTGTGCGGGTGACTCCCCACCCCGCGTGGGTGGCTGAGTTGGATTCGGCTCTCGAGCCGCAGCGAGAGGCGATCCTCGACACACCGGTGGTGCTGGATGCCTCCGAGAATCAGCTGACGGATGGGAAGATTCAGAACTTCCTGGTGGCGTTTTACCCGATCATCCGGGACTTCCCCCAGTGGCTGCAATTGCTGCTCGATCGTTCGCCGGCGGAAGGCCAGGCCTTTTTCCGCGATAACATCCGCGTCGAGAAGCGTCACGACGCGATGTGGCGGGCGATGGGCGATGGGTTCAACGTGCCGCGGCAGCGGTTCCAGGTGCCCGAGCCGATGAATCCGGAAACGCGCGTGTTCCACAACTATCTGACCTCGATGTGCCGGACGGCGGCGTTCGCCACGGCCGTCGGCGCCGTGAACTACGCCGTCGAGGGCGTGGCTCAGAAGATTTCCGAAAAGGCGCTGCGCGGTCTGGGCAAGAATGAGAAGATCGGTCCGCGTGGTCGCTGGTGGCTCGAGGAGCACGCGAAGTACGACGATGAACACCCCGTTCACGCGCTCGAGATCATCAAGAGCTGCGTGGCCAAAGGGGAGGATCCCGATGAGGTCGCGGCTGCCTCTTCGAAGAGCCTTACGTTGATGCGGGAGTCGATGCTGGCCTCGTATGCGGCATGACTAAACGCAATCGCGCGGCACCGGCACGGGAACTCCGTGCCGGCGCGGCCCCGCGCAAGCGAGCGTTCGGCGCCGTCGACGCATCCGTCATCGCCCGTGAGATCATCGCGGCGTTGGCCGATGCGGTCGTCGTGACGGGTCTCGACAGCCGGATTCTCACGGCTAATCGCGCCGCGGCAGAACTGTTCGGTCGAGCTCTCGAAGACCTTCCCGGAACCTTGATCGACGATCTCGTCGTCGCGACCGAGCGGCCGCTGTTCGCCGAGCGGGAGCGGCGCGTCCAGCGCGGTGAAGACCAGCGGTACGAGACCAAGATCATCCGGGGCGACGCCGAGCGGGACGTGGGCGTGTCCAGTACCCCGCTGATCGTGGACGGCCAGCTCATGGGCACGGTCGCCACGATGCGAGACATCACCGAGCAGAAAGTCGCCCAGGACGAGCTGGCGCGCTCCGAGGCCCGGTATCGCAACCTGGTCGAGTCGGCCTCCGACGCGATTGCCACGTTCGATGCGAACGGACGGTTCACCACCGTCAATCACGCGGGCGAGATCGTCTCCGGACACACGCGCGAGGAGCTGATCGGGCAGTGGTTCGCGCCGATGCTCCCCGACGACGAGCTCCCCAAGGTGCTCGGCCACTTCCAGAAGGCGCTGGCCGGCGAGACGGGGCTCTACGAGACCGCGTTCTACCGGAAAGACCGTGAGGTACGGACGATTTCGGTGACGTACTCGAGCCCCAAGCGCGACGAGGAAGTGCTGTGCATCATCCGCGACGTCACCGACGGGAAGATGCTTCAGGAGCAGCTGATTCAGTCCGAAAAGATGTCGGCCATCGGCCAGCTCGTTTCGGGCGTAGCGCACGAGCTGAATAACCCGCTCGCGGGCATCTCGGCCTTCGCGCAGCTCCTGCTGACGGAAAAGCGGTTCCCGCCGGACCAGCGCACCGCGGCGGAGATGATCTACGCGGAAGCGCGGCGCGCCTCGCGCATCGTCCAGAACCTCCTCACGTTCGCGCGGCAGCACAAACCGGAGCGGACGCCGACGTCCATCAATCAGGTGCTCGACGATACGCTCGAGCTCCGCGGCTACGAGCTCCGGGTGCGCGGCATCGAAGTCGGCCGGGAGTACGACGAAACGCTGCCCGAGACGATGGCCGATGCGCACCAGCTGCAGCAGGTGTTCCTGAACCTGATCACCAACGCCGAGCAGGCGATGGAACGCCAGCAGCGCGAGGCGCAGCGCCTGATCGTGCGCACCTCCCGGGTCGGCGACGCGATCCGCATCGAGATCGAGGACACGGGGCCGGGGATTCCCTCGCACCTCATCGAGCGGATCTTCAACCCGTTCTTCACGACCAAGCCCACCGGCTCGGGCACCGGGCTCGGCCTTTCGATTTCGCTCGGTATCGTGCGGGAGCACGACGGCAAGATCTGGGCGGAAAATGCGCCGAGCGGCGGCGCACGCTTCATGGTGGAGCTGCCACTCGTCGCCGCAAGCACGCACGAAGTCTCGGAAGACGCGCCGGCCACGACGCCGATCGGCGAGCGTCTGCGGATCCTCGTGGTGGATGACGAGGCGTCAGTCCGTGTCGCTCTGCAGCGCTACTTCCAAAGCCGGGGGCACGACGTCGAAACCACGGCGAGCGGACGCGACGGACTCGCGCGGCTGCGCGACGCGAAGTTCGACGCGGTGGTCGTGGACATGCGCATGCCGGATTTGTCGGGCGAGCAGCTGTATGAAGAGCTCCGGGCCCGCGATCCCGAGCACGCGGCGCGCGTCGTCTTTACCACGGGACAGATGGTCGAGGAACGGGTGCGGAACTTCCTGGCTTCGACCGGACGCCCCTACATCCCCAAACCCTTCGAATTCTCCGCGTTCGATCAGGCGCTTCCCGCGGCCCGTCGCATCGCGTAGGAGTCCGGTCTAACCCTGCGGCGCGTCCCCGCCGTCGGAATCGGGACGCATCTCCCTGAACCTGAAGTGGTGCATCTGATTGTCGCGCGCCGGCACGTGCCACGTGATCGTGGCCCGTTTTTGCCGCCGCATGATGTCGATCGATACCGTCTCGCCCGGATCGTAGGATCGGAGAATGCGCATGGCGTGCGCCGCCGACGTCGGCTTGCGACCGCCGATCGCGAGGATCACATCGCCGCTCTTGAGCGGCAGTGACGTGTCTCCCGACGCCTTGACGACGAGAATGCCTTCCTTTGTTCCGAAGTACTCTCCGAGGTCGGGATTGAGCGACACGATCTGCATGTCGCACCAGTCGCCGAAGCAGAACATGAAGTCGTCCGGCCCCGGAACGATCGACACGCGCCCACCGGGTGGCCCGGGCGGGACCGCCAACCGATCGAACCCGGAAATCACGCTCACGTCACCGGCAATCAGCGTCGTCGTTCGGACAGCCATGCCGCGCCGATATTCGACGCGCAGCGAGTCGCCGGGCTGGAGGGCGCGAGCGAGTTCGACGAGCTTGCGACCCGGTCCCGAGCCGCCGGTCTCGTCCGAGGCGACGCCCCCAAGGGCACTGCTGCCGAATTTCGTGATGACGTCACCGGCTTTGAGACCGGCCTTGGCGGCCGGACTGCCGGGGGTAACGGCTTCGATGTGCGCGCCGATACTGTCAGTCTCGGGATCGGCTTGCGTGTTGACGAGCACGCCAAGCCGGCCATGATGCTCGCCGGGCGGGAATCCGTATCGCGGGTCGCCGGGACGGGACGGATTCTGGGCGACAGCCACCCCAGACCCCGGCACGCCGACGATGACGACCGCGAGTGCGAGAATCCATTTCATCCAGCGAACCCCGATCCTTTCATTACAGCCCCACGTACGCCGCGTTGGTCGCATGCACGTCGACCAGCTGCTGCATGAGATTCACCCGATCTCGCCACAGGTCCACGGCCGCCTGTCCGATCCCGGGTTGTCCGCCCTCGAGGCCCGAAAGCTGCGCGTCCACGGCCGCAATCTGGTCTTCCAGGGCGGCCGCCATCGCGGCCGCGCGGCCGCTCTCGACGCGCGAGTCAGGATCGAGGCTCTGCAGCTCCGCTTCGAGTGACGCCGACTGCCGCTTGGCCTGAGCCAGCTCCTGGGCATACGCGGGCGTCACCTGGTGCGGCCTGAGCACGAGCACTCCGGCGAGCAGTGCCGCCGCGGCCATTCCCGAGGCCATCCAGCGCTGTCGGCGGCGCGCCTGCGTGGCAAGCACCTGGTTTCGGATCGCGGGCCAGCGGCTGCGCGGGGGCGACAGGGGCGGCAGTGCCTTGAGCCGCGCTACGCGCTGGTACATCGCGTCGAGCTCGGCGCGGCACACGTCGCATCCGTCCAGGTGCTCCCGGGCCCACGACGATCCTTCGTTGTCGCGCAGCGCCAGCAGGTCTTCGAGCGTGCAGTGCATCATTCGGCCGTTCGCTCCTCACCGAGCATGCGGCGCAGCTTCCCGTGCGCGCGCGCCAGCTGTGATTTCGAGAAACTCGCAGTCTTCCCCATCATCTCCGCGATCTCTTCGTGCGTGTATCCCTCAACGTCATGCAGCCAGACCACCGCGCGCGACGTCTCGGTCAGTTTCTCGAGGGCCCGTTCCAGGTCCACGCGTATCGGCACGCTCGGCTGGGCCGATGCCCCCGCGAATTCCTCGTCGAACGTTTCTTCGTTGCGCACCTGGCGCCGGCGGATGCGCATCAGGGCCTTCGATGCGGCAATCTGCCGGATCCATCCCCAGAGATGACCTTCGCCGCGGAACGACCCGATGCTCCGCACGACCTCGAGGAACGTCTCCTGGAGCACGTCCTCGGCGTCTTCCGGGCTGCGCAAGATCCGCCGCGCGAGATTGTAAACCGGGGTTTCGAAAGCGCGGTACAATGCCTCGAGCGCTTCGAGGTCTCCGGATTTTGCGCGGGCGATCAGAACATCTGAGACGGCCAGTGAGATACTCATCTCCCCATGAATGGATGATGTTGCCGTACCACCAAACGTCGCATCCCGGAGCCGGGAAGGTAAGTGGTTGGCATCTTGGAACTTGGACCAGCCGGCGGTATCTTCTGGCATGACCGCTCCTGACCGCCCCACCCTGCACAACTGGTTGCACCACTGGCAAGACGAGCTGGATGCCGCCTACCTCTACGTCGCCCTCGCGTCGGAAGAAGCCGACCCGAGAAAGCGGGAAATCTATCGCCAGCTGGCGCAGGTGGAGCGACGGCACACGGACCTCTGGGCCAAGCTGCTGGCGGCCAACGGCCACCCCGTCCCCGCCCAGGAACGTCCCTCGCTGTCCGCGCGGATCATGGCCTGGCTCGGCCGGCGCTTCGGCCCGCGCTATCTGCTCCCGCTGCTGCTGCGCGAGGAAGGACGCGAGGTCAAAGGGTACATGGACCTGCACTCGGCATCCCGTGCCGAGGACGCGCGTCAGGTCTCCCTGACGCTGGCACGAGAGTCGGCCGAACACGCCGGCACGCTCGCGAGCCTCGCGGGCCAGAGCGCCGAGCCCTGGCACCGAACGGAATCCGGCGGATTTCTCCGCAACGTCGTGTATGGCTTCAACGACGGGTTGACCGCGAACTTTGGCCTGGTCGCGGGAGTGATCGGCGCATCGGTCGCTCCCCACGTCATCCTGGTCTCCGGGATTGCCGGCATGATCGCCGACGCATTGTCGATGGGCGCGTCGGGATATCTCGCGGCCAAGAGCGAGCAGGAAGTGTATGCGCACGAGATCGCGATGGAGAAAGAAGAGATCCGGCTGATGCCGGACGTGGAGCAGGAAGAGCTGACGCTGCTGTATCAGGCCAAGGGCGTCGACCCCCGCACCGCGCGGCGCATGTCGGAAGAAGTCATGCGGGACCCGCAGCGGGCGCTGGGCGAGCAGGTACGCGAAGAGCTGAAGATCGGCGAAGCGCAGGCGACGCCATTCCGCGAGGGGTGGCTGACCGGCGCGGCCACCGCGGTGGGCGCATTCATTCCGGTTGCCCCGTTCCTGGTGTTTTCCGGACACGCGGCCGCCTGGATCGCATTCGTTATCGCGATGGCGTCGCACTTTCTCGTGGGCGGCGCCCGCAGTCTGTTCACCGGCCGCGGAATGCTGCGGAGCGGGCTGGATATGTTCGTCGTGGGGTTGGGAGTGGCCGCCGTGGGGTACGTGGTCGGGGATCTGATAGCGAAGGTTCTCTAGACCACGAGATTCAACAGCCGGTCCTGCACGTAGATCGTCTTCTTGACCTTCCTGCCCTCCACGAATTTCTGTACCGTGCCGTCGGCGAGCGCGAGCGCCGCAATCGCTCCCTCGGCGAGGCCGCGGGGCACGGTCAGGCGCGAGCGCACTTTGCCGTTCACCTGAACCGCGATCTCGACATCGCCGGACGCGGCGAGGCGTTCGTCGTAGGCCGGCCAGCGGGCCGCGAACACCGACGTGCGGTGCCCCATTCGCTCCCACAGCTCCTCCGCGAGGTGCGGAGCA
Source organism: Gemmatimonadales bacterium (assembly GCA_035519195.1). Taxonomy (GTDB): domain Bacteria; phylum Gemmatimonadota; class Gemmatimonadetes; order Gemmatimonadales; family GWC2-71-9; genus AG25. The sequence goes on from DATIWU010000062.1 coordinate 43,845, forward strand.
AACGGCGCGAGCATGACGAGCAGCGGCACGACGGCGCCCCGGACTTTCACGCCCGATTCGCGAGCGAGATTGACGTACTCCATCATGGCCGCGATCGCGGTGTTGTAGTCGAGCCGCTCGGTGTCTTCGGTCACCTTGCGGATCGTCTGATGCAGCTTGCGCTCGATGTCCTGCGGCAAGGCGCCGTCTGATTCGGCGGCCGTTTCGTGCGCGAGCAGCCACACCTTGTCGAGGAACCGGCGGATGCCCGTGATCCCCTCATCGCGGAAGTCACCGCCCTCCTGGAACGGGCCGAGAAACATCAGGTACATCCGGAACGTGTCCGCGCCCCACTTCTGGATGAAGGCGTCCGGAATGACCACGTTGCCCCGGGATTTGGACATCTTGGCGCCGTCCTTGATGATGAGGCCGTGCGCCCGGAGCTTCGGAAACGGTTCCTCGAAATCGATGTGGCCGAGGTCGTGCAGCACCATGCTGATGAACCGCGAGTACAGGAGGTGAAGCACGGCGTGCTCGTTCCCGCCGATGTAGCTCGTCACCGGCAACCAGGTGCGCGTGCGCTCGCGGTCCCAGGGGCGATCCTCGATTTCGCTCGACGGATAGCGGAGGTAGTACCAGGATGAGTCGAGGAACGTGTCCGACACGTCGGTCTCGCGCCGGCCCATCGCCCCACAGCTGGGACAGGGCACGTAATACCATTCGCGATGGCGCGCGAGCGGGCTGACACCCGTGTCGTCGGGACGGAAATCCTCGATCAGCGGCAGCTCGACCGGGAGATCGTCCTCCGGTACTCCCACCGGTCCGCACCGGTCGCAATGGATGATGGGAATCGGCGGGCCCCAGTATCGCTGCCGCGAAATGCACCAGTCATGCAGCCGGAACTGCACGCGCGCGGTCGCGAGCCCCTGGCTACCGAGCCATTCGACGATGCGCCGCTGCGCCACTTTGCAGCTCACGCCGTCGAATTGCCCCGAATTCACCAGCAACCCGTCCTCGGACTCGAGCGGCAGCGGATCATCGCCATGCCGGACCACCTGGACGATCGGCAACCCGAACTGCACCGCGAACTCGTAGTCCCGGCGATCGTGGGCCGGCACGGCCATGATCGCACCCGTGCCGTATTCCATCAGCACGTAGTCCGCGATCCAGACCGGGATGGACGCGCCGGTCGCGGGATTCCGAACGTACGAGCCGAGGAAGACCCCCGTCTTGGTCTTGTCGCCCACCTTGCGCGAGACGATGTCCTGCGCGGCGACCCGGCGCTGGTAGCGGTGAACACTCCCGCGCTGCTCCTCCGCCGTGAGCGCGTCCACGAGCGGGTGCTCCGGGGCGACCACGAGGTACGTCGCGCCGAACACCGTGTCGGGACGAGTCGTGAACACGGTGATCGTTTCTCCGCTGGGCGCGGCGAAGACCAGCTCCGCTCCCTCGCTCCGGCCGATCCAGTTCCGCTGCATGGCGATGGTGCTGCTGGACCAGTCGAGCGTGTCGAGATTATCGAGCAGTCGCTGGGCGTACTTCGTGATCGCGAAGAACCACTGTTCCAGGAATCGCTGCTCGACCTTGACGTCGGGATGGCGCTCACAATAACCGTTGATTACCTGCTCGTTCGCGATCACCGTCTTGCAGGAAGGGCACCAGTTGACGGCGGCCTTCTTGCGGAACGCGAGTCCGGCTTTGAAGAGCTGGAGAAACAGCCACTGGGTCCACTTGTAATAGCGGGGATCGGTGGTCGAAACTTCATGACGCCAGTCGAACATTCCCCCGAAGCGGCGCAGCTGACGCCGGAAGGTGGCGATATTCTGGGGAATGAGGCGGGCGGGATGAACGCCGATCGTCAACGCGTAATTCTCGGAGTGGATCCCGAACGCGTCGAAACCGATCGGCTCGAATACCTCATGCCCCTGGAGCCGCTTGAACCGGCCGTAGATGTCGGCGCCCGTGAAGGCGAACATGTTGCCCACGTGCAGCCCCTCGGCCGAGGGGTAGGGAAACATCATGAGGTTGTAGAATGGCCGAGCCGGATGGCCCAGGTCGGGCTCGTTGGTGTGCGCCTCGTCCCAACGCTTCTGCCAGCGCGCTTCCACCTGCGCCGGATCGTAGACCGGCGTCGGATGCGTCGTGCTCGTCATAAGTGCCTGAAACTAAATACGCTTGCTCCTGCGTGTAACCGGCCCTACTTTAACGCCTTCAACCCCTGATGCCGATCAGCTTCGAGCAAATCCGCTCGAGCTTCCTCCTGAAGGGGGCTCTGGCCGCCGCTGCCCTGTTGATCGTTCTCGGAGGGCTCGGGGGCGAAGCCGCCCGGCGCACGCTCGAGCGCCTCGCGAACGAGCGGGGACGTGAAGTGGGCACCCGGGTAGCGGCACTGGCCTCGAGCTACATGCGCGAGCGGCGCCATGAAGCCGAAGTGCTCGCCACATCGCCGTCCGTGGTCGCGGCGGCGCGGCAGGCCGGTCAGCTCGCGACCGAGCGCAAGCTCGACGCCCGCCATCCACCGCATCGCGAGCTGGGCAACGATCCCGAGCTTCGGGCCTTCCTGCAGGCGTACCCGCAACACTCCGATCTCAGTCAGGTTCTGATCACGGAGAGCCACGGCTTCACCGTGCTCGCGTCGACCGCTGCCACCGGGTTCGCGCACGCGGAGGAACCGTGGTGGCAGGTTGCCATGCGCGACGGCAGCTTCGACGGGACACCGCGGTACGACTCGAGCTCGGCGGCCGTGACCGTCGAATACGCGGTCGCGGTCCGGTCTGCCGCCGGCGGGCGGCCGCTCGGCGTGCTGCGCGCCACCTTTGCGCTCGACAAGCTCGCGTGGCTCTTGGCCGTGGCGGATCTGGGCGACAGCGCCTATCTGCAGGTCGTGGACAGTGAGGGCCGACTCCTGGTCACGCCCAACGCCTCGCAGCTGCTGCAAACCCTGCCAGAGCAGCGTCTGATTCCGCGCCTGGACGCCCCCGCCACGGTGATCGTGCCCACCTCGCGTGGCCCTGACCTGGTCATTTCGATCATGGCCAACAAGCGTTCGTGGTGGGTGCTGTTCCGACAGCCAACGAGCCGGGCATACGCGGCGGTGCAAACCACGCGGCGATCGATCTGGATTGGCTCACTCATCGTGCTCGCCCTCGCAATGGTGCTGTTGTGGCAGCGCAGCCGGTGGCTCGAAGAGCGCGTGACGCGCCCGATCATGGCGGCGGGCGCGGCCGCGAGCCGGGTGGCGGGTGGAGACCTCTCGGTCAGCCTGACGCGGCGCGCGGACGAGCGCAGCGAGGTGGGCGAGCTCCTGAACTCCGTGCAAACGATGGTCTCGGCATTGCGACGCCTGGTCGGCGCGATCCGAACCGCGGCGGACGAAGCGGCCGCGATGGCCTCCCAAATTTCGGCGTCCACGCAACAGATGAGCGCATCCACGGAGGAGATGGCGGCAACGTGTCAGGATCTTTCCCGCCAGTCCGCCGAGCAGGCGCAGCTGGTGCGGGCCGCCGCGGAGGATGTCCAGAAGATCCTGGCGATCACGACCATCCTCGCCGACGGGTCCGCGGACTCGGTGCGCCGCAATGGCAACCTCCTGGTCCTGGCAAAGCGCAACAAGGAAGTGCTGGACCAGAGCACCGGGGAGCTCGCCAAGCTCGCTGAAGAGGTGAGCCGGGGCGCCGCCGAAGCCGAAGCGCTTGCCGCGGCATCCACCGAGATTCAGCGCTTCGTCACTCAAACAAAGGCCGTGGCCACGCAGACCAACATGCTCGCGCTCAATGCCGCCATCGAGGCCGCGCGCGCGGGGCCGCAGGGCCGCGGCTTCGCCGTGGTGGCCGACGAGGTTCGCAAACTCGCGTCCGTCGCGGCCACGGCGGCCGGCGAAACCGCCGATACGGTACGCGGCGTGCTCGCCCGAGTACAGGCGACACGCGACCGCCTGGTACAGCTCGCGCAAGGAAGCGCGGCCGCGCGCCAGGCCGCCCAGACCGCCGCGGAGGGACTCGCCAACGCAGCCGTCGCGGCGGAAGCCAACGACCTTTGGGGCCGTGAGATCGCCAACTCAGCCGGCGAGGTTCGGGCATTACTCCAGGAGATCTCGGCGCGGCTCCAGACCGTTACGCAAAGCACCGAGGGGTTGCTCGCTTCGAGCGAGGAGATTGCCGCCTCGAGCGAGCAGCAATCCGCCTCCACCCAGGATATCGCTTCGTCCGCTAATCAGCTCGCCGAGGCCGCGGACCGCCTTACGGGCGCGGTGCAATCGTTCCGGCTGCTCGGAGCTGAGCAGAAACCAGTAAGCGACGCCGCAGACTGAGCTTGCTTCTGGAATCTCGATTTCCTATCGTAGGATCCTCATGGTTTCCCTGACCCCGGTGACGGAGTTGTCGCGCTGAGCGCCGCCAGGCGACTCAGCCCCTCGTCTGGATTCGTTGTCTTCGCATTGGTGACGTGCCCCGTCACGGTTCGCGCCCAGATCGCCGTCGTCGTAAACCGCGCCAATCCCATTCAAAACCTCTCGTTGTCCGACCTGCGCCGTCTGTACCTCGGCCAGTCGGTCACATTCGCGAATGGGACGCGGGTCGCGCTCGTCACCTACCCACCCGCCCAGGCCCGATTCTACAACACAGTGCTCGGGCTGAGCGAGGACCGTTTCCAGCGGCATTGGATGGAGCTGGTTTTCCAGGGACAGGATGCCACACCGCCCAAAGCCATTGCGGTCGGTGCGGAGCTCAACCGGTTTGTCGCGGAGCACCCGGGGGCGCTGGCATTTGTGGATCTCCCGGCGGTAGACCAGAGCGTCAAGATCGTGACCATAGACGGCCAGGCACCGACCGATACGGGTTACCGGTTGCATTGAGACGAAGCGAGGAGGGACACGAGCGCATGCGCAGACTCCCGGGCCCGGTGGTACTGCTGTCGCTGCTGCTCGCCGCACGAGCGCTTTCCGCCCAGGAAACCCAGATCCGCGGGTTTACGGACGTCACGGCGTCCGCGTCTGATGGCATCGGGGCCCATTCCACCTTTGCGCTGGGCCAGTACGACCTGTACATCACCTCGGCGCTGGCCCCCAAGTGGTCGTTTCTCGGCGAGAGTGTCTTCGAATTCGACGAGGACTTTGTGGTCGACGTAGAGCGTCTCATCATCTCGTACCGGCCGAGCAGCCACATCCAGGTGGCCATCGGAAAGCACCATACGCCCTTCGGCTACTGGAACAACGCCTATCACCACGGGGCGTTGATGCAACCGACGATCGAGCGGCCCGACATGTTCCTGTTCGAGGACGATGGCGGGATCCTCCCGATTCACACGACCGGACTGCTCATCGCGGGCCGCGACCTGACGCCTCTGCACCTCGGCTTCGACGCGATGGTCGGCAACGGGATCGGTTCGACGCCCATCTCCGACAACAACGTGGCGAAGTCGGTCACGCTGTCACTCCATTCTCAGGTCACCCACGAGGTCAAGGTGGGGGTGAGCTATTACGATGATCGGATCCCTCCAGGCACTCCACAGATCTACGGCGCTCCGGTCGACAGCACGCTGCCCGGCGGCGACACCGTCGCCACGGCCCTGAAACAGCAGATGTTCGGCGGCTACGCGGTGTATTTCGGCCGGGCGTTGGAATTGATGGCCGAGTACCAGCGGGTCACGCACGTCCCGGTCGCGGGGGGCACCACGACGACGAACGATGCATTCTACGTGTACGGCGGTTACCGGATCGGGAAGCTGGTTCCGTACGTGCGGTACGATGGACTGCTGTTCGACGCCGCAGATCTCTACTACCTCGCGGACGACTCCCACCTCCTGGTTCTCGGGGGGCGGTACGATTTTGCCGCAACCGTTCAGGTCAAGCTCGAGTACCAGCACCGCTCCACGACCTTCGAGGGGAAGGTCAACGCCGTCACGGTACAGGCCGCCATCGGATTCTAGATGCTTGAATCGCCGAGGTAGGCGAGCCGCACCTGCAGCACATCAGGCAGTTTTCCGAGCGCGTCCAGCACACCATCGCGCAGTGGTTGATCGACCGTAATCGCCGCCAGGGCCTCACGTCCCGGCGGCGCTAGCCGGGCCTGGTGGTAACTCCCGATGTTGATGGCCGCGGTCCCGAGCAGAGTTCCCACATTTCCGATCACGCCGGGCACGTCGCGGTTGCGAATCACGAGCATCCAACCTTCCGCCGCGACGTCCACGTGATAGTCATCGATCCGGATTACGCGGCCATGGCCATCTCCCACGAGCGCGCCCGCCACCCGTACACGACCCTGCGACGTACTGAGGGTCAGCCCCAGCGTGGTCTTGAACCCCGGCTCTGGGGGAGCGGTCTGCCGCGAGTGTCGGATGCCGCGCTCCTCCGCGATCTGCAAGGCATTGATCAAACTGATCGATTCAACGCCCATCGCCGACAGCAGTCCCTCGAGGGCTGCCACGAGCACCGGGCGTGGGGCCGCATCGTCGTCTCCGCCGTAGGCGAGCTCGATGCCGGTTACCGGGCCACCCGCGAGCGCCAGCGCCAGCCGTCCAAGGCGCCGTGCCAGATCCAACACTGGCCCGAGCCGGCGCAGTGTCGCCCCGCTGATTCCCGGGACATTGATCGCGAAGGAGAGATCCCCTTCGAGCAGCGCGTCGCGCACCGCGTCGCACGTTTCCATGCTCACGCGCTCCTGCGCCTCGGCCGTCGATGCCGCGAGATGCGGCGTCAGCAGCACGCGCTCGAGCCTGCGCAGCGGGGAATCCGCCGGGAGCGGCTCAACGGCGAACACGTCCAACGCGGCGCCGGCCAGCCGGCCCTCCGCAACGGCCGCCGCGAGCGCCTGCTCGTCGATCAATTCTCCCCGCGCGGTGTTCACGACTACGGCCGTCGGCTTGAGCAGCGCGAGCCGGTCCGCGTTCAATAGGCGACGCGTCTGGTCGGTGTGCGCGAGGTGCAGCGTGATCACATCCGAGTCCCGCAGCAGCATGTCAAGCGGAATCAGTTTGACGTGCAGCTCGTCGGCGCGATCGGGGGAGAGATACGGGTCGTGCGCCACGACCTGCATCCCGAAGGCTCTGGCAAGCTGGGCGACGTGGCCGCCGATCCGCCCGAGCCCGAGCACGCCAAGCGTCTTGCCCCTGAGCTCTGAGCCCTCGAAGCGTTTGCGGTCCCACTCACCACGCCGCATCGAATCGACGGCCCACGGGATCCGCCGCACGAGCGACAGCAGCAGGGCCATGGTGTGCTCCGCGGCGCTGATGGTGTTCGCTCCGGGGGCGTTCATGACGGCGATACCGCGCTTGGTGGCGGCCGGCACGTCGATGTTGTCGACTCCGACCCCGGCGCGGGCGATCACCCGCAGATGCGGTGCGTGCGTGAGGAGGTCTGCGGTGACGCGGGTCTCGCTCCGCACAATGAGCGCGTGAGCCAGCGCGAGCGCGCGCTCGAGCTCCGCGCGCGGCTTCCCCGCCAGGGCGACCACTTCGATTTCCGGAGCCGCGGTCAACCGTTTGAGTCCGGCCTCGGCCACGCGATCCGCGACAACGACGCGATAGCTCACGCCATCGCTTTCTCGACGAGCCCCAGCAGCTCCTGAAGCGCCGGAACCGTGTGGTCCCCCATGTGGCCGATGCGAATCGTCGAGTCCTTCAGCTCGCCATAGCCGGACCCGATCACCCAGCCCTGCTTCTTGAGAGCGCTGACAATGCCCGCCGCGCGACCCTCGGGAACTCGGAGACAGGAGACCGTCCAGCTCCGCCGGCCTTCGGGCGGCAGGTACTCGATGCCACGTTGGGCGCTCCACTGTTCCACGGCGCGGCGCATGGCATCGTGGCGCCGCCAGCGCGCTTCCACTCCGCCTTCCTGCTCGATTCTCGCGAGCTGGACTTCGAGCGCATAGAAGAGCGACAGCGCCGGCGTATTGGTGGGCTGCGCCTTCCGCGTCGCCTCTTCGAACGTGACGAGGTCGAAGTATTGCCCGCGTCCCGAGAGCGTCCGGGCGCGCTGCCGCATCCGTTCGGAGGCGACCCCCAGGGCGAGCCCGGGAGGCAGCGCCAGCGCCTTTTGCGATCCTGTGAAAGTGAAGTCGAGCCCCCAGTGCTCCGGCTCAACGGGTGAGCCGGCGAGCGACGTGACCGCGTCCACCAGCACGAGCACGTCGTCGAATTCGTGGACCACCTGCGCGAGCGCCGCGACGTCCTGCAGGACTCCCGTCGAGGTCTCGGAGTGCACGAGCGTCACCGCGTCCACGGGAGTGCGGCGCAGCGCATCCCGGAGCATGTCGGGCTCGACCGCGCAGCCGAGCGGAACGTCGAGCCGGATGGTTTCCTTGCCGCACGCGCCGACCAACCGGGCGAACCGGTCGCTGAACGAGCCGTTCACGAGCGACAGCGCGCGGCGGCGCACGCCGTTGCGCACGGCCATTTCCATGAACCCCGTGGCGGATGCCGTTCCTACGAGCACCGGCTCCCTGGAACGGAACATCTGACCCAAACGCGGCGCGATTCCCGCGAGCAGCGCTTCCATGGCGCTCGAGCGATGTCCGATCATCGGCCGCTGCATGGCCGCGAGCACGTCAGGATGGACATCCGTCGGCCCCGGCAGGAAAAACCGCCCGAAGGCTGGCGTGTCAGTCATGTGGCGCCGTGGCGAGCTCTCGAATGAAGCGCGGTTCGACCACTTCCGCCGTCTGGACCAGCCGCACCCCTTCCTCCGCCCACTCCTTGAGAAGGTGCTGAGCCGCGGTGCGGTCGATGGGTTTCATGGCATCCGTCACCGCGAACAGCCGCGTTTGCGGACGGCGGGCGAGCAGACCTTCGATGGCAAACCGATCGCACACGTCGAGCGCGACACCATACAGGACGATGTCCTCCGGATCGAGTACCTGCAGCACGATGTCGACGTTCGCGTTCGTGAATACGTCGAAGCGGTGCTTCAGGAACAGAATGTCGCCACGGTGAGCGCGGACTCGCTCCGCGAGAAGAGACGGATCGGCCCGCACCGGCTCGATGACGAGCGGGTCCACGAGGCGCGTCTCGGGAATTTTCTCTTGCCCCGGCGTGTCTCGCATGCAGTGCGGCGGAAAGGTGGTTCTCCAATCGGGGGCGTCGGACAGCTCGGCATGACCCGCGATGTGATCGTCCGCACTGGCCACGATCCGGATGCCGTACTGATGCGCGAAATTCGTGAGTTGCGCGAGTCGCGGGATGATGGCCTCGGACTCGGGGACGTACAGTTTTCCCTCGGACTTCAGGAAATCGTACTGGGTATCGACATCCCAGAAGATCAGTCGTGGCATCGCGCGGAATCTCCAAAGCGCGGATCGGTCGTGTCAACGGTTGACAGCATGAATGTGTAAGCCTACTTTCTGGCCCATGCAGCCTCGGGCTCGTCTCGTGTGTTGTTGCTGTTGTCGCCGCCAACTCGAGGGTTGGACGGATGCCTTCAGCTCGCCCGTGACGACATGAGGACCTAGCACCTCTTCGACCACAGCAGAGACAAAGGCCCGGCCACCCTCAAGTGGCCGGGCCTTTTTTGCGCCGGCCAGCGAACCGCGGAGCGCTGATGCAATTGAGCGACGTGAATTGGTATCTCGGCGATCAACCTGGACAGGAACGCCTGATGAGCATCTCGGGTCGGGGATGGGCGCGTTTGCTTGGCACGGCGAGCGTCTGGACGTGCGGACTGGCCGTTCCATCCAACCGAGCTCTCGGGCAGAGCGATTCGGTGCCCCCGGCGACGGCGGGTCCGGGCGGCTTCACGATTCAGTCGCGCGAGGGCAGCTTCCAATTCCGGCTGAGAGGATACATCCAGGCCGACGGCCGCTTCTTTCCCGACGTGCCCGCAAATTTCGGAGCCAGCACATTCCTGCTCCGCCGCGCACGGCCCGTCATGGACGTGACTACGTGGCGGTACTTCACGCTGCGTCTCACGCCGGACTTCGGTCAGGGGAAGGTCACCCTGTTTGATGCCTATCTGGATTTCCGTCCCGTGTCCCACGCGGGCCTGCGCTTCGGCAAGATGAAACCCCCGGTTGGTCTCGAGCGTCTTCAGCCAGCGATCGACCTGCGGTTTGCGGAACGCGCCCTGCCGACCAATCTCGTGCCGACGAGAGACGTGGGCGCGCAGCTGTTTTACGAGAAGCCGATCGTGTCGGTCGCCGCGGGAGTGTTCAACGGCGTCCCGGATTTTGGGAATGGGGACATCGACGGCACGAACGACAAGGATTTCGAGGCTCGCGTCTTCTTCCACGTGCCACACGTCGGCGTCGGGATCGCGGGCACCACCGGACAGGAGCACGGAACGATCACTGCCCCCGCCCTGCCGAGCTATGTGACCCCGGGCCAGCAACCCATGTTTCGGTATCGGGACACTACGATCGCGAACGGGACGCGCAGCCGCATCACTCCGCAAGGCTACTTCTATTTCGGCCCGTTCGGCCTTCTGGGCGAATACGTGCGGTCCGCGCAGCGCGTGAGCCGCACTACCGCCACGGCTGACCTCGCCAACTCGAGCTGGCAAATCGCCGCGTCGGTGTTTGTCACGGGCGAACGGGCGTCATTTGCGACCGTGTCCCCGCGCCACAAGTTCGATCCCGCGGCGCACCACTGGGGCGCCATCGAGCTGGCGGCCCGCTACAGTGAGCTCTCGATCGACCCGGCCGCGTTCCCGACATTCGCGAATGTCGCGAACTCCCCGACCAAGACGACCGCGTGGGCGGTGGGGGCCACCTGGCACCTCGCGCCCGCCGTGAAGATCGCACTGAACTACGAACTGGCCCAATTCTCGGGAGGAGCCGCGGGCGGTGACCGCGCGCCCGAGCATTTCCTCGTCACTCGATTCCAACAGGCGTTCTGAGCCCGCGATGACTACGGCACTTCTCGTTCTCGTCCTCATCACCCTCCTCGCCGCCACGGTCAACGGGGCGCTGGGGTATGGGTTTTCCTCGATCACCGTTCCGGTGGCGCTGCTGTTTTATACGAACCGCGTGCTCAATCCCGCGCTCGTCTGGATCGAGGTCGTCCTGAATGCGTACGTGCTGTGGGTGAATCGCGCGAGCATCCCGAATGTCTGGCGCCGGGTATTGCCCATGGTCGTCGGACTCGCCCCCGGGGTTGTGATCGGGACTTCGATTCTGCATCGCGTCCAGCCGAGCTGGCTCAAGCTCATCACGTTCATCGTGCTGCTGCCCTTGATTCTGCTCCAGGCCGCGGGCTTTCGTCGTCCCATCCGGGCCGAGCGCCGCGCCGGCCTGGCCTTCGGCGGCGGACTCGGCGTGCTCTATGCCGTGACGACGATCTCGGGACCACCACTCGCCGTCATGCTGTCGAACCAGGGACTCACGAAACGGGATTTCCGGGCCGGTCTGGGACTGGTACGGTTGGCGGAGTCCACATTCACCGCCATCGCGTACTACTTCGCGCACATGTTCACGAGAGAAAGCGCGGGGCTGCTGCCGTACATCCTGCCGAGTCTCGCGATCGGCATCCCGGCCGGGGTGCAGTTGATCAAGCGCGTGCGGCCGGAGACGTTCCGGCGTATCTGCATGAGCTTCGACGCGTGGGTGGTGGGATTCGGGATTTCGACGTTGTTGCAGCAGCTGCACATCATCGAGGGCGGAGCGGCGTTCTCGGTCCTCGCGGGCGTGGGCACGCTCGACCTGTGGCTCTTGTACCGTTTCTTCAGCAGGTTGCCCGAGATCCCCAGGGAATCGGAGCGCGAGCTCGCCCCGGTGACAAACTAGAACCGGAGCACGACCGCCACTTCATCGCAGCAGTTCTGGCGCGGGCAGCGGGCGCAGTCCGCCCACACCTTCAGCGGGAAGTGCTCCCGGTCTGAAGCTTCGAAGCCGAGATTCAGAAAGAATGCGGGCTTGCGGGTGAGTGCCAGGACCTCGCGAATTCCCGCACGCCGCGCTTCCTCGATCAGGGCAAGCGTGAGCGCCCGCCCGATGCCCTGCCCCTGATGGCTCGCGGACACCGCGAGGGCGCCCAGCTCCGCGAGCTCCCGCGAGTAGACCTTGAGCGAGGCACATCCGACGATCGCTCCCTCACGTTCCGCCACCACGTATTCCTTGATGTGCCGGCAGAGGTCGTAGTTGCTGCGCGGCAGCAGATCCCCCGTGGCCACGTACGGAGCCATGAGCGACTCGAGCCCCGGCACGTCAGCCAGGTTCGCCGGCCGAACGGCGGGACTGACCGCCAGGACGCGTGCGTGCAGCGCGCGGGCTGTCACGCGAGCACGGACTCGAGGATGGCGGCGCCGCGCCCCAAATCGTCCTGCGTCGCCACGAGCGGCGGCAAGAGGCGCATCACGTTCGGACCGGCACCCACGACGAGCAGTCCCCGCTCCCGTGCGGCCGTGATGTAGGGCGCCGCGGGTTCGACCAGCTCGATGCCCCACATGTAACCGCGGCCGCGGACCGCGCGCACCCGTCTGGCGCGTGCCGCGAGCGCGTTCAGTCGCGCGCCGAACCACTCGCCGTTGCAGCGCACGGCATCGAGGAATTCTGGCTGCGCGATGGTTCGCAGCACATCGAGCGCGACACTCGCGATGAAGGGACCGCCGCCGAACGTCGTGGCGTGATCCCCGGGCGCGAGCACCGCGCCAATGGCTTCCTTGAACAGCACGGCGCCCATGGGCAGGCCACCCGCGAGCGGTTTGGCGAGCGTGAGGATGTCGGGCACGACGCCGGCCTGCTCGTAGGCGAACAGCGTGCCTGTTCGGCCGAGCCCGCACTGCACCTCGTCGAAGATCAGCGCCACGCGGTGCGCGTCGCACAGCTCGCGCAGCCGCTTCAGGAATCCGAAATCGATCGGCCGGATGCCTCCCTCGCCCTGCACCGGCTCGATGATGACCGCTCCCGTCGTCGGTGCGGTGACGGCGGCGTGCACGGCAGCCGCATCATCGAGCGGAACAATCTGGATTCCGGGGACGAGGGGCTCGAAGGGACGCCGGAAATCGGGCCGATCGGTCGCGGCGAGCGAAGCGAACAGCCGGCCGTGAAACGCGCCGCTGAACGCAATGATGCCGGGCCGCCCTCCACCCGACCATTTCCGGGCGAACTTGAACGCGGCCTCGTTGGCTTCCGCGCCGGAATTGCAGAAGAAGACCTGATCCGCAAACGACAGCCGCACCAGCTCGGCGGCGAGCCGCTCGCCCGGCTCGGTCCGGTAAAGGTTCGACACGTGAATCAGGCCGGTCTCGAGGGCGCGCGCGATCGCGTCGCGCACCACCGGGTGGTTGTAGCCGAGCGCGTTGACGCCGATCCCGGCGACGAAATCGAGATAGCGCTCCCCGTCCTGCCCGATGAGCTCGCATCCCTCGCCCCGCACGAAGACGGGGCCGACCCGCGCATAGACGTTCGCCAACACGGAGGCGGAAGCCTGCACGGCCGTCACGCGGGCTCCGTGGCCGCGTCCACGATCCGCGTTCCGGCGGCGGGGCCGTCCAGCATGTCGAGATTGCCGATGCGCACGCCGTGCGCACCGCCGCGCAGCGCGGCCGCCGCGGCTCTGAGCTTGGCGGCCATGCCGTCGCGCGCCACGCCGGCGCTGATGAGCGTCTCGAGCTCGGAAATCGCGAGCTCCCGCTGGGTCGCTCCGCCGACTGCCACACCCGGTACATCGGAGATGAACAGGACTTCGCGCGCCGCGAGCGCCGCTCCGACCGCTGCGGCCGCCTCGTCGGCGTTCACATTGAACGGTATCCCGCCAGCGGGCACGGGAGCGATCGGCGCGATCACGGGAACGAGGCCGGCGCGCAGCAATCCTTCGAGCAACCCGCCGCGCACGCTGAGAATCGTCCCCACGTGGCCGAGTCCGCCATCGGCGTGACGCGCGCTGAACAGCCCGCCGTCGACTCCCGTCAGACCAACGGCATCGAGACCCACGGCGCGCAGCGCGTCCACCACCTGCCGGTTGATCGGCCCGGCAAGCACCATCTCGACCACTGCCGCGATTTCGGGGGTCGTTACTCTCACCCCGTCTCTTTTTTCGACCGGCAGCCCGAGACGCTGGGAGACCGCATTGATGGCCTGGCCCCCGCCATGAACCACGACGAGCGGTGTCACTTGCTTGAGTCGGCGGGCACACTCCGCCAGCCACTCGGGACGGTCGAGCTCGTTTCCCCCGATTTTCACGACACAGGGTGCTAGCATACGAGCCCCGCGGTCTCCTCGATGCCCAGCATGACATTCATATTCTGGATCGCCTGCCCGGCGGCGCCCTTCACGAGATTGTCGATCGCCGCCACCACCGTGAGCCGCGGCCGCCGAACCTGCGCGACCGCCACGACGCCGATCGCCACCCGGTTGCGGTACACGACGTCACGCAGCGAAGGCAACCCACCCGGCATGAGCTGGATGCAGGCTTCGCCAGCGTACGCTTCGGCGTAGACCGAGAGCGCGGCCGCCTGGTCGAGCGGGCGGGCGAGCGGGACGTGGATCGTTTCCAGGATGCCGCGCCGTACGGGAAGCAGGTGGGGCGTGAAGACCAGATCGCCCGCGAACCCTGTCTCGCGCTCCAGCGTCGCGCGCAGCTCGGGGATGTGCCGATGCGAGTTGCCCGCGGCGTAGGCGCGATAGTCCTCCGCCACTTCGCCGAACAGGTACTCGCGCTTCGGGCTCCGGCCGGCGCCGGTCACTCCGGATGCGGCGTCGATCACCACTTCACGCTCGGTGTCGATCAGCTGACGCCGCGCCAGCGGGATCAACGCCAGCAGTGCGGCAGTGGGATAACAGCCGGGGTTCGCCACCAGATCGGCCCCCACCACCCTCGGGCGCGCGACCTCGGTGAGCCCGTACACGGCCTCCGGGCTGAGCCGGAAATCCGCGGACAGATCCACCGATCGGATTCCCTGGGCGCGCACGTGCTGCACGTAACGGCCCGACACGCCGTGCGGGAGGCACGAGAACACCAGCTCCGCGCGGGTGAGCGGGGCCTCCTCCAGTTTGACGAGCCTGATGCCCTCGTGGACTTCCCCCGCCGCCGAATCGGCGGTGGCAAAGGCGACGGAGGCCTCGGGGTGGCCAACCAGGAGCCGAAGCAGCTCCTGGCCGACGTAGCCCGAGGCCCCGAGGACGCCGACGGGCACCCGTGTATTTTTATGCATTACAGCGCAAAACTATACAGGAGCGAAGCGTTCTTCAAGGGCGCCACCTCACCGCGGTACGGGCCAGGAGAACGTGGTGACGATCGTATCCCGGTCGGAAAGAGGCAAGGTGCGAGCGACGTTGTTCACGCGGCCGCAGCGCACATGCGGCGGCTCCTCCACCGAGGGGTCGACGACCCGCAGGCACACGATATCCGCATCGCGCGCGAGCGTACTGTCCGCGGGATCGAGGGCGGGACCGGACGAGAGCAACGCGATATCGAGCGTGGCTGCTTGATTTCGGCCGAGCACGAACGTGACCAGTTTCGACGGTCCATCAGTGACCATGTCGAGCAGCTTCGGCGCGCTGGAGCTGTCGCCGCGGAGCAGCGTCACGCGCACGGCGGCCCGGTGCGGGTGCACGACCGCCTCCATCCTGACGTGCACCGTGGAGTCGAACACGACCACCGATTCGAGGGGACGGGTATCGCCTGCCACGCGATCGCGCGTCACGGTGATAGCGAGCCACAGTGGCGGGCGGCGGCCCGGCCTCGCGGCGCCGAACGGATAGAGCAGGGCGGTGCCACCCAATGACAGACGCACGGAGCGGTGATAGTCGTCCACCTCCCAGAGCGGCAATCCGCGGGAGGAGCGTCCGGCCGCAAGACGACGATGAAACCCGCCGCTGAGCTCGACGGTATCCCCCTGCCCCAGGACGGCAAGCAGCGCATCGAGGCGCGCCTCATCGGTCAGGAGCTCGAGCCGTAGCCGCGTTTCCTCCGGTCCGCTGATCCGGCCGTGCGCCACGACGACGGACTCTGCTCCTGCCCGTGGCGCGATCACCCGGACGTCGTACTTCACGCGTCCGGGCCCTTGCGCGGCCGCATGGGAGGCCGCGACCAGTAGCGCCGCCAGCGCGCTACTGTACCACGAAAACGGCACGCGACGACTCGAGGGACCCGCGCACAGGAGTGCCCCAGCGGGCGTGCGCCAGCCAGCCCACGGCACCTGCCGCGACGATCGAGATCAGGAGCCACAGCGCCACGGAACGAGCTGCTGGACGCACGCGACCCGGCGCGCGGGAAGCGTCATGGCCGGTGGGGCGCGCCAGGGCCAGCCGGAGCTCGAGCTGGCTCACCCGGGCGCTCGCGCACGCGCCGCAGGCGGCCAGGTGGCGGGCGAGTCCCGCGGATTCCTGGAGGCTGAGCTCTCCATCGAGCTCTGCGTTGATCAGCCGGACCCAGTCTTCGTGCATGGTCATCAGCGTAGCTCCTCTCGAACCTCATAGCGCAACGCGCGCCGCTGCATCCAGCGCACCGCGAGGGCGTCGATGAACGAGCGCAGCACTCGATTCCACATCCCGTACTTCGTTGCTCCGTACCGGCGCGGCCGATGGCGGACCGGGACCTCCGTTACCGTTCCGCCCCGGAGCTTGACCAGTGTCGGCAGGAAGCGGTGCATCCCGTCGAACCATGGAAGGTTCCGGACGGCCTCGGCACGGAATGCCTTGAGCGAGCACCCCGTGTCCCGAATCGACTCGCCATTGAGACGATTGCGAACCGCATTGGCGATGCGGCTCTGCACCAGCTTCCAGCGCGAATCGTGGCGGTTCGTCCGGTAGCCCGCGACCACGCTGGCTCCGCTCGATTCGAGCGCCGCCACGACCACCGGAATGTCGCTGGGGTCGTTCTGGAGGTCCGCGTCAAGCGTCACAATCACGCTGCCGGCCGCCGCCGCAAACCCCGCCGCAAACGCCGCGGTCTGCCCCGCATGGGCCCGCAGCGGGATCACGCGCAGCTCCCGACATGCTCCCTTGAGGCTCTTGAGCGTCTCGAGGGAACCATCCGTCGAGCCGTCGTCCACGGCCACGATCTCGAAGCGCCGCCGCTCGAGCGCGCGGGAAATTTCAGCGATCAAGAACGGCAGGCTTTCCCGTTCATTGTAGACCGGGATGACAACCGACAGCTCAGGCCCCGCCGAGGTCATGCATGAGCTCTGGCGCCTCGGGATATTTCGCGCGCAGCTGCTGCAGGAGCGCCGCGGACTTTGCGGGATCGTGCTGGTGCGTGCGATAGATCTCCGCCAGCCGTATGGCGGCGAGGATCTCCCGATGGGGTACGGGTGGGGGATCCGCAATCAGGCGTTCGAGCATCACGGTTTCCTGATCGATATCGATTCTGAGGGGCGGGCCGCCATCCTCCATCCCCGCAATCTGCCCGCCCACGATACGGCCGAGCCCTGTTGCGACCCCGAAGACATCGCCCACGAGCCCCCAGAACACCCAGAGGGTTCCGACGAACGCCAGGAGTCGCGCATCGACGTGACCCGAGTCCAGCAGCACGATGATGATCCCGACGGTCGCCAGGATCAGCGCGCCGGCGAAGATGCCGCGCGCAACCGCAAGCGGGCTGGGTGGATCGGTCGGGTCGTAGTCGATTGACACGCGCGGAACGTAGGGTTCGGCCACGGGCCGGGCAAGTTGACAGCCATCGACGGCCTAGAGAACGTAGCCGATCACTATTCCACGCGGACAATCGCTCGCGATGCGTTGCTGGCCCGGTCGGAGGAGAGCCTGTTTGACGCTGCTGGGGCTGGCGGTGGGGGGCGGCGTTCCGGGCGCCGCGAACGCGCAACGCGTCTGGCACACCGCCGTGTATCCCACGTTCCGCTACAGCACGGTCGACGGCTTCTGGGGAGCCGCCAATGTCGCGGTGTCGACGCCCATCGGCTTCACGGAGCGGCGTGAAGCGTACGCTGCGCGATACGCCTTCAGCGCGGGATGGAGCACGAGCGGCAGCTACGCCTACGTCGCCGATGCCGCACTCCCGGCCTATTGGGAAGGGTGGCGGCTCCGCGTGACCGCCGCGGCCACGCGGGACAATCGCCTGGGCTTCTATGGTATCGGCAACGAGACACCCTATGTGCCCGGGAAGGTGACGACCGTTGACCCGTTCTACTACCGCGTAAGCCGCTCACGCGGGTATGCGCGCCTCACACTCGGGCGGCAACTCATCGGCCCGTTGCGCGTGTTTGTGGGGGGCACGATCGAGCGCACCAGCTTCCGCTCCCTGCCCGGCGCGACCGTCTTTCGCACAAGCTTCGCCGGCGACACGACCCAATCCCCCGTCACCGACAAGGTGGTGCGGGGCGGCCTCGTGTTCGACACTAGAGACAATGAAGTCGACCCGCACACCGGGGTTTACCTGGAGGCGCTGTTCGCCAACGGGACGGGATACACCCGCACCGGAGGCGGCGCGCGGGGATTTATCTCCCCGCTGCCGCGACTGACTCTCGCGGGGAGGATAGCGGGTGAAGAAATGACGGGCGCGCCGCTCGTCGCGGAGCAGTTGCAGATGGAGTCGAGCGAGCAGTCGTTCGTCGCACTGGGGGGCTACTACTCGCTCCGCGGATTCTACGATGCGCGCTACATCGGGTCCGGCAAGCTGCTCGGCGGTGTCGAAGCGCGGTATGCCCTGGTCTGGTCACCCACCGTGGTCAAGCTGGTTCTGGGCGGATTTTACGACACCGGAAGGGTCTTCGGCCCGGGAGAGTCGTTCCAGCTCACCACGAACGGACTCCACCACACGGGCGGAGGGGAGCTCGCGCTGCGATTCCTGCGCAACTCGTTGCTCGTGATCGGCGTGGGGGCGGGGGACGAAGGCGCCGAGCTGCTGTTTGCCGGGAGCTGGAGTTACTAGATCTCGCGAATCTGAATGCGGCGCTTCGCCAGTTCCTGGACGTATTCGTCGAACGGCACGGCGGCGTCCGGCGTGCACACGCCGGTGGTGCTGATGCGGCCGTCCGTCTGCATCAAGCCCGTGATCGCGAGCGAGTAGCCCGTCGTGCGGCGCATGGCGCTCACCCCGCGCGCCTCGTCGAAATAGTCGAGCAGCTGCCAGGCGACGCGCCCGCCATCGTGCCCGCGCACGTCGACGCGCAGCGCGACGAGATCGCGCCCCTCGGGTTTGGTGAGGCGCGGCGACACGCTGGCGATGAAGACGTCGCGCGGGACAATCTCCTTCCCCTTCACCCTGATGGCCGTCAGGTCGAGCAGCCCGAGATCGCGGATCGCCTGCATGATCGTCGCGTGGCCGGGGTAGCGCAGCGTCTTGTACTCCATGGTTCGCACCCGCCCCTCATAGGTCCAGGGAAGCGTGGAGATTCCGCCGCCGGTATGAAATGCTTCGAGCACCCCCACGGGAGGCGGAAACGAGACCGCCTCGAGCTCCGACAGCGCGTCCACGCGAGCGGGCCGTGCCTCCCGCAGCACCCATGACGGGGTCGTGTAATAGTCGAGTGCCCCTTCGAGGGAGTACACGATCTGATAGTTCAAGGGCGGCTCGGGGTGCTGCGGCAAGCCCCCCACGAAGATCTTCACGCTCTCGGCGCCACCCAGGCGCCGAATGCCCTCGGCCGCGAGGATGTTCACCATCCCGGGTGCGAGCCCGCAGTCGGGGATGACCGAGATGCCCTTCGCCTTCGCATCGGAATCGAGTTTGCGCTGCTGGAACACGATCTCGGTGTTGCCGCCCAGATCCGAAAAGGGAATGCCGAGGTCGATCGCGGCGTGCGTGACGTCGAGATTGTGGTAGTAGGGGAGCGCGCAGAGCACGGCGTCATGGCCCTGCATCACGGACGCAAGACTGGCGCGATCCTGCACGTCGACTTTCGCCAGCTCGAGTCGCTTGCCGCTGTGGGGCTTGAGCAGCGGCGGCAACCGGTCGGCTTTCAGGTCCGCCAGGGTCACCCGCTCGACCTGCTCCTGTTGCAGCAGGTCGAACGCGCATGCCGATCCCTGCAGGCCGGCGCCCAGCACGAGCATCCGCACGGGTTTCATGAGGCGGCACCCCCGGTCCGTCGCAGTTCGAACAATTCAATCTCCGGTGGCACGAACACTCTGATCGGCACGCCCACGACCCCAATCCCCCGGCTCACGTAGAGCTGGCTCGCCGCGCGCTGGAAATGCCCCATCACGTACTTCGTGATGAGGCGCCCGGCCGACCACCCAACGAGCGGAAGGTAAAACTGCCCGCCGTGAATATGACCGGCTAGCGTGAGGGGAATCCCGCGCGGCACCGCGGAATCCCACGCGCCCGGCCGGTGCGCCAGGAGAATCTTGAACGCCTCCGGCGGAGCGCCCCGCAACGCAGCGTCCACGTATTCGGGTTGGGGATCGTCGGCCTTCCAGTTTTCGGGGTCGTCGATGCCGAGGATGGCGAGCAGGGCCCCGCCGCGTTCGATCACGTGGCAGCGATTGTTCAGAAAAATCTGTCCTGCGTGCTTCACTCCGTGCGTCACGGCCTCGGCGCCCGCGTAGTGATCGTGGTTGCCCAGCACCGTTACACAGCCGAGCGGCGCCCACAGATCCCGAAAGGCGCGAACGTACGAGGGGATGTATGACGTCGAGCTGTCGATCATGTCGCCGGTCTGGAGGATCAGGTCGGGGCGCAACGCACTCGCCTGCGCCACGATCTCCTGCATCTTGTCGAACCCGAGGTGCGGTCCGGCGTGCAGATCCGATATGTGGAGCACGCGGAGACCATCGAATGCCGCGGGGAGATCCGGAAACACGAGCGTGCGGCGCGTGATGCTCGGCAGCGCGTACGCGGTCCAGATGCCGTACGCCGAGAGGGCCGCGCCGGCGGCCGCGTAGGTGTACGTGGCGCGGGCCAGAAATTGCCGGCGTGACACCCGAACGTCGGGCGCGTCGGACAATTCGAAGGCGACCAACGGATCGACCTCCCCACGGACCCGGCGTTCCGCCGCGCCGACGACCCAGAGCACGCCTTTCGTGAGCAGATAGAGCGCGACGAAGGCGGCGAACATCCATCCCAAGAGCTGCCACGCGACGAACGGTCCGATCATGGGAATCCAGGTCGCGCCCCAGACCGACCCGAACAACACGCGATGCGCCACGAATAACCAGGGGAAGTTGAACACCGCGAACACGGCGGTGAGGCCGAGGCGCACCAACCGCGCCTGGCGCGGCCGCGTGGGGTTCGGCAGGCGCTCGGAGAGATAGCGGTAGATCAGGAACTGCGGTGCCGCGAACAGCAGAACGAAGAGGAGACGCATCAGGCTCCTCGTTGATCAGCGAGGCGGAGCGGCTCCGGGCGGCGTGAAGGTCGACTGTTTTCCCGGAGCGCCCCCGAGCTGGGCACGGAAGAAGTGATAAATGTCCGTCCAACCCTGATCGGCGATTTTCGGATCTTCGCGGGTGCGCAGAAAGCCATGCCCAACATTGGGATAAACCTTGAATTTGTACGGGATGTGATTCTGGTCGATCACCACCGACAGATCCTGGAGCGTCTGGGTGATGCGGGCGTCCTTGTCCGCATAGAGGCCGAAGCCCGGGGTGCGCAGGTACATGATGTCGTCGTACTTGGGCGTGGGGCCGTAGCAGACGACGAACGCCTGCAGCTTATGGTTATGCGCGGCGAACCGAAAGCTCTCGCCGCCACCCCAGCAAAACCCGATCACGCCGATCGACCCGGCCCGCACGGATTTGAGCGACTGGAGCAGGTCGACGGCGCCATCCAGGTCCCGCATGATGGTATCGCTATGGAGCGTAGCGATGAGGCGTCGAGCGCTGTCGGCGCTTGCGGGCGTGCCGCCGCGCCGCGAGAGCAGATCCGGGGCGAGCACCACATAGCCTTCTCGGGCAAGCCGCTCGGCGGCGTTGCGCACGAAATCGGTGAGCCCGAAGATCTCGTGAACGATGACGATGGCCGGCGCGGCATCCGACCGCTCCGGATACACGATGTACGCCGTGATGCTGTCGTCGCCGCTCTGATACTTGATGTACTCGCCGTGCTCGTCGGGAATCCGGGGCGCCGGGCGGGCAAGGATGAACGTGGCGGCGATGCCAAGTGCGAGCCCCGCCGAAACCCAGCGCTGTTTCTGCCCCATGTTTGCTCGCTCCCGTCCGTTTCGCCAAAGAATCTACTGCCGTGCCGGCGGCGATGTTCCCGCATAGACGCGGTCGACGAGCCGCTGGGGGTCGGGAAGCTGCGCACGGCTCGCCAGCGCGTCCTGTGCCGCAGCGTCCACCTCCGCCGTAACCTCCGCTTCTACGTTTTGCAGGTCCGATTCGCTCGTGCCGTCGCCTTTGAGGTATTCCTCGTATAACCCGATCGGGTCGCGCAGTCCCCACTGCACGAACAGCTCCGCCGGAAACGTTGCCCGCGCTTCGCGCTCGTCGTGGGTGGCGTGTCCGCCCATCCGGAACGTTTCAGCAAGCAGCATGGCCGGTCCTGCTCCGGTGCGACAACGCTCGACCGCCAGGGTAGTGGCCGCATAGGCATCGAGAACGTTATTGCCGTCGAACGCGGCGCCCCACATGCCGTAGCTGCCCGGCCATTCGCGGAAATCCGCCGCCAACTGGTGTTGCGACAGGCGTGTCCCGAGCGCGACCTGGTTGTTCTGGATCACGAAAATGGCCGGCACGCGGGCGACCGCCGCGAGGTTCAACCCCTCGTGGACCGGGGCGCTCTTGGTCGATCCGTCGCCGATCCACGTGAGCGCGACGCGTGGTGCGCCCCGCATCTTGAAGGCGAGCGCCACCCCAGCGATCACGGGCACCATATCGCCCACGTGCGAGATCGGCTGCAGCACGCCGCGCCGGAAATCGCCCACATGGAGGTCGCGACCCCCGGATGGCGAGTCCCCCGTTCCGAGATAGGCGCGAAACATGTCGGCGAGCGGCATGCCCAGCTCGCAGCACGCGGACGCGTTGCGGATCATCGGCGCCGCGACGTCGCCCTCCGGCTGCCCCTCCCGTCCCCGGCGTAGCGCGTGGACGGGCCCCACGGTCGTCGCTTCCTCGCCCGTCCCGAGCCACGCCTTGGACAGGATGCCGCCGCGGACCCAGCGCTGCAGCTGGACGTCGTGCAGCCGGGCACGCAGCAATCCGGCGTAGAGCGCGAGTTTCGCTTCGCGGGACAGAGCCTGCGTGATCCGCTCGCGCTCGGCGTCTCGGGTGATCGTGTCCCGATAGGCGCGGACCAGCGTGGGATCCGGCCGCCAGGCGACATATTCGGGAGGATCGAACGATGGGAACCGCTTTACGTCAGCTTCTCCTTCAGCTTCCCGAGCAGCCCGGGCGAGGAAGACGAGGGACTGGCGGACGGAATGTCGAGCGCCGCGGCGAACTCGAGCGCGGTGGCGAAACGCGCATCGGGACTCGTCGCCATCGCGCGCGCCAGCGCCTTCTCGAGGCTCGCCGGCAGGTCCGGCCGAAATTGCCGCAGCATGAGCGGCTGTCCGCGCAGGCGGGCGACCATCATCTCCTGGGCGTTGCGTCCCTGAAACGGCAGCTTTCCGGAGAACATTTCGAACGCCATGATGCCGAGCGCGTAGATGTCGGAGCGGGCATCGAGGGGCTTGCCGCGAATCTGCTCGGGGCTCATGAACTCCGGGGTCCCGAGGATAATTCCCGTCGCGGTGAGCTTGGCGATCGCGGGGTCGGCGCGGCGTTCCTTGGCCAGTCCGAAATCCATGACGACCGCGCGCTCGGGACGGCCATTCTCCTGCACCAGCATGATGTTCTCGGGCTTCAAGTCGCGATGAATGATCTGCAGCTCGTGCGCGTGATGCAGGCCCGCGCATACCTGACGGAGAATCGTGATGCCCGCCTCCAGCCCCATGGGGCCTTCGCGCACCTCGCGATCCGACAGCAGCTCGCCCTTCAAGAAGGGCATGACCAGATAGATCAGGCTGTCTTCGGATTCGCCGAGGCGCATGATGCGGCACACGTTCGGGTGGTCCAGCCGCATCGCGAGACCCGCCTCGCGTCGCAACCGTTCGACCGAGCTCTTGTCGGTCGCGAGCCTGGGAGAGAGCACTTTAATCGCGACATCACTTCCGCTCGAAACCTCGCGGGCAAGGTACACGAACGACATGCCGCCTTCGCCGAGCTTCTTCTGAACCTGGTAGCGGTCGTCGAGGACCTGTCCGGAGAGATTCGAGGCGCGTTCGAGGGCCGGTCTCGCGGCCGGGGGTGTGCGGACACCGGTCCCGGTCTCGGATCCTGGCGCCGGGGGCGCGGCGGGGGCGGGGGGGGCGGGGGCGGGTCGCTGGACTTCGACCAGGAGACTGCCGTCACGTGAACAGAAGCGGGCTGCGCCACCGTAGACGGAGCCGCACCGGGGGCAGCGGCGGTCGCTCACTGCCGCACCAGATTGCGGCCCTCGTTTTTGGCCCGGTACAGCGCCTGGTCGGCCAGGGCCACGAAACTGTCGGCGCTCGAAATGCGGTCGTCGGGGAAGGATGCGAGCCCGATACTGACGGTTACGTTCACGGGATCCTCGCCGGGATCAGCGAAGTCGTGATGCATGACGCGCCGCCGCAGACGTTCGGCGAAGATCACCGCGCCCTGCAACGCCGTCTCAGGCATGACGACCACGAACTCCTCTCCGCCGTAGCGCGCGACGATGTCCACGGCGCGCGCTTCCCGGCGCAGTAACTCCCCAACTTGCCGCAGAACCGAGTCACCCGCAATGTGACCGCGGGTGTCGTTGATGAGCTTGAAGCGGTCGAGGTCGGCGAGCAGGATCGTGATCGCCAGGTTGTAG
>DATIWU010000063.1:0-3327 GCA_035519195.1 Gemmatimonadales bacterium
GCTCTGAGCGCCTCCTGGATTTTTCGCCACTGGGCGTCGTCGACCGCCGTCACGGTCCAGCTACGCGTCCGATCCTTGGATAACGGCGACACGGCGTCTCCTCGAATCCACGCGCGGTAGATCTCGAGCGTGCTCACGAGGTGCTGCACGTGGCCGGCGATGGTCGAGCCATTCGGGCCCAGGGGACGCGAGGCGTTGCGCGCGGAAACTTTCTCGAGCGTGCCTAACAGCCCTTGGGACGGGGCGCGCTCCGTAAAGTAGCTCCAGGGACCGGGCGGCCCCTCGAATGCCTCCTTCAAGATCCGCGTGCACTGCGTAATGAGCATTCCCGCCGTGGATTCTGCTCTCCCGACATGCGTCATGACCTACCTCGCGAGGCGGATGCCCGAAAACTGCCAGCGAGCATCGGGGGGAAAAAAGTTGCGGTACGTCGGCCGGATGTGCGACCGCGGAGTCGCACACGACCCACCCCGCAAGACGATCTGACTGGACATGAACTTGGCGTTGTATTCGCCCAGCGCGCCCGCCACCGGCTGGTATCCCGGATAGGGCGAGTAGGCGCTCTGCGTCCACTCCCAGACGTCACCGAACAGCTGCGCCGGGCCCGGCCCGTCGCTCCCGGACAACGGCGCCGGATGAAAATGGCCATCCTCGACAAAATTGCCCTCGACGCCCGCGTGCTCCGCCATCACCTCCCACTCGGCTTCGGTGGGGAGCCGCGCGCCCGCCCAGCGCGCGTACGCGTCGGCTTCGTAATAGCTCACGTGACACACCGGTTCGGCATCCCGCACCGGCCGGAACCCCGACAGCGTCATCATGCCCCATTCGCCATCGCGCTCCTGCCAGTACAGCGGCGCGTTCCAGCCGCGCTCCCGCACCACGTTCCAGCCGTCCGACAGCCACAACTCGGGGCGGCGATAGGCGTCGTCCGCCATGAACACCCGATACTCGCCGCACGTGATGAGTCGCGACCCGAGCTCGAATCCGTTCAGGAACACGGGATGGCGCGGCGACTCGTTGTCGAACGCGAAGCCCTCCCCGGCAAATCCGATCTCCCGCACCCCGGTAGGCCCACGCACCCACGCGAGCGAGGGCTGGTCGTTGAGGGCCAGGGGCGCGGGAGCATCGCGGTACACGGGTTCGAGCGGATTGGACGCGAACAGGTGCTTCAGGTCGGTGAGGAGCAGCTCCTGGTGCTGCTGCTCGTGGTGCAAGCCGAGCTCCACGACCCGCGCGAGCGAGTCGTCCACTGCGCCGCGCTCGAGCACGCCCAGCAGCAGCTCGTCCACCGCGGCCCGATAGCGGCGGACTTCCTCGACCGTCGGTCGCGAGAGCGTGCCGCGGTGTGGCCGGGAAAACTGCGGTCCGACGGCGTTGTAGTAGGAATTGAAGAGCAACTCGAATTGGGGATGCACGGGCCGGTAGCCCCGGATCGTGGGCTTGAGCACGAAGGTCTCGAAGAACCACGTGGTATGGGCGAGGTGCCATTTCGCCGGGCTCGCGTCCGGCATCGACTGCACGACATAATCCTCGATCGCGAGCGGCTCCACCAGCCATTCCGTCGCGCGGCGCACGGCGCGATAGCGCTCCGCCTGTCCCGCGTGCGCGTGCAAGGGCCCGGCGGGCTCCGCTCTGCGTCCGGTCCGGGTGCGCGTTTCAGGCATCCGGCACCCGCTCGAGCAGCAGCACGGCGTACCAGTTCCGCGGATCGGCGAACACCCGCCGCGTCTCGAGGCCGAACGCGCTCAGGTACTCCTCCAGATCACCGACCACGAACTTGCGGCTGACCTCTGTCATCACCCGTTCGCCCTCACTCACGCGCAGTGTGCGCTCGAGCGGCCGCACGTGGATGGTCTGGGCGCGGTCGAATTCGGCAAAAATCTCGATCCGCCGCCACGCATCGTTATAGGAAGCGGAGTGCCGCAGGGCGGTGAGATCGAGATCGGCGCCCAGCTCGCGATTGATGCGGGTGAAAAGGTTGAGGGTAAATGCCGCGGAATAGCCCGCGGCGTCGTTGTACGCCGCGTTCAAGACCGCCCGGTCCTTGACGAGGTCCACCCCGAGCAACACGAAGCCCCCCGGGTGCAGCGCGCGCCGCACATGCGTCCAGAACGCGAGCGCCTCGGTCTGATTGAAGTTGCCGATCGAGCTTCCCAAGAACACGAGCATGGCCGGGGAGAGCCCGCGCAGGAGTGGGAACGCGGCCTCGTACGGGCCGTGCACCCCCCGGACGCGAACGCCGGGATAGGCGCGCGCGATGTTGGTGGTCGCGGCGTCCAGCGCATCGCTCGACACGTCGACCGGGACGTAGGTTGTGGGCCCGTGACCGTTGGTTCGGGCGTAGGCGTCGAGCAGCAACCCGGTCTTCGCGGCGGTGCCCGATCCGAGCTCGACGACGGCGCGCGGACCGGTCAGCTCGCGAATCTCCGGAGCGGCCGCTGCGAGAATCGCGGTCTCCGTGCGCGTGAGATAGTACTCCGGGGTTTGCGTAATTCGGACGAACAGCTCGCTGCCCCGCTCGTCGTACAGATACCGGCAGGGAAGCCAGCGGGGGCGGTCCGAGAGCCCCAGCACCACCGCGCGCGCGAACTCCTCCACAGCAGCGGAATGGCCGGTCGTCATGACCGGCTCGGCGGCATATCGCCTGGCGTCGCGGACCCTCATGTCCTTGGTAACCATTCACGGTTCCCGGGTCCCTGTATACGAACACCCGAGACCGGGTCCGGCTAGGGCCGCTCGAGACGGTCGGAGGCGACGGTGGTGAGGAATTCGGGGAGGGTCGGGCCGAGCGCGACCTCGGAAAAAATCGTGGTCGCCAGCTCGAGCTTTCCTTTATCGTCTATGGTCCGGACAACCGACGCGAGGAGCTCCCTCACCAGGGCGGCGGTTACGGCCGGGCCACCGGCCAAGCGCGCCTCGTGGCGGATCCACTGCCACACCTGGCTGCGGGAGATCTCGGCGGTCGCAGTGTCCTCCATCAGATTATAGATCGGCACGCACCCTATCCCGCGCAGCCACGCCTCGAGGTAGCGCACCGCCACATCGATGTTGGTGCGCAGGCCCTCGAGCGAAATGTCGCCTTCCGGTACGCGCAGCAGGTCTGCCGCCGTGACGTGCACGTCGGCGCGCGAAACCCCGAGCTGGTTCGTGCTTCCCGCCCGGGTCTCCGTCTCGAACACCTCCCGGACCACGGGCACGAGCCCGGGATGGGCCACCCAGGTGCCGTCGTGGCCCGCGCGCACCTCGCGCAACTTGTCCTGGCGAACCTTCTCGAGCGCGGCCGCGTTCGCCGCGTCGTCCCCCCGAATGGGAATTTGCGCGGCCATG
>DATIWU010000064.1:0-3821 GCA_035519195.1 Gemmatimonadales bacterium
CTCCGGCGGCTCCGGTGCCTGCCGCTCGCGCGGGAGGCGCGAGGCGATTCCGAAGCCCGTCAGCCAGACCCGGCTCGCGGCCGAATCGACGAGCACGTTGGCCGGCTTGATGTCCTTGTGGATGAGGCCCCGTCGGTGCAAGGCGCCGAGCGCCGCCGACAGGGAAACGGCGAGACGGAGGAAGGTTCCGATCTCCATCGGTGCGCCGAGGAGGCGGTCGAGCGGCGCGCCTCCTGGGTCCGCGAGCACCAACAGTGTCTGCCCGCGTTCGCGGATGAGCTCGAGCGGCTGAGCCGCCCATGCGGAGTCGAGCTCGTCCTTCAATCCGAATTCGTGTTTGAGACGCTCGAGACAGCCGGACGTCGGGTGCTCGGTGGCGGGAAGTACGGCCAGGACAGTGCTCCCGTCGCCATCGGCGCCGTCACGCCATCTTCGATAGAGGACGCGTTCGCCGTCCTCCCCCAACACCTGGCTGCCGGATGAGCTCATCGGCCGGACTCCACGCGGGGCGCTGGCCGGCCGCCCTCGCGCCGAGCATGCACCAGACTACCATCCGGCATCGGGCGAATCCGACAGGTGGCCGCGAGGTTCCCGAAAGCAGGGCTCGGCCTCGGGGCGCTCTCGCCGCGAAGGGTTGGCAGCGCGACTTTCCTCTCTCAGTGAGGGAGCGTGGTACCGAGCGCGCCGAGCCAGGCTTCGATCGCCTGCGGTGTCTTCTCGGCCATCAACAACAGCAGCAGGGCCGGCAGGTAGAAGATCGACGCCACCAGCAGTCGTCGCGCATTCGCGTTCGATCTCCGAACAGCCAGCTGTGCTGCGTACCAGGCGAACCCCGAGCCGAGTAGAAGGGCCCCAACCAGGTAGGCGCGATCCGCATCGCCGAGGAATGTGGGCATCAGGCTCAATGGGACCAGAGCCATTGCCGGCAATGCGGACTGCCAGGTGAGGAAACGCTCTCGGCTCGCACCCCCCGGAAGCACCATGTACCCGGCGCGGTCGTAGTCCTCACGATACATCCAGGCAATTGCCATGAAGTGCGGGAACTGCCACAAGAACAAGACTCCGTAGAGTGTCCAAGCCTCGGCGGAGAGCCGCCCCGACGCGGCCGCGCATCCGATCAGTGGGGGCATCGCGCCCGAGAACGCGCCCAGCAGGGTGCACAGCGGCGTCTTGCGCTTCAGCGGCGTGTAGACGGCGAGATAGCTCGCCACCGTGACGACACCGAGCAAGCTCGCCAACGTGTTGACGGCCGCCGCGAGATACAGCGCACCCGACAGCGTCAGCACGACTCCAAAGCGCAAGACCGCCGCGGGCTGCAACCGGCCCGCCGCCAATGGCCGCCGCGCGGTTCGCCGCATCTGCGCGTCGAACCGCCGCTCGAGATACTGATTGAGCGTTGCGGCACCGCTCGCCACGAGCAGAGTACCGAGCACTGTGTGGACGAGTCGCATCACCGGGAAGGCATCGGCGTGGACCGGAAGGCCCGCGTAGAAGCCCCCGGCAGTTGCGAGTACGATCAGGAAGTTCACTCTGGGCTTGGTCAACAGCCAGTAGTCGGCTCCAGTCCACGCGCGCACACGCGGAATGCGCCGCGCATCTACCCGACTCACTGCTGTCGCAACCGGCGGAATCGCTGCCATCTCAGACTCGCAGTTCCGCAGCGCGCGGGTGGGTCCGCGGCGGCGACAACAGCTGAGTCGTCACGATCACCGCCGGCACCAGGTAGATGATCGTTACGGACACCCACATCAAGGCGCCGGCGCACTCTTGATCGCTCAGCGCGGAGACGTCCAGGAGCCGCGGCGTCGAAAGATAGGAGGGGTAGACGACGCGATTGCAGAACACGAGAAACGCGGACAGCGCGTCGCACGGCAACGTCGCCGCAAACAGGTACAAGGGGATCCACCAGCGCTGCGCCCCTTCGAAACGAGACTGCCAATGGATGACGGGCGCCCAGAACAAGAGCCCCGTCACGAAGAAGCTCGCCATCTGGACGTCGTGCCACCCGGGCGAACGCATGCCCAGCTCGAAGCCGGCGGGAACATGCCATCCGATCAGGGCGGCCACTGGAGCCAGCCAACAGAAGACCGGTTGCGTCACCAACCGTCGAAGCGATTGCACGCGCGGGGAACGGAGAATCTCCTGAAGCACGCGGCGAGCCGAGTGCCGGGGAAGTGCGTACAAGAGTGGCAGGGCCGGTGCTCCGAGGAGCAGTAGCGGAGGTGCAACGGCCATCAGCAACACATGCTGCACCATGTGGATCGAGAGCAGCTCGTGCTGGTATGCCGTGAGCGGAGAACCGATCGCGATCCACAGAGACGACAGCCCGACCATGAAGGCAGCGAGCTGCCAATCCGAGGCTCCGACGAGGCGACTGCGCCGGATGCGAAGCCAGCCGCGCGCATACATCCACGCCGCCAGAGCCAGCGAGAGTGTCGCCGGCAGCTGGATCATGGAGTGGACCGAGTGAGCTGCATGCGACATTCGGTGGCTCCTATGGTCGCCGGGCAGACGATCCGTCTCCGCTCCGATCCAGCGCGACGGCCCGGGACGCATCGCGCGCGGGCGCCTGCCCGGCGGGGTGCAGTGTTTCGAGGAACGCCACGAGCGCGGTGGTCTCCGCGGGACTCAGGTTCTTTCCATACGCCGGCATGTTGCCGCCACCCTGGATGACCTGGCGGACCAGCTGATCGTGCGTGAGCCGCACGGCGACGGCGTCGAGCGCCGGTCCACGGTGGCCGCCGCGGTCGTCCAGCGCATGGCAGTTGTGGCACTGCTTGAGTTGAAACACGAGCGCCCCCTGGCGCTCCAGCGCGGTGCGTCCCTTCAGATACTCCGCGGGAATCGGCTCGCCGCTCCACGCGTCCATCTCCGGACTCCACGGCGCATGCTGGGACAGATGCGTGAAGCTCCCGAGCGCGACTGCCAGGAGCAGAATGATCAGCACCGCGATCGGGCGGCGCCGCCAGCTCTTCTCGCCCTCACCGGACACGAAGGGAAGCGCCACGAGCACCCCCAGCGCGATCGCCGGTCCGATCAACAACGCGGGTGTCTCGAGCGACGGCGGAAGCAACGACAACACGGCATAGAGCCACAGAAAGAAGAAATCGGGACGCGGCGCGGTCTGGATGATCGTCGGATCAGGCGCACCCCCCGGGCCGAACGGGCCGAGAATGGCGGCGCACGCGGCGATCGACAGCAGAACGAAGCCGGAGAAGAACATGTCCTTCCACACGGCGGCCGGGACGAACGGTATCCCGTCTGCTCCGTGAGTCAGCTCGTGATACTCGCGCAGATAGGTCGCGCGTCGCACTACGCGCCCCGGCATCGGCCATTCGTTGATGCCGAGCCTCAGCACCAGGAGCACGTGTACTGCCACGAAAGCGATCAGCATCCCGGGAATGACGAACACGTGGAGCGCGAAAAAGCGCGACAGCGTCGCCCCCGCGATGATCGGCCCGCCAAGCAACAGGTTCACCAGCCAGGGCCCCAGAACCGGGATGCGGCTCGAGATCGACACGCCGATGCCGAGCCCCCAGTACGCGTCCTGGTCGAAGCGGAGCACCTGGCCCGTGAACGCCATTCCGAGCGTCATCAGGAGCAGCACGACGCCGATGATCCACGTCAGCTCTCTGGGGAACTTGTGTGCCCCGAAGAGAAAGACTTGCACCATGTGGATGAGGACGATCGCGATCATGAAGTTCGAACCCCATCCATGCAGGGCGCGGATGAACCAGCCGAGCGCGATCTTGTGATTCAGAGTCTGCAGGCTGTTCCATGCCTCGCCCGCCGACGGCACGTAGATGAGGGCGAGCAGAATG
>DATIWU010000065.1:0-18962 GCA_035519195.1 Gemmatimonadales bacterium
GCCGGCTGGGTCGGTTCGAGCTGGCGGACGGCGGTACGCTGTTCCTCGACGAAGTCGGCGATCTCGGGCCCGACGCACAGGCCAAACTGCTGCGCGCCCTCGAAACCGGAGTGATCGAACGGCTGGGGAGCGAAAAGACGACCACCGTCGACGTGCGGGTCGTCGCGGCGACGAACAAGGATTTGATGCGCGCCGCGCATCAGGGGCGGTTCCGCGAAGATCTTCTCTTCCGCCTCAACGTGATACCGATCAACATCCCGCCGCTCCGTGAGCGGCCCGAGGACGTAGCGCCGCTGGTCCAGCACTTCGTGGCCAAGCAGGAGGCCCGCCTCGGGCGCGCGGTGCGCTTCGACACCGGCGCACTCGAGCTGCTGCTCTCGTATCAGTGGCCCGGCAACGTCCGCGAGCTGGCCAATGTCGTCGAGCGGCTCGCCATCCTGGCTGTCGTGCCCGTGATCGGTGCGGAGGATGTGGCCCGGGTGTTGCCGCACAACGGCCGCCTGCAAGCCGAGAACAGCGGCGGACGCGACGCCGAGACGGGCTGGCATGATACGGACTTGACGGATGCGCTGGACGAGTACGAGCGCACCTTGATCGCCCGGGCGCTGTCGGCGGCACGCGGGAACGTGGCGGATGCGGCGCGCAAACTCGCCACGGATCGGGCGAATCTCTACCGCCGCATGCGCCGGCTCGGGCTCGAGCCGCCCCGCGCGATTTCGGAATGAGCGTGCGCGCGTCGCTGGGCTTGTTCCTGCTCGCGCTCCTGCCCGGCGTGGCGCGCGGGCAGGATACGGCGATCGTCATCAATCCGGACAGCTTCGCCGCCGGCGCCGCCACGGGGCTTGCCGACGCCGCCGCCGAGGAGGCGATCCGCTTCTTCAATGCGCCGACCACCACGCGCCTCGTAGGGCGTACCTCGCTCCCGCGCGGCAACGAGTGGCGTGGCGACGTGGCGATCCGCAACGGCTCGGTGACACTCGCGGGCCGGGTCCAGGGCAGTCTGCTCGTGATCAACGGCGATGCGACACTCGACTCCTCGGCCGAAGTGTCCGGCGATCTGACGGTCATCGGCGGCAGTCTCACCCAGGCTCCCGGCGCGCGGGTGGTCGGGCAGCTGCGCCACTACCGTGAGCTGCTCGCCTACACCACGAAGGGCGAAACCATCGCGCTCGATCGCTCGTTTCGCCGCCATCTGCCCTTCTTCGGAGCCCATAAGAGCTGGCAGGGCGCGGAGTCGCGCTCCACGCTCACCATCGCCACCGGGGGCACCTTCAACCGGGTGGAAGGCCTGCCGATCGTGCTGGGGCCGCAGTTCGACTGGGGCGTGAACGGCGACATGCGGTTGCGTCTCGACGCGCTCGGGATCGCGCGCACCGTGGGAGACGTCGGAGGTGAGCCCGGGAATCTCGGCTACATCGTGCGCACCGAGCTCAGGACCGGGGCCCGGCTCGGGGTGGGGGTCGGATTGAGCGGGTACAGCGTGGTCTCACCCGTCGAGCGGTGGGGGCTGCACGACGACGAAGTCGGATGGGCCAGCTTCCTGTTCCAGCGCGATTACCGGGACTACTACCTGAATCGGGGAATCAGCGGGCGCGTTTTCGCGCAGCCCACCCAGCCGCTGGGCCTCTCGCTCGAGCTGTCGCGCGAATGGCAGGAGAGCGTGTCGGCCCGAGACCCGTGGACGGTGTTCCGGAACACGGTGCCCTGGCGCCCGAATCCCCCGATCGATCAGGGGCACTACACCGCCCTGCTCGGCAGCGTCACGTTCGACACCCGCAATGATCACGATCAACCCACCTCCGGCTGGCTGTTGCATGCCGAGCTGTCGCAAAACTGGAGTGATGACGTGTCGCCGCAGACGCTCCCCGCCTCGGTGCGTCCCGCCATTCCGCTCGACGGCTCGTACGCGTTCAGCCGCATGCTCATCGATATGCGGCGCTACACGCGCGTGAGCATGTCGGGGCGCGTGAACCTGCGGTTTCTCGCGGGAGGTTGGCTGGGCGGGGATCCCCTGCCACTGCAGCAGCGGCTCTCGATGGGCGGACCCGACCCGCTTCCCGGTTATGGGTTCCGCGCGTCGTCGTGCAGCGAGGACATCGTCGATTCGGCATTCGCGCACACGCGGGTGGCCGCCTGCGATCGCGTGATCCTGACGCAAGTCGAGTATCGCGGTCACCTGTCGCTGCATTGGGCGTATGGCGCGTCACACCCGGAGGACGAGGGCTCGAAATCGATCTTCGCCTCGCTGACCGGTCCCGACTTCGTGGTCTTCGGGGACGCGGGGCAAGGCTGGCTGGTCGGGAACGGGCCGGGACACATCCCGAGCGACAAGCTTCCGTCACTCGGCAGCTGGATCGGCGACCTGGGATTCGGAATCGATTGGGGCGGGTTCGGGATCTATCTCGCGAAGGCCGTGACGTCGGGCGAACCGGTGCGCGTCACGCTGCGCCTCGACCATCGCTTCTGAGGTGCGGACCCTCGCCCTTTTCCTGTGTTTCGGGTTCATGACCCCGCGCGCCGGCGCGCTCGCGGCGGCCGTTCCCGCCGCCTCACTTTCCGTGACACTCCAAACCGGAGTGCCCCGCGTGCAGGCGAGCGATCTCCTCGCGGATGGAAAGTTCCTGGCGCTGCTACGGTCGGGTTTTCCCCTGCGGCTGCACTATCGGCTCGAGCTGTGGCGCAGCCGCCCGACCTGGTTCGACGAGCACGTCAGCGAGACCGCGTGGGACCTGGTGGCTCACTACGATCCCCTCGCTGATGATTTCGTCCTGGTTCGCACGGGGGGCGTGAGCCGGCGCTACGCCACGGGCGACGAGCTGGCCCAGGCCCTCGCGATCCCGTTCAAAGTCAGTCTTCCAGCGCACGGCTCCGGGACCTTTTACTACCTCGTGCGACTCGAAGTCTCGACGCTGAATGACACGGATCTCCAGGAAATCGAGCACTGGTTGAAAGGCGACGTGTCGCCCGCGGTGGCGGGAAAGAGCGATCTGGGGGACGCCGTGGTGCGGGGCGCGCAACGCGTGTTGGTGCGGATTGCCGGGCTGCCGCGGCTCACGCTCGAAGCGCGATCCGGGACCGTCCAGGGAAGCTAGCTGCCGAACTGGGCGTCGATCGCCTGGCGGATCTGGGCGAGCGAGTTGCCGCGGGCGGCGAGCTGCGCCGCCAGCACCGCCTCACCCATGCAGATGTCGCAATTCCCGCCGTGATCCGACTCGAAGCACGTCAACAGCGACCGGTGCCCGAAGTATTTGCTGCACTGACAATGACAG
Organism: Gemmatimonadales bacterium; assembly: GCA_035519195.1. Classification (GTDB taxonomy): domain Bacteria; phylum Gemmatimonadota; class Gemmatimonadetes; order Gemmatimonadales; family GWC2-71-9; genus AG25. The sequence continues at coordinate 3,270 of DATIWU010000065.1, forward strand.
TAGAGTCCATCGAGCACCTGCGGCGCGCGGCGCGCGGCTTCGTACGCCTCGAGTGCCTGCGAGGCATTGGGCACCATCCCCGAGGGAAGCACGTGGTCGCCCGTGATGCCGGGACGCGGGTCGGGGTGGACGACGGCATGGCCGGTTTTCGGGCGCAGCAGCAGGAATCCGAGCGCCAGCACGGCGACGCCGGCGACAATCCAGGGACCCCGGTTCTTCACAGTGTTTCGAGTGTGGCCAGGACGTCCGCGCCGTAGAAGGTGCGGATGTACTTCGATTGAATCGAGGTCAGGCGCCGCACCGCCCAGGCGAGGTGAACGAAGTGGGGCTCGACCGGCGCCCGCAGCGGATGCATGCCGGCTTCTTCCGGCAGCAGGTTGCCCTTGCGTGTGTTGCAGCTCGAGCACGCCGTGAGCACGTTGCTCCACGCGTTGGTGCCGCCGCGCGAGAGCGGCACGAGATGATCGCGCGTGAGGCACTCGCGGGTCTTGAGCTCGGCTTGCGTGCGACCGCAGAACTGGCAGCGGTAGTTGTCGCGGGCGAAGAGGAAGGTGTTGGTGACTTGACGGCGGAAGCGGCGGGGGACGTGTACGAACTTCACGAGGCGGATCACCGCGGGCCGCGGTATTTGCATTCGTTCGCTGTGCACCAGCGGCCCCTCGGCCTCGACGATTTCGGCCTTGCGGTCGATCACGAGGCGGAGCGCCCGGCGCACGGGCACCATGGTCAGCGGCTCGAAGGACGCGTTGAGTGCTAGGCAGCGCACGAGGGTATGATAGTTAGCCGGACACAAAGGCGTCAAGAAAAGACGTCGAGAAAGGACGTCAAGGAGCAACGTCAAGGAAAACGTACGCTCGCGCTAGGCTAACACTCCCGGCGCAAACGCCTTCCGCAGCTCCTCCAGTTGATCCTCAACCGACTGCCGGGACGATCCCCCAGCCGTCGCACGACTCTCTACCGAGTCTTCCCAGCTGCCCAGCTGGGTAAGGGCCGGCACCAGTGCGGGGTGGATTTGGCCCGCGACGACTGTCGAGACGCGGTCCAGCGGCAGGCCGCTCCGCTCGGCTTCGCGCACCAACCGGCCGACGAGCGTGTGGCTCTCACGAAATGGAACGCCGGCTTCGACCAGCAGATCGGCCAGATCCGTCGCGCGGAGCGAGGAATCGAGCGCGGCGCGCATCCGCGCACGGTCGATCGAAAGCGTCGCGACCGCGCCGGTCAGCGCCGGCAGCACGAGCGTGAGCGTATCGAACGCGTCGAACAGCAGCGGCTTGTCTTCCTGCATGTCCTTGCTGTAGCCCGCGGGCAATCCCTTGAGCGTTGCCAGCAATGCGACGAGATCACCGAGCACGCGGCCCGATTTCGCCCGCGTCAACTCGAACACATCGGGATTGCGCTTCTGCGGCAGCAGGCTCGAGCCGGTGGAGAACTCGTCCGCGAGCTTGACGAATCCGAACTCGGCGCTGGCGTACGTCACGATCTCGGCGGCGAACCGCGACAGGTGCGTCCCGACCAGCGTGAGCGCGAAGAGCACCTCGGCCACGAAGTCGCGATCGCCGGTCACATCGAGCGCGTTGGCCGAGACCGCGCGGAAGCCCAGCGCTTCCTTCAGGAGCACGCGGTCGACGGGGAACCCGGAACCGGCAAGCGCGCCCGAGCCCAGAGGCAGCTCGGCCACGCGGCGCCGCGCGTCGGCGAGCCGTTGCCGGTCGCGTACCAGCGGCCACGCGTGCGCCAGCAGCACGTATCCCCAGCGCACGGGTTGCGCGCGCTGCAGATGCGTATAGCCGGGCATCAGCTCGTCGATCCCTTCGCGCGCGCGCGCGACCAGCGTGCGTCCGAACGCCGCGAGGTCGGCATCGATCTGATCGATGGCCTCGAGCGTCCACAGCCGCAGATCGGTGGCGACCTGGTCGTTGCGCGAGCGACCGGTGTGGAGCTTGCCCGCGACCGGGCCGACTTCCTCGTAGAGCAGGCGTTCGACCAGCGTGTGCACGTCCTCATCCGGGGCGCCGACCGCGGCGCCATCGGCAAGCCGCTCCGCCACACGGTCGAGCCCCTCGAGCAGCTGGCTTTCTTCCGTGGGATTCAGGACGCCCACGCGACCCAGCGCATGGACCCAGGCCTTGCTCGCGGCGACGTCCTGCGGCCACAGGCGGTGATCGACGGGGAGACTGCGGTTCAGGGCATCGAGCGCTTCATTCGGGCCCAGGGCGAACCGCCCGCCCCACATCTGGTGTGTGGGGGATTCGACGCGCGGCTCGCTCATTTACTCGACTCCCGTTTCGATTTCGCGCTGGCGCGCGGCCTCGAGCCCGGCCCCGATCTTGGTCGCGAGGCCATAGAGATGAATGAAGCCTTCGGCATCCTTCTGGTTGTAGACGTTGTCCTTGCCGAAGGTGGCGTAGGACGGCTGATAGAGCGCGAACGGGCTCTCGCGTCCCGCCACGGTGATGCCACCCTTGTAGAGTTTCAGCCGGACCGTGCCCGTCACGCGCTTCTGCGTGGCGGTCACGAGGGCGTCGAGCGCTTCGCGCTCCGGCGTCCACCACCGGCCGTCGTACACGAGATCGGCGTACCGCAGGGCCAGCTCGTCCTTGAGCGACAGCGTGCGGCGGTCGAGCACCATCTGCTCGAGCTCGCGATGCGCGGCGTACAGCACGGTGCCGCCCGGCGTCTCGTACACGCCGCGCGACTTCATTCCCACGAGGCGATCTTCGACCACGTCCGCGCGGCCGACGCCATGCTCACCCGCCACGCCGTTCAGCGTCTCGAGCAGCTCGACCGGCCCCATCGGCACCTGATCGACCGAGACTGGAGTGCCGTCCTCGAAGCCGATCGTGACGATCACCGGCTTGTTGGGCGCGGACACCGGATCGGTGGTCATGACGAAGATGTGCGACGGCGCTTCCTGGGACGGATCTTCCAGGATGCCGCCCTCATGCGAGCAGTGCCACAGGTTGCGATCGGTGGAGTACGGCTTCTCGGCGGTCGCCTGAACGGGAACGCCCTTGGCTTTCACGTACGCAATCAGATCTTCGCGGCTCTTGAACTCCCACTCGCGCCACGGGGCAATCACCTGGAGCTCTGGCGCGAGCGCGGCATAGGTCAGCTCGAAGCGGACCTGATCGTTGCCCTTCCCGGTGCAGCCGTGGGCGAGTGCCGTGGCGCCGACCTTCTGGGCGAGCGCCACCTGGCGCGCGGCCGTGAGGGGCCGCGCCATGGCGGTCCCGAGCAGGTACGTGCGCGCGTAAACCGCGCCGGCTCTGAGCGTGGGGAAGACGAAATCGCGAATGAATGCTTCGCGCAGGTCGTCGACGATGCAGTCGGTCGCGCCGGAGCGCTTGGCCTTGGTCGAGAGATTGCCGAGCTCACCGTTCCCCTGCCCCAGGTCGGCGGCGAAGCACAACACTCTCGCCCCATACTTTTCCTTGAGCCACGGCACGATCGCGGAAGTGTCGAGACCACCCGAGTACGCCAGAACGACAAACGGCCCCATGTCGGTCTTGTACCTTTATGCAAAGGGATGCATAAAAATACAGTGGGCGGTCAGCCTGTCAATGGGGATGAGACGTTACGACGAAGCGAGTCCCGCGAGCTCCTTGAGCCGACCCTCGACCGCCCGCCGCGCGCGCTCGCTCCGCGTAATGACGAGCACCGCGTCATCCCCGGCAATCGTGCCGATGATCTCGCCCCACCCCGCCCCATCCACGGCCACCCCGAGCGACTGGGCGGCGCCCGCGGGCGTCTTGAGTACGATGAGCGGCCCCACGCCATCAACCGCAACCAGCATGGACGGGAGGAGCTGCTCGAGATTCGGCCGCACGGACCGGGCGCCGTCCGCGGGGGCCTCGTAATGCGACCCGCCCTCGGCGGAGGCCACCTTGGCGAGGCCCAACTCCCGAATGTCCCGCGACAAGGTCGCCTGCGTGACATCGAATTCGTCGGCGCGGAGCAGCTCGCGCAGCTGCTCCTGACTCGCCACGCGAACCTGGCGAATGATGCGAAGAATCGCGGCGTGACGCTGGGTTTTCATGAGAGCCAAATTTAGCGCTGGACGATGCGACCGGCGACAAGAACAAACAGGGCGGTCGGTGAAACGGCGGCCGACACACCGGCGGTCGAGAACACGGCCGACGGGAACACCGCCAGATCCGCCTGCTTGCCGACGTCTATCGAACCGATTTCCGAATCGAGGCCGAGTGCACGCGCGCCTTCCAGTGTAAGCATCCTGAGCGCTTCCTCACCCCTCAATCCCGCTGCGTCAGCCTCGCGCCACAGTTCGAGATCTCCGATCGAGACGATCGAGTCGGTGCCGAGACCGACCGGAATCCCGGCCGCGCGGAATTGTGCGAGCGGGGCGCGACCGTGGGAATGGGCGCTGTTCGAGCGGGGACAGTGCGCGATGCTTGCGCCGGCGGCCTCGAGCCGCTCGAGATCGCGGTCGTTCGCCTGGACGCAGTGAATGCACAGGACGCCCCGTTGCAGGACGCCAAGCTGGGTGAGGTATTCGATCGGCGTGGCGCGGTGCGGTTCGATCGCGATGCCGCGCGCGCGGAGCGCATCAGCGAACGGACCCGTGCCGTCGCGAACGAATTCCATTTCGGCAGGTGACTCCGCGATGTGGACCGCCAGTGGTAAGCCTTCGACCCGCGCGAACTCGGCGACCGCACGATAGAGTGCGGCGCTTACGGTGTACGGCGCGTGGGGCGAGACGCCGAGCCGCACCTCGCCGGTCGCCCGGGGTGCGAGGCGCGAGACGGCATCGCGCAGTTCCGTCATGCTCGCATCGCGCTGGGCGGGGTCCGGACCGAAAACCTCGTGGTAATACACTCCGCGCCCGCCCAGCGCGTGCAGCGCTTCGAAGGCGGCGCCTGTACTTCCAGTCTCTGCGATGCACGTCACCCCGCCCGCCCAGCCGAGCCGCAGCCCCTGCTCCGCCGCGCGGCAGAACTGTTCGGGTGTCGTGCCATCCTTCAGCGCGCGGATGCGCCGGATCCAGGTCGAGAATTCCCGTTCATTCACCTGGCCCGCGAGCCCCGTGAGCTCGAGGTGCGTGTGGCAATTGACGAGCCCGGGGACGAGTGCCCCTCCGGGAAAGCCGAGATGCTCGATCCCTTCGGGGGCCGGTACGGACGCATTCGGCCCGACCGCGACGATCTCGCTACCCTGAACGAGAACGGCGCCGTCCTCGATCGGCGGCGCCGTCACGGGGTACACACGACCCGCGCGAATCCGGAGCATCTACGGACTCACGCCGATTCCGAACGGCGCGTGAACCGGACACGCCTCGGTGGGCTCGGTCCCGGGATAGAACCAGTCCCAGTGCCGCACCTCGAGCGGGCAGTACGGCGTCGCGAGGAAGCCGTTGCTCCAGTCCACCTCACGGGTGACGAGCGAATCGGGCCGCGTCCAGTCGGCCGGAGCGGGACGGCGGTCGTACACGTCGCGCATGAACGCGGTCCACGCGGGCGCGGTAATGCGGCCGCCGCCGGCGTTATGGTCGAGAATGCGCTGCTGGAGGTCGTAGCCGATCCACACCCCGGCCACGAGCTCGGGCGTGTAGCCGATGAACCACGCGTCGGTGTAGTCGTCCGTGGTGCCGGTCTTGCCGGCGGCCGGCAGCGTGAATCCGGCTTTCCACACGGCGCTGTACGCCGTACCGCGCCGGATCACGTCTTTCATGACGTCGACGAGCAGCCACGTGTGCTCGGGGTCCATCACCTGCTCGCGGCGCACGGCGGGCTGCCAGAGAATGTTGCCGTGCGCATCCTCGACTCGGAGAATGCCTTGTGGATACGCGCGCGTGCCGAGGGTCGCGAACGCCGTGTAGGCCGCGATGATCTCGAGCGGGATCACCCCGTTCGCGCCGATGTGCAGTGACGGATACGGCCGGAGCGGCGTCGTAATCCCGTAGCGGCGGGCTTCACCGATCACGGTTTGCTCGCCCAGCTGCATGCCGAGCTTGATCGTCGCCAGGTTGCGCGAGAGATAGAGCGCTTCGCGCATCGGGATGCGGCCCAGCGTCGTGTCGTCGTCGTCCTTCGGGGTCCAGAGCGAGCTGTCGAGCTGGATCACCGGTGGATTGAGCGGTGAGTCGTCGAGGATCTCGGTGACCGGGTGTCCCGCGCGAATCGCGGCGGAATAGACGAACGGCTTGAAGGTCGAGCCGGGCTGACGAATGGCCTGGGTGGCGCGGTTGAACTTCGAATCGTCGAAGTCCCGACCGCCGATCATGACGCGAATGTTGCCGGTCGACGCCTCGAGGGCCACGAACGCTCCCTGCAGATACGGCGTGTAGGAGCCGTGATCCTCCCCCGACGTCTTCTGCGACTCGATGTAGTCGCGATAATTGACGCGCCCCGGCGGCTTGCCGTTCGAGTACACCCCCGCTTCGATCGCGTCGAGCTGCGCCTGCAGGGAGCGCTCGGCCGATTCCTGCATATCGAGATCGAGCGTGGTGTAGATGCGGAGGCCGCCTTCGTACAAGTCGCGGCCGAACCGCGCATCGAGCTGCTGCCGCAGCCACTCGACGAAATACGGCGCGACGTCGCCGTAATTGGTGCGGTTCGTGGTGAGGACGAGCGGGTACGCCTTCCACAACTCGGCGTCTTCCGGCGTGAGATAGCCCTGATCGCGCATCAGACCGAGCACCGCGTTGCGACGCTGCACGGCCCGATCCGGATGGGTGCGTGGATTGTACGTGGCCGGCGCCTTGGGCAGCGCCGCGAGCATTGCGGCCTCGGCGACGTTGAGCTGTCGGGCCGACTTGCCGAAGTACACCTGCGACGCCGCCTCGACGCCGTGCGCGCCCGCACCGAGATCGATCTGGTTGAGATACAGCTGGAGAATCGAGTCTTTCGGGAAATTGTGCTCGATCTCCACCGCCACGCGTGCTTCCTTCAGCTTCCGCGTGATCTGCTTCTGCCGCGAGATCTCCTCGGGGAAGATATTGCGCGCCAGCTGCATCGTGATGGTCGAGAACCCCTGCGCCCACGACATCGAGAAGATGTCGGCCTTGATGGCGCCGAAAATGCGCCAGTAGTCGATGCCGTGGTGGGAGTAGAACCGCTTGTCTTCGGTCGCGATGAAGGCTTCGCGAACCGAGGAAGGGATCTCCGACAGCGGCATGACGGTGCGCCGCTCGAGCCCGAGCTCGGTGATGAGACGGCCATCCGCCGCGTACACCTTCGACGTCTGCTGGGGCCCCGGCCCCGAGACGAGGCGTGAGATACTGGGGCAGCGCTCCGCCGCGCAGACGCGAGTCCACGATCCGTAGGACACCCCGACCACATAGGCCGCGCCGAGCACGAGAACGCCCAGGAGCCGGTTGCGAATCCTGGGCTCGTTCCACCACGCGAAGGAAGGGAACCGAGGCGCGATCGGGGAAGGAACAGCCGCCGGAACTGAAGCCATCCTGGGCTACAACCTAGTGAGGCGTCCGCGCGCTTGCCAGCAGTTCTGCCCGCTCTTACGATTCCGCGCCATGCCTGACGTGTTCGCCGAGCTCGAGTGGCGTGGCTTCGTGCAACAAGCGACGCCCGAGCTCGAGGCGCATCTCAGGGCCGAGCGGCGGTCGATCTACTGCGGATTCGATCCGACCGCGCACAGCCTGCAGCTCGGCAACCTCATGCCGCTCATGCTGCTCAAGCATCTGCAGCTCGGGGGCCACCGTCCCATCATCGTGATGGGCGGCGGCACCGGCCTGATCGGCGACCCGTCCGGCAAACGCAACGAGCGCCCGCTGCTCTCGCGCGAGCAGATCCGCGACCACCTGCAGCGCCAGCGCGATCAGATGGCGCACCTTCTCGATTTCGACGACCGGCACACCGGCGCACTGGTTGTGAACAACGCCGATTGGCTCGAGAAGCAATCGCTCGTCGATTTCCTGCGCGGCATCGGCAAGCATTTCAGCGTGAACGTCATGATGCAGAAAGAGTCGGTGCGGGCGCGGCTCGAAACCGGCATCTCGTATACCGAGTTCAGCTACATGCTGCTCCAGGCGTACGACTTCCTGCATCTCTTCAGGGACAAGCGCTATCACTCGACGGTGCAGGTCGGTGGCAGCGACCAATGGGGAAACATCACCGCGGGCATCGACCTGATTCGCCGGGTCGAGGGTTCCGAGGCACACGGGCTCGTGTCTCCGCTCCTGACGACGTCGTCCGGCGCGAAGTTCGGGAAGACGGAGGGCGGCGCCATCTGGCTCGACCCCGCGCAGACGTCGCCGTATCAGCTGTACCAATACTGGATCAATGTCGACGACCGCGACGTCGAGAAATACCTGAAGCTGTTCTCGCTCAAACCGCGCGCGGAGATCGAAGCCCTGATCGAATCGACCCGCCGCGGTCCCGCGAGGCGCGAGGCGCAGCGGACTCTGGCGGCCGAGATCACCGAGCGGATCCACGGACCGGAAGCGGTCCAGGCCGCGGTGAGCGCGTCGGCGTCGGCGTTCGGCGAAATCGTCGATGCGGGCGACCTCGACAGCGCGCTCAAGGCCATGGAGCAGAACGCGCCCACGACGGAGGTGCAGATCCGGCCGGCAACCGTGGTCGACGCGCTCGTGGCCGCCAACCTGGCGCAGTCGAAGAGCGAGGCGCGCAGGCTGATTCAGCAGGGCGGCGTCTACTTGAACACGCGACGCGTGGAGAGCGTGGAGGAAAAAGTGAATCCCGAGGACTGGGTGGGTGGCAGCAGGCTGCTGCTGCGCCGGGGGAAAAAGAATTACGCGCTGCTTCGAGCCGCCAACTAGGAGGACCCGATGTTCATCGGCCACTACGCGCTGGGTCTCGCCGCCAAACGCCTCGCCCCACGCACCTCGCTCGGGACGCTCATTGCCGCCCCGACCTTCGCCGACCTGATCTGGCCGGTCTTTCTCATGCTCGGCTGGGAACGCGTCAGCGTCGCCGGCGGGACCAATCCGTTCCTCACGCTCTCGTTCGACGCCTATCCGATCTCACACAGTCTCGTCACCCTCGCCGCCTGGGGTGGGTTGCTCGGAGCGCTCTATCAGATGAAAACGGCATACGCCCGGGGAGCGCTGGTCGTCGGGCTGCTGGTGTTCAGTCACTGGGTGCTGGATTGGATCGTCCACATCCCCGACCTGCCGCTCTATCCCGGAGGTCCGAAAGTCGGTCTCGGTCTGTGGCGCTCGGCACCCACGACCGTGGTCATCGAATCGCTCATGTTCATCGGCGGGATCGGCGTGTACGTGACGACGACCCGCGCACGCGATCGCATCGGTCGCTACGCGTTCTGGGGTTTGACGCTGTTGCTCTCGCTGAGCTACATCGCATCGCTCTTCAACCCGCCGCCTGCGAACGTTACGGTGCTCGCGGTTGGCGGAATCCTCTTTGGCTGGTTATTTGTCGCGTTGGCGTGGTGGGCGGATGCGCACCGGGATGCCGCGTTGCGGGATACGGCGTCACCGGATGATGCGTACCGAGCGGAGCGTACCGGATGAGGCGTTACGGCCTCAACGGTACGCCTCATCCCATCGCATCCAGCACATCCAGCACCCGCTCCATCTCCTCGACCGTGTTGAAGCAGTGCGGGGACAGCCGGATCGCCCCTTCCCGCAGCGAGCAGACGATGTGGTTGCGCTTGATCGCGTGGTACGCCTCGGCCGCGCGCTCCGGGGCGAGGCAAATGATGGCTGAGCGATGCGCTTCGTCTTCGGCCGACGCGATCCGAACGCCGCGCTCCTTCGCCCAGTGGATCACCGGCTCGTGGAGCGCGCGCGTGTGCTCGGCAATGTCTCGAATCCCGAGCTCCGCCAGCAGGCGGACCGAGCTCGTCATTCCGTAGAAATCCTGATAGGGGAGGGTGATCATCTCGAACCGACGGGCATCGGCGCGGAAATTCGTGTTGTAGTCGGTCAGTCTCGAAAAATCATCGGTCCCCTCGAAGGCCATCCAGCCGGTCACGACCGGTTCGAGCACCCGCACCAGCTCGCGCCGCACGTACAGAAATCCCGAGCCCCAGGGCGACAGCAGCCATTTCTGCCCACCGCACGCGAGGAGATCGACGGGCGTCTCGCGCACGTCGAGCACGGAATTGCCCACGCCCTGAATCGCATCGACCACGAGAAACGTTCCGTTGGCGCGGCACGCGGCGCCCAGCCGGCCGAGATCGACTCGATAGCCGGTCGAGAACTGCACCCAGGAGACGGCGAGCACGCGCACGCGCGGATCGACGAGCCGCTCCACGAGATAGTCTTCGTCCGGCCAGCCTTCCGTGGTGCACGGCGCGAGCTCGACCTCGATGCCCTGCTTCTTCAACAACAGCCAGGGATAGACGTTCGCCGGGAATTCGCGATCCGACACGAGCACGACGTCGCCCGGCTGGAGCGGCAGCGCGCGCGCCGCGACGTGCAACCCGAATCCGGTGTTCGTGGTCAGCGCGATCTCGCCGGGCTCCGCATTGATGAGCTGCGCCACCGCTTCACGGGCGCTCTGCAAGCCACCCTGCAAGTCGCGATCGGGAAGCAGATGAGGTGCGGTGCGTTTGGCGGTGAATTCGTCGAGTGCGCGGCGGGTTCGCTCGGGGATCGGACCGATCGACGCGTTGTTCAGATAGACGGTGTCGGCGGTCCAGGGAAATTCGGCGGCGCGTAGGGCGCGAAAACTCTCCCGCAAAGCGCGAAGTCGTGTGGGATGGTAAGCGATTTCAGTCATCGGGTGGCGCGAGAGTAGGAGCAATGACTACGTTACTCGCGGGCTCACCTTGCGGGCAAGCGGTACAGCAAACAGTGGACAGCGATACTCGATTCAGTCTGGTCCTCGGCGGCGGCGGCATGAAAGGGCTGGCGCACATCGGCGTGCTGCAAGCCCTGAGTGAGCGCGGCCTCGCGCCCACGTCCGTGATCGGCACGAGCGTCGGCGCGCTCGTCGGCGCCGCCTGGGCGGCCGGACACGATCCCGAAACCCTGCGCGATATCGCCGTCAACCTGCGGCGCAAGGACATCTTCGTCGTTGCGCACGGCGACATGGCGTTCAAGCGCATGCGCTCCCCCGCCCTATTCCGCCGCGAGCCGCTCGATCTGCTGCTGCACCAGCTGGTTGGCGATCTCACCTTCCGCGAGCTCGAGCGGCCGCTGATCGTGAACACGATCGATCTCAATTCGGGGATGCAGGTCTTCTGGGGTCTCGAGGGGCTGGACGACGTTCGCGTGGCCGACGCGGTCTTCGCGTCCTGCGCCATGCCCGGATACCTGCCGCCGCGCGAGATCCGGGGTCGCTACTACGTCGACGGCGCCACGATCGACAACCTGCCGCTCGCGACCGCGCGAACCATGGACCTGGACGTCGTCATCGCGGTCGACGTCTCGGCCTCGAGCGCGTTACGGGAAGACACGCAGGAAGAGGGGTTCGCGGCGATCTTCTCCCGCGCCACCGAGATCGCGATGCAAGCGACGCTCGAGCTCAGGCTGCAGCACTGGACCACGCCTCCGGTCTACTTCATGCACCCGCGGGTCGAGCACATCTCCCTCTTCTCATTCGATCACCTGCGCGAGCTGGTCGAGGAAGGGTATCGGGAAGCCGTCGCCGCCCTCGAGCATCCGGAGGATTGGCCGCGCCGGGACTCGGAAGGCGTCTATCCGCGGCGTCCCGTCACGGTTCGGGTCCAGCGCGAGCGCTGCATCGGGTGTGGGTCGTGTCTCGTGCAGGGGCCGCCCGGGATGTTCGTGCTCGATGCACAGGGGAAGGCCGTCGTGACGGAGCCGGAGCAGATCTGGTCGCCCATGGATGGCGGATTCATCCGCCATTGTCCTACCTATGCGATCAGCGCGAGGCCAACGACGCTCACGCGCGCTGCGGGAGCGGCGAGCTGACCGGTTCCGTCACTTCGGCTTCGATGGCCCGCAGGTCTTTCATGACCCTGTCCCAGTTGTAGTACGTCTCGACCGCGCGCCGCCCAGCCCGGCCGATCGTGCGGGCGAGATCGGGGTTCGCGAGCAGCTCGGTAACGCGCTCCGCCACGGCGGCCGGATCTTCGGGCTCCACGAGGAAGCCGGTTTCACCGTCGCGCACCGCGTCGGGTACGCCCCCAGAATTTCCGGCCACGATCGGCAGGCCCGAGGCCGAGGCTTCGACGAAGGAAATGCCGAACCCTTCGACGCCGATCATGTCGGCCCGGCGCGAGACGCCGACGTACGCGGTCGCGACAGTGTAGGCCAGCGGGAGGTCTGCATCGGTCACCTCACCGAGCAGACGCACTCGATCCGCGACTCCCGTCTTTTGCGCCAACTTCTCCAATCGTTCTCTCGCCGGGCCATTCCCGACCACCAGGTATCCGACGTCCGGCGCGTGCTCGAGGATGGCCGGGAGCGCCTTGATGACCGTATCGACGCCCTTGTGCGGCTCGAGCCGTGCCACCGTGATGAGCCAGCGGCGGCCGGCGGGCAGATGAAACCGATCGCGCGCCTGCACACTGTCCCCGTCGGGACGAAACCGGAGCGGGTCGGTGCCGAGGTGCAGGACCCGGAGCCGCTGTCCGTGTCCGTCGAGTCCCAGCTCGCCGAGCACGGTGAGCGCCTGATCGCGGGTCCAATTGCTGATCGCGATGAGCGCGGCCGCGCCTCCCAGAATCACCCGGCCCGAGCGGCGCTTGAACCTGGAGTGATGGTACTTGTGCTGCTCGCTCAGGAGGTCGGCGCCGAACAGGAAGACGGCGTAAGGAATTCCCGTCCGTTCATAGACCCACCGGGTCGGATAGCCCGCCGGCTTGATATTGCCGCAATACACGAAGCCCACGTGATGCTCGCGGGCGAGCTTGGCTGCCCGGCGCGACCAGAGCAGGAGCCCCGGCAGGCTCTTCGAGCGCCGACGCGAAACGGGCAGGCGGTCGATGGGGCCGGGAAAGTGAGGATCGACTTCCAGGGCGTCGTGATCCTGCGGCGTCGAGACGATCAACTCGCCGGGCGCGAACCGCCGGGCCAGCTCGCCGTGCAGCCGCGCGATGCCGCCGCCAAGCGGCGGGAAGTCGTGCGCGATGAGCAGCCGAACGCGCTCGACGGGAAGGGGCACGCTATATAATAGTCGTCGCTCGGCTCACCGTCTGCACCAGGAGCATCGAGGCCTATGTCACCACTGCCACTCACGGTCGTGATACCGACGCTCAATGAAGCCAGTCAGATCGGCGCCGCGCTCGACGCGCTGCGCTGGGTCGATGAAGTCATCGTAGCGGACGGAGGCTCGACCGACGCCACGGTCGAGATCGCGCGGCGGCACGGCGCCAAGGTCCTCAGCGTCCCGGCGCGGACCATCGCCGCGCAACGCAATGCCGCGATCGCGGCGGCGCGAAACGCGTGGGTACTGGCGCTCGACGCGGACGAGCGGGCCACTGACGCCTTGCGTGAGGAAATCGCCCGCGTGCTCGGAGCTCCCTCGCACGAGGCGTATCAGGTTCGCTTCGAGAACCTTTATCTCGGCCGCGAGCGGCGGCGGGGGCGCTGGGGGCGAGACTGGCACGTCCGACTCTTCCCCCGCACGCGCCGCTTCGTGGAAGACCGGGTGCACGAGCGGCTCGAACCGGTCGCGAATCCCGGCACCCTGCAGGGCACGATCCGCCACATCCCCTATCGCGATTTTACCCACCACCTGCAGAAGATCGCCGCGTACGCGCGCTGGGGGGCGGAAGATCTGCACGCCCGCGGCAGGCGCGCCACGCTGCTCGACCTGGTGGCCCGTCCGGGCTGGCGCTTCGTCCGCGAGTACGTCTTCTCGGGCAGCTTTCTCGACGGGCGCTTCGGGTTCGTGATCTCGGTGCTCTCGGCGTATTCGGCGTTCCTCAAGTACGCGTACCTGTGGGATCTCTCGGAAAACCCGGCGCCGGCGTGAGGCCCTGGATCAGGCTTCCCATTCTGATGTACCATGCCGTGGATCGGATCCCAGAGGGCGCGCGCTCACCCCGGAACTACGTCCCGCCGGACGACTTTGGCGCGCAACTCGAGCTGCTTGCGCGTCTCGGATATCAGACCATTTCCTTCTCGGAATGGCTCGGCTACCGCGATCACGGGCAGTCCATTCCGGCGCGTCCCATCATTCTCACGTTTGATGACGGCTATCGGTCGGTATGGGAGCGCGCCTGGCCGCTGCTCAAGCGGTTTGGCTTCAGCGCCACCGTGTTCCTGATCTCGAGCTTCATCGGGAAGACGAATGTGTGGGACGACCCCGGCACCGCCCTGGAGCCGCTCCTGGGAACGCGGGAGATTCTCGAGATGCGAGATGCCGGAATTGGCTTCGGATCGCATACGCATACGCACCCGCCACTGACGACGATTCCCCCGGAGCGCGTACTCGATGAGCTGCGAACGTCGCGCGCCACGCTCGAGCGCGTGCTCGGGGCGCCCGTGGGCGTGTTGTGCTATCCGTATGGGAAGCAGAATGCGACGGTGCGCGCGCTGGCGCGTGAAGCGGGATTCCAGGCCGGCGTCATCGCCCGGCGCCGTCTGAACTCGGTGCGGACCGATTGCTTCCGCCTCACGCGTATTCCCATCGACCACCGCATGACACTGGCCCGGCTGCGCTGGACGCTCGCGCGGCTCCGCTGGCTGCACTACGCCTGACGGTGGCGGCTCCGCTCCACGTCGTCGTTGCCTCGCATCAGCCGCTCCCGGCCAGGGGATACGGTGGGCCGCAACGCGTGGTCGTCGCGCTGGTGCGCGGGCTGGTGGCGCTCGGGCACCGCGTTACCCTCCTCGCTCCGGGTCCGACGCGTCTTCCGGAAGCCGCGGTGGTCGAAGTCCCCACACGCGAGTTCGACGAGCCACGCCGGCTCGTCCCGTATGTTCCGACCGGCAGCGACATCGTGCATGCCCATTTCCCGCTCGCGCGGGGATTCGACGCTCTGCCATTCGTCCAGACGATTCACCGCAATCTGAAACTCGGGACGGCGCTGTTCCCGAACACGATTTTTCTTTCGCGCGACCACGCGCGCCGGCATTCGAGCGAGGTGTTCGTCTATAACGGACTCGATCCCGCGGAATATTTCGCGCGCCGGTTTCCCAAGCGGCCGGAACAATACGATCTGTTTCTCGGCAAGCTGCACCGCGCGAAGGGGTACTACTGGGCCATCGAGGCCGCGAAGCGCACCGGCCACCGCCTCATCGTGGCCGGCGGCTGGCGCCCGAGCTTCACGGGTGCGGTCAAATACGTCGGTGAGGTCGATGGCTGGACCAAGGCCGCGCTGCTCGCGCGCGCGCGCTGCCTGTGGAATCCCGCCGAGTGGGACGAGCCGTTTGGCCTCGTCACCATCGAAGCCTTTCTCTCGGGCACTCCCGTGCTCGGCACGCGGCGCGGCGCCCTCCCCGAGCTGATTACGCCCGAGGTCGGCGCGCTGTGCGACACGATGGACGCGATGATTGCGGCGGCGGAATCGATTCACACGCGCGAGCCCGCCCGCTGCCGCGCACACGCCGAACGCTATTTCACCCACCTCGTCATGGCGGCGGAATACGAGCGGATGTACCGACACCTGCTCGCCACCGGAACGCTGCCGCCCGGACGTCCCACCGGCGCGACCTGACGCATGCACGTGGTCCTTGCGTCGCACTACCGCCTACCGGTGCGGCGCTACGGCGGCACGGAGCGCGTGGTCGTGGCGCTGGCGCGCGGCCTCGCGGCGCAGGGACACCGGGTCACGCTGCTCGCCGCCCCGGGGACGCAACTCAGGGAAGCGATGGTCATCGAG
>DATIWU010000066.1:0-13865 GCA_035519195.1 Gemmatimonadales bacterium
GGGCGGTGCGGAGTTGACCCGTTGAAGTCCGGGTTCCCCTGGACGATTATTGTGGTCTTGTTCCCGAGTAGCTCAGTTGGTAGAGCAGCCGGCTGTTAACCGGCGGGTCGGGGGTTCGAGTCCCTCCTCGGGAGTTCCGCAGGTCCACTGTCCGGCGTCGTACGCCCTTTGTAAGAAACCCCGTGGGGTCGGCGACTGTCAGCCGCGCGCAAGCGGATTGGGGGTCGGCTCGCCGACCCGCGTGAGCTCGCCGTGGTCCGTATGATGGAACGGCTCGGACTGGCCGTGCACGATCAGTGTCGTGTCTTCGTCGTACGTCCAGGCGTCGTGCGACTTGATCACCACCCTGATCCGAAACGCCATGGTCTTGAACGCTTCCTCGAGAAACGGATTCGAGCAGATCCCGTTTGTCGTCACTCCGCGCTCGGCGGATAACTCGAAACTGGTAGCGTCCTTGGCAGCGTGCCCAAAGGCCAGGACGGTCTGCCCGCGCGGAATGGCGATGGTCTGAATCACGTCGCCGGTGGCCGGCTCCCACAACCAGTAGCCCACCTGATCGTGGTAGGTCTCGATCTCTCCCGGCTTGACGATGTGCGTGTGGTAGCGAAGCCCGTAGAAGAGCTGGGGGCCGTTGGCCTGTGGATCGATGGGTTGTAGCTCCGTGTGCTCGACGAAGGCCTGTCGCACCGGGGCGGACAGCGGCTTCGGTGGAATGTCGAGGCTCCGGTTTCCCTCCCAGATGCCCGCCATCTCGGTCAGGGGCCCGAGATTCTTGAGAGTGTTGACGTCAATCTTGGAGGGTTCGGTAAAGATGTCGCCCGGGGTGGACATCCTACAGTATTGCCCGGTTGCGCGCGGGACACCATCCACGGTGATACCGAGCGACGAGCGTCGCCAGCTGGCGCAGCCTTCGCTCGGGAGTTCCGCTCCAGGATCTAGCTCTCAGGAATTCTCACCGCTCCTTCTCGCGGCCGAAAAGTCTCTGTATCCTTAGCAGTTACGCGCATGACTGTCACACCTCAGGAGACGCGTGCGCGAGACGTGCCGCCGGCTGCCTTTCTGCGGAAGCCGCTCAAGATGCAGGATGTGTTGGGGCTTACAAAACAATACTGATCCTAGCCGCCGCGCCCCCCCCGCCCCCCGTCTCACTGGCGCGACGCGCCGCAAATTCGTATTCTCGCCCCGTGACCGCGTCCGATCCCGGGCTTCGCGACAACGATCTGCGCTTCCGGGAAGACGAGCTCAAGGCCGCCCTGTCGCTCCTGACCGCAACCCTCGAGTCCACCGCCGACGGAATCCTCGTCCTGGACGGCGAGGGACGGATCACAAGCTACAACAGCAAATACGCCCGCATGTGGCGCGTGCCCGATGAGGTGCTCGAGAGCCGCGACGCGCATCGGCTGCAGCAATTCGTCAGCGAGCAGCTTCAGGACCGGGCGGGCTTCGAGGCCAAGCTGCTCAACCTGGCGGGCCGGCCGGATGCCGAGAGCTTCGACCTGCTCACCTTTCAGGACGGCCGGGTCTACGAGCGGTACTCACAGCCGCAGCGAATCGCGGGTCGTGTGGTGGGCCGGGTGTTTAGCTTCCGCGACGTCTCCGAGCAGACCCGAGCCGCGCGGATCCAGGCCGCCACCTATCGCATCGCCGCCGCGGCGAACACCGCGCCGGACCTGGGAAGCCTGCTCTCGCTCATCCATGAGATCGTGGGCGGTCTGATGCCGGCCAAGAACTTCTATGTCGCGATGTACGATGGCGCCACAGGCACGCTGAGTTTCCCGTATTTCGCGGACGAGTACGATACCGTCGAACCGCGGCCGCTGCGAAAGGGATTGACGGAGTACGTGCTCCGCACGGGCGGAGCCCTGCTCGCGACTCCCGAAATCCACGAGCAGCTCGAACGGCGCGGCGAAGTCGAGCTGATCGGTGTCCCTTCAGTAGACTGGCTCGGCGTCCCGCTTAGGGTGCACGACCGCACCATCGGGGTGCTCGTGGCGCAGAGCTACACCGCGGGCGTCCGCTACGGCGAGACCGAGCAGCACATCCTCCAGTTCGTCTCGAATCAGGTGGCGCTCGCCATCGAGCGGCGCCGCGCCGAGGAGCGGCTGCAGGCCAGCGAGCATCACTACCGTTTGCTGTTCGAGTCCAACCCCGAGGCGATGTGGGTGCACGATCGCGAGACGCTGCGCATGCTCGCGGTGAACCAGGCGGCTCTGACCCGCTACGGCTATTCCCGACCTGAATTCCTCGCCCTCACGAGCCTCGACCTGGATCCGGAGGACGGCGGCCGCACCGGTCGCGCCACCATACCGGGCACGGCGCTGCACCGGCGGAAGGACGGAACGCTGATCGACGTCGAGGTGTCGGCGGACGACATGGAATTCGAGGGCCGCCCCGCGCGTCTCGTGCTGGCTCGTGACGTGACCGAGCGCCGCCAGCTCGAGGATCAGCTCCGGCACTCGCAAAAAATGGAGGCAGTGGGACGCCTGGCGGGCGGCGTGGCTCACGACTTCAACAACCTGCTCACCGCCATCCTGGGGTACTGCCAGCTGCTCGAGCGCGAGCTGCACGAGCACCCCGTGAGAACCGACGTTATCGAAGTGCGTCGCGCGGCCGAGCGCGCGGCCTCGCTGACGCAGCAGCTGCTGGCGTTCAGCCGCAAACAGGTGCTCCAGGTGCAGCCGGTCGATCTGGACGGCGTGGTGCGCGAGGTCGAGCAGATGCTGCGCCGCATGATTGGCGAGGATCTCGAGCTGGTCACGGTGTTGCCTGGCCACCTGGCCCCGGTGCTGGCCGATACCAATCAGCTCGAACAGGTCATCGTCAATCTCGCGATCAATGCCCGGGATGCGATGCCGCGCGGCGGGCGGCTCACCATCGCCACCGCGGCGGTGGGACCGGATGACGCCGCCGCGCGGCAGCATCTCGGGCAGCAGCCGGACCGCTACGTGCGGCTCGAGGTCACAGACACGGGCACCGGCATGGACTCCGAAACGATGGCGCACATCTTCGAACCGTTCTTTACCACGAAGGGAGTGGGCAAGGGTACGGGCCTCGGCCTCGCCATGGTGTACGGGATCGTGAAGCAGTTAGGCGGATCGATTCACGTCGACTCGAGGATTGGGCAAGGCACGTCGTTCCGGATCTACCTGCCGCGCGCGGCCGCGGCCGCGGAGGCAGCGCCCGTGAGAGCCACGCCTGTGCCGCGCGGCACCGAGACGGTGCTGCTGGTTGAAGACGAGGACGCCGTGCGCGGTCTCGCGCAGCGCGCATTGGAGTCACACGGATACCACGTGCTCCATGCACGCGCCGGATCCGAAGCCCTCGCGATGCGCGCCGGGTATTCGGGCCGGATCAACCTGTTGCTCACCGACGTGATCATGCCCGGCATGACCGGCCGCGAGCTCGCGGAACGCCTCATCCCCAGGGATGAGAAGATGCGGGTGCTGTACATGTCCGGGTACACCGACGATGCGAGGCTCCGGAGGGGCATTCTCGAGCGTGGAACTGCGTATATTCAGAAACCGTTCACTCCCGACGCCCTCGCGCGTCGGGTGAGGGAGGTGCTGGACGCGCAATAAATGGGTTGCCGCCTCAGTTTTTCCCCGATTCTCTGCTCCACTTTTTGCTGATAAGCTGGCCATCCGAAAATGCCTGATCGCCCTCGACTAAAGGCGCCTCACTTATCCAGCAGCTCGCGCACGCGCGCCAACAGATCTGCCGGCGTCCAGGGCTTATGGAGCATGGGTAGTCCGGGCTCGGCGGGAAGGTCCCCGCGGCCATCCTCAGGGGAGTAACCGCTGGCGAAGAGAAACGGTGTCTCGTAGCCCTCGCGGCGGGCGGCTTCGTAGAACGCGCGGCCACCCAGTCGGGGCATGACGAGATCCGAGATCGTCAGGTGGATGCCCTTCGGCTGTTGCCGCAGGATCTCGAGGCCTTCCTGTCCATCGGCGGCCGTCAAGACGCGATAGCCCGCCTGCTCGAGCACGCGCTTGGCCGCGCGCCGCACGTCGTCCTCGTCTTCGACGAGCAGTATGGTCTCGTCTCCCCCTTGGACATGGTGATCGCCCGATAGCCTGCGCCGCGGGGGTTCAACCGATGGCGGCAGACCAGGGAAGAACACCTTCACGCGGGTCCCGCGAGCGGGCGCGCTCTCCAGCTTGATCACGCCGCCGAGCTGCTTGACCAGGCTGTACACCGTTGCCATGCCAAGCCCGGTGCCCTTCCCCGAGGGCTTGGTGGTGAAAAACGGCTCGAATACCCGTTCGAGCGTGGCCTGATCCATCCCGTTTCCCGTGTCCTCGACCGACAGCCGCACCCAGATTGGACTCGGAGGCACACCGGCGGCCGCCTGCTCTTCGACCCGCAGATCGGCACGGGCCGTCTCGATGCGCAGCACGCCGCCCGACGGCATCGCGTCGCGGGCGTTGGTCACGAGATTCAGAACGATCTGCTCGATGGCGTGGACGTCGCACCGCACGTCCGGCAGTACGCCCGCGTCACCCGAGACGATCACCTCGATGTCGGCGGGCAGCACGCGGCGCAGCATCCCGGCGATATCGGCGATCACCCCTCCCAGGTCGAGCGGCGCCAGATCGAGGCTCTGGCGTCGCGCGAAGCCGAGCAGCTCCTTCACCATCGCGCGGCCGCGCAACGCCGCCGAGATCAGATCGCGCAGGTCCGCCTGCTCCTCCTGCTTGTCGGCGCCGAGGGATTTCCGGATCAGCTCCGCGTTGGCGAGAATGATCGTGAGCAGGTTGTTGAAATCGTGGGCGATCCCGCCGGTGAGCTGGCCGAGCGCTTCGATCTTCTGCGACTGCCTGAGCTGCTCCTCGAGCAGCCGGCGCGACGTGATATCCTCGGCCATGGTCTCGATACAGTCGATCGTGCGGTCGGGACGGCGCACCGCATGACCGCTCAAGCGCACGAGAATCCGCTCGCCATTGCGACGCTTCCATTCGACCACACCCTGGACCGTTTCCGATTCGGCGAACCGTTCGAGGATGCGGGCACGTTCCTCGGGATTGGCGTAGACATCGCGCGAGATGCTGAGCCCGAGCACCTCGGCTTCGGATTGGTAGCCCAGCATCCTCACGAGCGCGGGATTCACGGCGAGGAAGCGACCGTCGGAGGTCGAGCGGAAGATGCCGTAGGTGGCGTGCTGGACGAGTGCCCGGCTCGACTCCTCCGAGCGGCGGAGCGCATCTTCCGCGCGGTGGCGCTCGGTGACGTCGGTCGCGACACCCGTGACACCGGCGACGGCGCCGTTCCCGTCCCGAATCGGCGAATACCACGCCTCGAACACCTGCCCGAACACCTCGACGGTCGAGGAGAACGACTCGCCGGCGAGCGCGCGGCGAAAATCCGCGAGCAGCTGCGGCAGGTCGGCGTACACGTTGAACACGGACTGGCCCACGAGCTGCGCCGGCCGCACGCCCAGACTCTCCAACCCCTTGCCCTCGACCAGCGTGAAAATGCCGTCCTTGTCGAGTGCGAACAGCACGAGAGGGGCGACCGCGACGACGGTCCGCAACCGCTCCTTGTTGGCCCGGAGCGCCCGCTCCTGGGCGAGCCGCTCGGTCACGTCGCGCGCGTTCACGATGAACGACGCCGGCTCATTCGAATGGGGTCCGGCACGGACCTGGCCCACGGACTCGAGCACGCGCCAGGTGCCGTCCTTGTGGCGGAAGCGAAACTCCGCGGCATACGACGTTCCGGGATCGCGGATGGAGCTGGTCATCGCTTCCGCGACGGCAGGCAAATCGTCGGGATGCACGAAGTCGAACGCGCTGCGCTCTAGCAGCTCGTGCGGCGCGTAGCCCAGCAGGCGTTGCACCGATGGGCTCGTGAATCGGAAGATCCCATCGTGGCTCAGAATCGTGACGATATCGGAAGCGTTGTCGATGAGCGAGCGGAAATGCTGCTCGCTCTGGCGCAGCGCTTCCTCCGTGCGGGATCGCGCCAGCGCGGTCGCGAGCACGTTCGCCATCGCCTGGACGTAATGCACATCGTGAATCGAGAAATCCCGCCGCGACGCCGTGTAGCCGCCCAGGAGCCCAAAGGCGCGGTCCGCGCCCTGAATCACGACGCTGATGCCGGAGATGATCGCGTGTTCATTGAGCAGCGGCGCAGCGTCGAAGCGCCGTTCGGTGCGGAGATCCTCGATGACCACGGGCGTCGGGCACCGCAGCGCGTACCCGGCGTGGGTGTCGCCATCACCCGGGATGATCGCCCGGTTGACCCATCCCTCGTTCCATCCCACGCCCGCCCGCAGGACCAGCGTGCGGTTTTCCGGACGAAACTCGAGCAAACCACCGCGTTCGACATCGAGCCCCCGGGCGACGCTCGCGACCGCCTCGTCCATGAGCGCCGGCAACGCCGCCCCAGCCAGGGCCTGATGACCGAGATGCGCCACGGCCTCCTGCTGCCGGGCGATCGTGCGCAGGGTGTGCTCTGCCGTGTCTGGGCCTGCCTGCGGCGCCTGCGCCGCACGCACCAGCCTGATCGGTGTGCCACTCACGTTCCCGTCCGTCCCCTTCCCGAGAGCTTAAGAGCCGGCATGAACCTGCCGCCGCCTTACCCGCACCGCCGTCATTGCGCACACCGGGAGTGCGTGCCGGCCGTCACCAGCGGCCGCCAAGGTAGGAAACTCGACCAGTAGAGCAATACGTCCCGAATAAAAAGCGAAACTGTGGCGTCAATGCATCATTCTTGCGCAAGTGATCGACGCATCAGGTGCCAACCCGCAAGGGGCTGCGTCTGACGACAAGTACCAATCCCAACATGACTTAGCACCCATCGGATGGGGTCGGAGCGATTTTGCCGCTACATTTCCAGTCCATGCCTCTGCGCCCCATCTACGGCCACGACCCCATCCGGTCGCGGCTTGGACGTGCGATTCTCTCCCACACGCTCCCCCAGACCCTGCTGCTCGTCGGTCGTCGGGGCGTGGGGAAGCAGCGGCTTGCCCTGTGGATCGCCCAGGCTCTCCTCTGCGAGCGGCGGGGGGACCAGGGAGCACCCTGCGGGACCTGCTCCGCGTGCGCCAAAGTCACGACGCTGGCGCATCCCGACCTGCATTGGTTCGTGCCGGTCGAGGTCACGAAGAAGGGAGCCGACGCGGACAAGCAGGTCGATCTGGTGGAAGAAGCCCTGTGGGAGGAGATGGCCGCGCGCCGAGCGGAGCTGTGGCAAGCGCCCGCGGGAATGGCGAGCCACAGTATCGCTTCGGTGCGGCTGTTGGCGCGGTCGCTGCAGCTCACCCCGGCGATGGGGCGCTATAAGGTCTTCATCGTGGGGGATGCCGAGCGACTCACGCCGCAGAAGGGCAATCCGGAAGCGGCAAACGCGCTGCTCAAGGCGCTGGAGGAGCCGCCGCAGGACGCGTTCATCCTGCTCACGAGCTCCGATCCCGACTCGCTCCTCCCGACGATTCTGTCCCGGATGGTTCGTGTGAGCGTCTCGCGATTGCCGGACAGTGTCATGACAGAATTCGCGCAGCTAGAGCTGGAGACCAAGGACGCGCGGCGCGTCGAATCACTTGTCAGGTCTGCGGATGGCTCGATTGGGAGAATGGTGGAGCTCGCCAACGGAGGATCGACCGTGGCCGACGGGAACGCCGTCAGCCTGGAAACGCTTCTGGAGAGAGGCGGGTCGCCGGTCGAGCGCTACGCCCGGGCCCTGGCCCAGACGCCGTTCCAGGCGCGGGGAGGGTTTACCGGGTTGCTCGATGGGCTGCTGGTGCAATTGCGGGCACGCGCCCGCCGCGGTGGCGACACCCAGGCGGTAGTTGCCGCGATTGCACAGGTGCTCGAAACGCGAGAGCTGGCGCAGGGTAATGTCAACCCGCAGCTCCTCACCGCGTTGCTGGGTGACGAGCTCGAATCCGGGCGAGGCGGATCGTGAAGCTCACGCACGTTGATGCGGCGGGTCGCGCGCGGATGGTGAATGTCGGGTCCAAGCCTGTGACCGCGCGGACCGCGTCGGCTGAAGGCGTGATTCGGATGTCGGATGAGGCGTTTCGCGTGATTCGGGAAGAGGCACTCCCGAAAGGAGATGTTCTCGCGGTCTCGGAGATCGCGGGGACGCTCGCCGCAAAACGCACGGCGGAATTGATTCCGCTCTGTCATCCGCTCGGCCTCGATCAGGTCACGGTGGCGGCGAGTCTCGAGCCCGAATTGCCTGGAGTCCGCGTGCGCGCGAGCGCAAAGGTGACGGGGCGCACAGGAGTCGAGATGGAGGCGCTCACCGCCGTCTCAGTCGCGCTGCTTACCGTGTATGACATGGTAAAAGCGGTAGATCGTGAGATGGAGATCGAGCAGGTCCATCTTCTGGAAAAGACCGGTGGGACGAAGGGGGATTGGCGCCGGCCGGCACGCGCTTGATGTGATGTTGATTACACGGCGCGAGTTTTGCGACTGACGCGAACGCCTTTTTACGAGGAGACGCCGATGCACACACGAACCCAGCGAATGATGCAGCAGGGGGGATTCATCCTCCTGGGCTCCATCGTTGTCGGGACTATCGCCGGGTGGGCACATCGCGCCTCAGCTGACGACCAGCCTGCACCGGTCACGGCGCCCGCGCTGCTCGGTGAGCTGCGCACGCTTTCCCAATCGCTCGAAGCCACACGCGGCGAGCTGGCTGTCGCGCGCCTACAGCTCGAGCGCGCCAACGCGATCATCGACTATTCACGGCAATACAACATCCCGGCCGACCTGGCGGCGGCGATTTACGACGTCGCCCTGTCCGAAGGGGTCGATCCGGGCCTGACGTTCAGACTCGTGAAGACGGAGTCCGGCTTCAATCCGAACGCGAAGAGCAAGGTGGGCGCCGTGGGTTACACCCAGGTGCTGCCGAGCACGGCGCGCTTGTACGAGCCCGGCCTCACCGACAAGCAGCTGTTCGAGCGCAATACCAATCTGCGGCTGGGGTTCCGGTATTTGCGCGATCTGCTCGAGCGTTACGATGGCAATCTGCGTCTCGCCTTGCTCGCCTATAACCGCGGGCCGGGGAAGGTGCAGGAGCTGCTCGATGCCGGACGAGACCCGCAGAACGGGTATTCGACGGCGATAATGAAGGGATACAAGCGGTAAGCACTGCGGGGACCCCGGGGCGCCGCCCCGGGTCCGCCGCAGCGGACTATCTCGGCGGGATCCGCACCACCTGTCCAACCTTGATCACCGAATCGTTCGACAAGTCGTTGTAGTCGAGTAGCTCGGCCAAGGACACGCCGTACTGGCGCGCGATCTGGCTCAGGGTCTCGCCGCGCTGGACGCGGTGACTGCCCCCCGCTCCACCCACTTGGGAGCTCTTCGATGCCGTGGAGTGCGAACGGGTCACCGAACGGTACCGCGGCTCGGGAGGAACGGACCAGGCCGACGCAGGCACGATCCGGCCGCTCATCGGGACGATGATCCTCTGCCCGGTTCGCAGCGCGCGTGGCCTGAGACTCGGGTTCGCGGACTGCAGCATGGCCACGCTCACCCGGTAGCGTCGCGCGATGTCGCCCAGCGTTTGTCCGGGAGCGACGTAGTGATCGACGAACGTGATCCGCGCATTGACCGGCAGCGTGTCGTAGCGTGCCGCAACCTGGGTTCCCCGCCCGCGCGGAACACGCACCACCACCGTACGGCCGGGCGGAGTAATCCCGCGCACGAACTGGGGATTCAGCTCCAGCACGGCGTCGACGGTCGTATCCGCCAGGCGCGCGATGACGTCGAGTCCCGTGGCATCGGAAACGGAAATTTCGTCGAACACGAGCGGCGCCATCGGGTCCACATCGGTAAACCCGTAGTGTGCGGGCTGCTTCGCGATGAACGAGGCGGCGATGAGCTTGGGGACATAATCACGCGTCTCGCGCCGCAAGTAGCGGCGATCCGCGAGCTGGAAGAACGTGTTGTCCGTGATCGAGTCGGTCTCGCCCGGCAGCCGTCCCAGCCCACGCTCGACTCTCCCCACTCCGGCGTTGTACGCCGCGGCGGCCAGGTAGACGCTACCACCCAGGCGCTCGCGCAGATCGGCCAGGTAATTGACGGCCGCTTCCGTGGCTCGGAACGGATCGCGCCGTTCATCCACCCATGGATCGACCGTGAGGCCGTACAGGCGAGCGGTGCCGGCAATGAACTGCCACATCCCCACGGCGCGGGCCCGGCTCACCGCGGTGTTGGACAAGCCGCTCTCGACCAGCGTCAGGTACACGAGATCTTCGGGTAGCCCCTTGGCGCGGAGCCGCTCCCGGATCATCCCCTCGTAGCGGCCCAGACGGGCCAGCCAGATCTCGAAGCGATCGTGCGCGTCGACCTGAAAGAATTCGAGGTATTCGAGCACGCGCCGGTTGGCCAGGTAATTCCCGACATTGATATCGAACGTGGGTTCGCTGGCCGCGGCCGCCGCGATCGCGGCATGGCCTTCGGCCGCGCCGAACAGGTTCGCCGCCTCCCGTTCGACTTCTTCGCCCTTGACCTGAGGGTTAGTCCTCGGCCCCAGCGCTGAATCCGGCCGGCCGAGTCCCGGCTGGTGCAGGCTGTCGAGTACCGCCTGATCGGCCGCCGAGTCGCGGCCCGCCCGCGCGACCGCCGCGCCCAGCGAATCCACCGCTGGGGGCGTGGCACGCCCCGTGTCGTGCGTGGCGGGATGCAGCGCCGTGGAACCAGTTCCCGTTCGCGCCCCGCCGCCGCAGGCGGTGGCGACGGCGAACAACGCAATGGATACGTAGCGGAGACCACGCGAGAGACAAGAGAGCATCAGCGCGCCAGGTAGTTCCCCAGAATTCGGTTGGTCGCGTTCAGGACCGCAAGAGCCGCGCCCCGTGGCGCGTCCTGTTCCGTCAGATAGGACCCGACGAGCCGCGAAACCGTTTCCGAGGCACGCGCCGAGAGCGAGACGATGATCACCAGGGCGTCGAACGCCCGGACCGCCTTCACCCCCAGCACTTCGAATGCCACCTTGGGTTGCGACGCCCGCTCGAGCGCCCGAACCGCCGCATTGGCCGAGCAGCGGAGCTCCCCCGCTTGCGAGTTCACACCCTCGGACTCGCCGATGAATTGTCGTCCGTCCGACCATGAGAGCACCACCCGGGCACGGCAATGACCGCTTGCCAGCCGCTCAAATGAAAAATCCTGGAAACGCAGCCGCTCGGGGTAGTGAGGACCGACGGGCGCTGCCACGGATCGACTCAGCCTACCGACGTTCTAGGGAGCACAGCCGAGCTCAGGCCAGGCGCGCGGCCAGCAACTCGGAGAGTGCGGCGTCGGGAATGCGTTCCGCCTGAATGAACAACGACGATTTTGATGCCGCTTCCAACGGATAGAGCGTCCAGAGTGCCCTGCCCCGCGGTTGTCCGGACGCCGCCCGGAACGAAAGAACCAGCTGCCACGCCTGCGTATTGGGTGGACGCTCGGCGGCGGCGTCCACATGCCAGACCTGATCGCCGTGTGCGATCACTCTCCAAGGCATTCACAACCCCGGTCAACTTTCGTGGCTCAGCAATATGGCGCTCGCCCTATGGACGGTCAACAATATTAGAGGACGAAGGGATAAATCCGAGTGCGCGCGGGTCCTCGATGGTATCTGCATCACGCAATGGCGCGAGCAGTACCGCAGTCCCGTGCAACGCCGCGGCGCGGGCCCGTGTGACGCGCATCACCGATCACCGCCGCTCGGAAGACTCCGTCACGGCCGTACTGCCGCGGCGACGCGCGAACAGCGACGGCACGAAGCTGAGTGCGACCAGCGCCGCCAGCGCTACGGAGACTCTGACAATCACACGCTGCGCTTCCACATGCGGCTTGCCGGCCACGAGCAGCGCGTCCGCGAAGTACGTATAGACGAGCGTCGCGGGAACGACCCCGATCGCGGTCGCCAGCGCGAACGTGCGCCAGGACATCGCGGTCAGGCCGGCCGCGAAGTTGAGGAGATTGAACGGCACGATCGGAATCAAGCGCAGGCGCAACAGCCACGCGAACCCCCGCTCGGCGCTGAACTGATCGAGGGCGCCGAAGCCGCCGCCGGTCAGCGACGTCAGCCCTTCGCGCCCGAGCCCGCGCGCCAGCCAGAATGCCCCGCTCGCTCCGAGATTCGCCCCCAGCAGATTGAGCACCGACCCCCACCAGAACCCGAAAATCGCGCCGCCCAGGAGCGTGAGCACGGCGCCGGAGAAATCGAACGCCGTGGCGACCGTGTAGGCCGCCACGAAGGCGAACGGCGCCCACGGCTCACGCCGCAGCTGCGAGACAAGGGTGGTGATTCCCTGGGCCGTGAAGTACTGGTGCGCCGGCGACGCCCGGACCACAATGACACCGGCCACGAGCACCAGGATAAACAGCAGCAACTTGATTCCACCCCGGGGCGAGAGCTTCAGCGCCTGCTCCTTCCGGTCGGGTGCGGGCACGGCGCCGTCTAAGCCGCGTCAGGGCATTGCGAACCACCACACCCGCCTGATAGTCCGCCACATGGGTGATGTCGTGAGTGTGGTCAGTCGCCCCGCGTCGCGAGGACCTTGAACCGGCGCGCGAGCTCCTTCGTGATCGGGCCCGGAACTCCCGCGCCGATCTTGCGCGCGTCGAGCTTGGTCACGCCGATGATTTCGGCGGCCGTACCGGTGAGGAACACCTCGTCCGCGGTGTAGAGATCGTAGCGATTGAGCGGCGTCTCGTACGCGGCGTAGTCCGCTTCGCGCGCCAGCTCAAGCACCGCATCGCGGGTCACACCCCGCAGAATCCCCGCGTACGCGGGCGGCGTCCTGAGCGCCCCTTTCGAGACGACGAACAGATTCATCCCGCTGGCTTCGGCCACGAACCCCGCCGAGTCGAGCATGATGACTTCGTCCACGCCCGCGCCGATTCCCTCCACCTTCGCGAGAATGTGCGAGAGGTAGTTCAGGGACTTGATGCGCGGCGAGAGACTCTCATGGTGATTGATGGGTGTCGCCGAGGACATCGCGACCAGCCCTTTGTCGTAGCGATCCGAGGGCCACAGCTGGATGTGGTCGACGATACAGATGATCGAGGGCGTACCGCACTTTCTGGGATCGAGCCCCAGGTCCCCGATGCCACGCGTGACGACGAGCCGGATGTAGGCGTCGTCGATCCCGCTCTTGGCCACCGCCTCCTCCATCAGCCGGCCCATCGCGTCGGGAGCAAGCGGGATCTCGATCCATGCGGCTTTGGCCGACGCGTACAGGCGATCGACGTGCTGATGCATCCGGAAAATCCGGCGATTGTAAACGCGAATACCCTCGAATACGCCGTCCCCGTAGAGCAGGCCATGGTCGAAGACCGAGACCTTGGCATTCGCCTTGTCGTAGTACTGCCCGTCTATCCAGATCGTGGGTGCCATGACCGTCCTCTCTAGAGGGAGGCTACTTGAAATGACCACGATTGTCCACGACACTTTGTGCAATGGACGGTCAACCGCTCAAGGGGCCGCACGTTCTGCTCGTGGAGGATACGCCGCGCCCGGGAAATATGTCGTGATGGAAATGAGCCATACCGGCACCGTAAGGAACGGGACTGGCTCTCGCCACGGTCTACGGCATCGTACGGCAGAGCGGTGGGCACGTGAGCCTCACGAGCGCCCCCGCGGGCGACTAGCTGGTGACGATGATCCGCTGCCGGATGGCGCCGATGTGATACCCGATGTGGGCGATCGCGCCGAGCGTCCCGCCAATCGCGTCTTCCGACCATTCCGATTGCATTTCGATCGTCAGGGTCAGATCCGTGTAGCCAGCTCTGAGCGCCTCCTGGATTTTTCGCCACTGGGCGTCGTCGACCGCCGTCACGGTCCAGCTACGCGTCCGATCCTTGGATAACGGCGACACGGCGTCTCCTCGAATCCACGCGCGGTAGATCTCGAGCGTGCTCACGAGG
>DATIWU010000067.1:0-9196 GCA_035519195.1 Gemmatimonadales bacterium
GGGATGGGGTCGTCGAGCGCGTATCTCGTCGGCCTGCTCGCCGCACTGCACCAGTACCGCCGCGACTACGTCTCGCTCGAAGCGCTGGCGGAAGAAGCCTGCCATATCGAGCTCACGGTCCTGAAGAAGGGCATCGGCAAGCAGGACCAGTACATGGCGGCATTCGGCGGCATGACCGTGCTCGAGATTGCGAAAGACGGCGTGGTGGATGTGCGGCCGGTACAGCTGCGCGGCGGGGCTCTGGCCACCCTGATCGCGCACACGCATATCTACTACACGGGGCTGGTGCACAACACGGTAGATGTCCTGGCGGATCAAAACAGGGCCATGCGCGACGACAATCATCGCCGCGTCACGGTGGAAGATTCTTTGAACGCCATCAAGGACCTGGGCTACCGCATTCTCGATGCGGTCCAGTCGGAGGATTTCGATCGTTGGGGTCTGCTGCTCCACGAGCACTGGGTGAACAAGAAGCGCATGTCCGACCGCATCAGCATGAGCTGGATCGACCAGCTCTACGACGAGGCGCGCACGTCGTACGGCGTGCTGGGCGGCAAGCTGATCGGCGCGGGCGGCGGCGGATTCCTGATGCTGTACTGTCCCAGTACATCGGGCAAGCTCGAGGACTTCATGCAGGCGCGCGGCCTGCCGCGGCTCTACTACGGGCTCGAGCGCGAGGGCGCCAAGGTCGTAGCCAATGTCGCCAGCACGCAGTCCATGATTCTCCATCCCAATGGCCACACCGCGACACCGGCCGCAACGTCACGAGTGACCTCCGCTGAGCGAGTCCGCGACGCCGTCTGAGGGTCTGCCGTCGCTCGAGGGATCCACGATTGTTGTGACAGGCGGCAGCACGGGAATCGGCTTCGCTGCCGCGGAGCACGCCGCGCGCGCCGGAGCGCGGCTCGTGATCTGCGCCCGCCGCGAGCAGCCGCTCGCCCAAGCCGCGGCCCGAATCGAACACGCTACAGGCCAGCCCGTCACCGCCGTTCCCGCCGACATCTCGCGATCCGAAGACGTAGACCGGTTGTTCGACCGCGCCGCCGCCGCGGGCCCGCTCGCGGGTGTGGTGCACGCGGCCGGCGTACTCGGCGCGATTGGTCCGATCACCGACACCAACCCCACCGCATGGCTCGATACCGTGCGCATCAATCTGTTCGGCACGTATCTCGTCACTCGTGCCGCCTGCCGGCGTCTCAGTGCGCGCGGCCAAGGCGGGTCGGTCGTGCTGCTGTCGGGTGGTGGAGCGGGAGGACCGTTTCCCAATTACACCGCCTACGCCTGCAGCAAGATCGGCGTGGTGCGGCTCACCGAGAGCGTGGCGCTCGAGATGAGCCCCCACAACATCCGGGTGAACTGCGTCGCACCGGGATTCGTGGCCACGACAATTCACGAGGAGACGCTCGCGGCGGGGCAGGCAGCGGGGGCCGAGTACCTGGCGCGCACCGAGAGCGAGCTCTCGAAGGGCGGCGTCCCGCCGTCGGTCGCGGCCCGCGCCATCGTGTTTCTGCTCTCCGCCCAATCCCAGGGGATCACCGGCCGGTTTCTCGCCGCGCCCTACGACGGCTACGATCGCTGGGCCGAGCACTTGGAGCAGATTCGCGA
Source organism: Gemmatimonadales bacterium (assembly GCA_035519195.1). GTDB lineage: Bacteria > Gemmatimonadota > Gemmatimonadetes > Gemmatimonadales > GWC2-71-9 > AG25. The sequence continues at coordinate 1,606 of DATIWU010000067.1, forward strand.
CTCCGACCTGTTCACCTTGCGGCGCATCGTGCCGCGCGACCGCGGCATGGACTGGCAGTGACCGGGAAACTGCGCATCGGCGTGATCGGGTGTGGGTTGATCGGACGGCGCCGGGCGGAGCAGGCGGCGGCGCATCGGGACAGCGAGTGCGTGGCCGTGTCGGATGTCGATCTTGCGGCTGCGCAACAGACGGCACAGCTGGCCGGCGCCGAGGCGGTAAGCGATTGGCGCGGCCTGCTCGAGCGCACCGACATCGATGCCGTCGTGGTGTCGACGCCCAATGGTTTCCTGGCCGATATCGCCGTGTACGCGCTGGAGCGTGGCAAGCATGTGCTGGTGGAGAAACCGATGGGCCGCAACCTGGCCGAAGCCGACCGCATGTACCGGGCGGCCTGTGGCGCCGAGCGCGTGCTGAAGGTCGGATTCAATCACCGCTATCACCCCGCGATCGCCGCGGCGCACGAGCGCGTGGCGCAGGGCGAGATCGGCGAGGTCATCAATCTCCGCTGCCGCTATGGCCATGGCGGCCGTCCCGGGTATGACACCGAATGGCGTGGCAACCGCGACCTCGCGGGCGGCGGCGAGCTGCTCGACCAGGGCGTGCATGTGGTGGATCTGGTCCACTGGTTCGCCGGCATCCCGCACGCCGCGTTCGCGGTGCTGCAGACGGCGGTCTGGCCGTTGCGCGATCTCGAGGACAACGCGTTCGGGATGTTTCGGTTTGCGTCGGGCGCCGTCGCGAGCTTTCACACCAGCTGGACCCAGTGGAAGAATCTCTTCTCGCTCGAGGTGTTCGGCCGCACCGGTGGCATAGTCATTTCCGGCCTGGGCCGGAGCTATGGCGTGGAGACGTTAACCGTGTATCATCGGCGGCCGGATGGTGGCGCGCCGGATGAGACCGCGCTCGTGTTCGACGGCCCCGATGAATCGTGGCGGCTCGAGTGGGACGACTTCGTCACGGCGCTGCGGCGCGGCACCGATCACGCCATGCAGGGCACGGCGCAGGATGGCGTGGTCGCCATGCGCCTGATCGACGCGCTGTACCGTTCGGCATCACTCGGCGCGGTGGTCGCCGTATGAGGCCGGCCGTATTTCTCGACCGCGACGGCGTGCTGAACGAAGTGCCCGCGGTCGAGAACGGCGTACCGATGTCGCCGCGTCGGCTGAGCGAGTTTCGCGTCGCGCCGGGCAGCCGGGAAGCGGTCGAGCGCCTGCGCCGGAGCGGCTGGCCCGTGTTCGTCGCGTCGAATCAGCCGGATCTCGCGCGCGGGAAGATGGCGCCGGAAGAATCGCGGCGCATGACCGCGGCGCTGCGCCAGGCGGTGCCGCTCGACGATGTCGTGATCTGCCCGCACGACGACGCCGATGGGTGTGACTGCCGCAAGCCCAAGCCGGGTCTCTTGCTGCGGGTGGCCGAGCGCTGGGGCGTGGATCTATCGCGCTCGTTCATGGTAGGGGATTCATGGAAGGACCTGGAGGCGGGGCGCCGCGCCGGGTGTCACACCATCCTGCTGCGGCGGGCGTACAACGTGGCGGCGCAGGCCGACACGGTCGTGAGCACGCTCGACGAAGCGGTGCAGTTCATTCTGGATCACAGCGAGGAACGCATGTCGTTTAGCGAGCAGTTCTGCCGCCACACCGCTCAAGTCGCCGGCCTGTTACCTCCCGAGCGCATCGAAGCCATGGTCGAGGGGCTCGTCAAGCTGCGCGCGCGGGGCGGCCGGCTGTTCTTTCTCGGCGTGGGCGGTGGGGCGGGGCATGCGTCGCACGCCGTGAACGATTTCCGCAAGCTCGCCGGCATCGAGTGCTACGCCCCGACCGACAACGTCTCCGAGCTGACGGCGCGCATCAACGACGAAGGCTGGGACTCGAGCTATGCCGAGTGGCTCAAGGGGTCGCGGATCAAGGCTGGCGACGGCGTGTTCGTGTTCTCGGTCGGCGGCGGCAGCGCGACCAAGAACGTGAGCATGAACATCGTCCGGGCGCTCGACTTGGCGCGGAGCGTCGGCGCGAGCATCTTCGGAGTGGTGGGACGCGATGGTGGCCGCACCGCCGAGCTGGCCGAGGCGTGCGTGATCGTGCCCACGGTCGACCCGGAGCTCGTGACGCCGTTGACCGAGTCGTTCCAGGCCGTCGTGTGGCACCTGCTCGTGTCGCATCCCAAGCTCAAGGCGAACCAGATGAAATGGGAATCGCTGGCGGGGGGAACCAAGGGGTGATCGTGTGGCGACGCAAATAGGACAGCAGCGGCCGATGCGGCATGAACCCGCCACGCCTTCTCCCCGGGGCGGGGATCCGGTTTCCCAAGCGATCGCCGAAGTCGATTGGGAAGCCGCGCTGCCGCGGCATCGGGGGCCGTTCTGGCGCACGCGCCTCGCGATCAAGCGGGCCCTGGACATCGTGCTCTCGGGCCTCGGCCTGTTGCTGCTCCTGCCCGTGTTGCTCCTGCTCGCCGCCGCCATCGTGATCGATTCGGGATGGCCCGTGTTCTACCCGTGGCGCGTGATCGGCTACCGCGGCTATCGCTTCACCGGATACAAGCTGCGCACCATGGTCCCCGAGGCCGACCAGATGAAGGATCAGCTGGCGCACCTGAACGAGATGCAGGGCCCGGTATTCAAGATTCGCGACGACCCGCGCGTGACGCGCGTCGGGAAATTTCTGCGACGTTACTCGCTCGACGAGCTACCGCAGCTGTGGAGCGTGTTCGTGGGCGACATGAGCCTCGTGGGCCCGCGTCCCTTATCGGCCGAAGAGTTCGTGCGCGCCACGCCGCTCGAGCGGCGGAAATTGTCGGTCATCCCCGGAATCACCTGCATCTGGCAGGTGTCGGGGCGGAACGAGATCGACAGTTTCGCGGATTGGGTGCGGCTCGATCTCGAGTACATCCGCACGTGGAGTTTGAGCGGCGATGTGGCGATCCTGCTCAAGACCATCCCCGTCGTGATTCTTGGCACGGGGGCGTATTGAGGAGTCGGAAGCGCCTGCTGTTCCTGAATCACAATATCGCCTGGTCCGGTACGTTCTTTCGCGCATTCCATCTCGGCCGTCATCTCGCCAAGCTCGGGCACGACGTCACCCTTGTAACCACCCACCCGTCCGACCGCGGACGTATGTCGACCGCTGAACGTGACGGGCTGAAAATCGTATTCGCGCCCGATCTGTTGTGGGGACCGGCTCGGCAGGGATTCGATCCCTACAACACGCTGCGGCGGATCGGCCGCCTCGCCGGCAGTTCCTGGGACCTCATTCACGCGTTCGATTCGAGGCCCGTCGTCAGCATCCCCGCCTGGTGGCTCACTCGAGACGGACAAACCCCGCTTGTCATGGACTGGGCGGATTGGTGGGGTCGAGGGGGGACGATCGAAGAGCGGTCCGGATGGCTCGTACGCACATTCTTTGGGCCGATCGAGACGTGGTTCGAGGAAGCGTTTCGCAACAAAACAGCCGGGACGACTGTGATCAGCACGGCGCTCGCGAGGCGGGCCGAGCAGCTGGGCGTACCTCGAGAGACCATTCTGCGGCTGCCGCACGGGTGCGATCTGGAAGGATTTCCGGTCAGGGACCGAGCCCAGTGCCGACTCGAGCTGGGGCTCACCGATACCCCCCTGTTGCTCCACCTCGGAAACCTGTTTCGGCGCGATGCGGACTTGCTCTTCGGCGGTTTGCGCGTCGTGTTGGATCGCCATTCACAAGCGAGGGTCGTCCTCGCCGGACGCGTCCGGGTGGAGGTCCCTTCCGACCTCGAGCGACGCGGCGCGGTGCTCCGCACCGGTTCGGTATCGTATCCCGTTCTTCAGACGTGGCTCGGCGCCGCGGATTTCTGCGTCCTTCCTCTCACAGACTCCATCGCGAACCGGGGCCGCTGGCCGTCCAAGGTCAACGACTATTTCGCGGCTGGTCGAGCCGTGGTGATGACCGACGTGAGCGATGCGGCACTGTTCGTCCGCGACGCACAGGCGGGGTGGACCACGGCGGCGTCGGTGAGTGGCCTCGGGGCCGCGATGGCAGCGGCCGTGGCCGACGGGCCGGCGCTCGCGAGCGCCGGGGCGCACGCGCGACGCCTGGCCGAGTCGGAGCTGGCATGGCCGAATCTGGCCGCGGGGGTGGACGCGTTCTATTCACGGCTGGCCGACGTCAGGGAGGTGCGGATATTGGAAAACTGAAAGCGCCTTACCCGGAGTGGGGACGCACGCGGTTCATGCGGGACTAGGCGCGTGCTGCTTCGAACATGTGATCCTCCTTGAACGCATGGACGGGCCGCTTGGCAACGAGCTGGTACCCGTGGTCCTCCAGAAACCGATACAGGGTGTCCGGGTTCACAAGGCGTTCGTGACACTCTCCGATGATCGTGTGGACGCGATCGGTGAGCTTTCCGAGCCCCTCCAACACCCGCAACTCGCTCCCTTCCACGTCGAGTTTGAGGAGGTCGACCCGCTCGATTGCGTGTTCCTGGAGGTATTCGTCCAGCCGCCGCAACGCGACCCGTTGCGGCGCTGCCGGCGACCCCGTGTCGAAAATCGAGTGATCGGACGCGTGACTCGTAACACGGAGATCCACGGCTCCAGTCGTCTCCCCCAGCGCTACGCGCTCGAGTCGCGCGGTCCGGAGTTGTCGCAGGTTCTCCTGAAGCAGCGCAAAGCATGCGGCTTCCGGCTCGAAACAGAAGAGATGCGCACCTGGGTACCGAGCCGCGAACCAGAGGGCGGATAGCCCGATGTTGGCACCGGCGTCGAAAATGACCGGGTGTTCCGGCAATGTGGTCCGGAGCCGGTACGGGTGATCATGTAGCATTTCGCCGATCACATAAATGTCCTGTTGCCGGAAGCGGATCGGGACGATCGAGCCGCCCAGGCGGATCCGGGCGTCGGCGGTCCCCGGCTGCCACGATCGCCGCGCCAGCGCGCGGTAGGCGGCCATCAAATTCCGCCGTGACGCCATGTCCGCAGCACACCACCCGGCCACATGAACCGCTTCGATGCCGCGACGGAACATTCGTCGGAGCACGTGCCCGGGCTCTGCCCGCCTCAGGGTGAGAGACTCCAGCACCCCGGTTCCCACCCTCCTACGCCCCATGTTGGGCACGTGCTCGCCACAGGCCGACGATGGGATGCCAATCGCTTGCCCGCGGAATCACGATCTCTCGCCAGGGGATGCGGGTCCGGCGCACAAAGCTCGCTGCGACCACCGCGAATGATACGACCAGGCCCAAACCGTACATTCCGGCCGCGCCGATCAACCCGCCACCTGCGTGCACGACCGGCGCACCCAGCAGCGTAATGATCGCCCCTGCGGCGAACGCCAGGATCATGACCCAGGGATAATCGTGGGCGGCGTAGTAGAAATCGATACCCATTGATACGCTGTACGCCCAGATCCCGGGCGCGGCGACGAGCAGAATCGGGTAGGTGTCGCGGAACGCATGCCCGAAGACCGCGGCCACCCCGGCCTTCCCAATGGCGGCGAGGATGAGGACTGCGAGCGCCGTCGCCCCACTCAATAACCGGCACAACCACGCGACCATGGAGCGATCCGCCTCGGTCTGCTCCATCGCGGCGGTAGCGAGCAGTACGTGCCCGGCAATACCCGCGGGACGCCAGACGAGGTTCATGACGTAATCGGCAAGGGCGTACACGCCGAGCGCGCGCGGTCCGAGGAGCCGATCAACCAGGTAAAACGGAGCACGGAGAAACCCGAGCCGCACCAGATTCGCCACGTACAGGCGCAACGTGCTGCTACGCCGCTCCGCGAGAATTGCACGCCACCCGACTCCCCGCCCGAGGGCGCCGCGTTTCATCAGGATGACCAGAGCCGCGAGGATCCCGGCACCGTAGGCGATGTTCAGGTTCAACAGCGCGGCGTCGACGCGCTCCCCTGGTGAGATCGTGATCAGACGAACGTTGAGCGCCAGCAGCGCGGCCGAGTTGATCGTGCTGATGATGGCATGACCGATAAACGATCCGAGACCGAGGAGCACGCCAAGCGCAATCGCAAATCCGAGTCCGACGACCGTCGTCAGCAGCACCCAGCGGCCCGCCTGGGGCGAGAGATTAGGGCTGATCAGCCTCGCGCTGACCTGAGGAAAATGGACGAATACGACGACGGCGACTGCACCCCACAGCGCCAGATAGGCACCCGTCAGCCCGACGACTGTCCGCGCGCGAATCGGATCACCACGCACCCACGCGGGCGCCGCAACGTTGACTGCGAGCCCGACAAACCAGCCCAACAGCGCTGCGGACGTGCCGACGAGAGCGTATTGCCCGTACCCTACGGGCTCGAGCGTCCGGGCCAACACGATCTGGTTGGCGATTCCCACGATGAAGGTGAGCAGCTGTCCGGCACCAATGATGCTGAGGCGCGCGCTCAAATGATGCAGGCGTGAGAGGAGGCCCGGGGCACCATCTTCCGGGGCGCGCGTGTCGGCCAATGCCATCGCTATTGCGCGCCGTGCATCGCGCGCTCCCCCGGATCTGGCGTGCCCGATACGTCGTACAGGGCGGCCCCCATCGCCGCGATGACCCAGGCCGACGTGTTCCAGGCGGCGGGATTCGAGAGCGCGCCCAGCATGAGCGCGAACATGCAGGCGAGGCAAACCGCCGCCGCTTCGGAGAGCACGGAGCGACGCAAGACGCGGGCGAGGCGGGCCAGGACGACGAGCGAGAAGATGCCGAGCGGCAGCGCCGCGGCTATACCGCCGGCGTGGAACATCTCCAGGAGGAAATTCTCGGAAATCGAGCCCTGCGAGCCCAGGAGCTGCGCCACCCTGCGGTAGGTGGCGGCGCCATTCCCGAATACGGGGCTGCGCATCGCGTCGGTGAACAGCGCCTCAAACAGCGTGACCCGGGTCAGCCCCGTCCCGGTGGACACATCGGCTACGCCGATGAGGCGTGGCGCCAGAATCTCCGCAACGGCATGACTGGCCCGCGTGGTGCCGACGGCCACGAGAAGCAGCACGAGCACGGCCACGACCCAGCGGAACAGCGCGGCGAGCGGTCGGGCGATGCGAAACAGGACTCCCATCGCGAGACCCACGATCGCCGTCAATCCGAGCGCGATCCACGGCCCGCGCGCCAGCGCGAGTGTCGCCGCCATTCCGTGCACGATCACACCAAGGAGCATCAATAGACGCATCCGCCGAGTGGCGCCGAACGTCGCGCCGATAACGGACGCGGCGGCGAATGCCGCGGCGTACGTGCCGGTGACGGTGCCCAGGCCGAGCATGTAGCTGTCCGGGAGGAGAAACACACCGGAACTCGCGGCAATCAGCGCGCGCGCTGAAAGAAACGCCGATGACACGATGCTCGCGGCAAAAAACACGATCGCGAATCGCCGCCACGCGGCGCCGTCGGCTCGCAGCAGCCCGTACGTCACCGTGAACGCGAGGAAATTCATCGCGAGCAGCGCGAGATCCTCGATGCCGCGCGTCCAGTATTCCATGGGCGTGGCGACGAGCGTGCTTGTGGCCACGAACACGAATGTGGTCCACAAGAGGAGGGTGGGGGCGTCGAATGCGTCGACAAACAGCCGCGGCTCGAGCAGCAGCGTGGCGACGATGACGAGCGCGGCCCAGGGCTCGAGCGGGTGGAGG
>DATIWU010000068.1:0-17188 GCA_035519195.1 Gemmatimonadales bacterium
CGCCCTGGTTGTGGGCATGGCTCAATGCGGCCGCCACATCCCGCGTAATACGCAGCGACTCGTCCACCGGCAGCTGTCTCTCGCGGTCCAATCGCGCTCGCAGCGATTCGCCCTTCACGTACGGCATCACGTAATACAGGAGGTCGTTGCCAGCTTCCCCCGAGTCGATCAGCGTCAGGATGTGGGGATGGGTAAGCTTCGCCGCGATCTGGATCTCACGGAGAAATCGCTCTGTGCGGACGCCTTGCGCGAGGCCTGGGCTGATTACCTTGATCGCAACTGGACGGTTGTGCTTCACGTCATGGGCGAGATAGACGACGGCATTCCCGCCCCGTCCCAGCTCACGTTCGAGCGTGTAGCGGCCGGCGAGCGCCGCCCTCAGCGCCGAGTGCACACCCGGGTCATCGGGGTTCCCAGACATCGGCAGTCAAGATACGGATAGGGCCGGAGCGGGGCGAGGAAGCAGAGGCCAAGGAACTCGCTGACGACTGCTCTATCACCGCGATAGTCAGCGCGCCAAGCGCCTACCGCGTCATCGCGCTGCACTGGTCATTGGCACAATGCGGATTGGCCAGGATTTCGACCTGGGGAAGCGGAAAACACGTCATCGGGCCGTACACATTCCCCTTTGCGTTCGTCCCGTGGTCGAATTGCAAGCTGTCGGCAATGCTGTCGCGCAGCCAATCACCCAGCCGATGTCCGTCGAGGAACAGGGTGCGCCGGCGTTCGTCCGCGATCTGCCGCACGATCGTGTCCGGGTTGGCGCTCGAGAATAGCGGGAGACCATACTTGGTCCGCAGCCGATTGATCGCATCCACAGCGCCCTGCCCTCCCTCGGCTTCGGCCATGATCAGCTGTGCCTCATCCCAACTCGCAATGGGAATGGGACTCGCCGCGGTAGGATACTTCGCGGCGAGCCACAAGCGAGTCCGCCCGTCCTGGCCGTTGTGTCCCGAATCCAGCACCTTGACGCGCGGATCCGCCACCGCGCCCACGCTGAGATTTCTGAATCTCGGGTCCACCGTCGAGTATTGCGTACCGGCATTCCACTGGTACACCTGATTCATCCGGCGCGGGCTGTCGGTAGAATATGTGGCGTTCTTCAGGAACGGCGGCGGCACAAGCTGCGCATCCGCGTCGGCGTCAGCCAGGCGGCCGAGGTCGAGCCGCACACGCGCCCTTCCCAATAGCGCCATGAAGCGAATCGAATCGCCGGGGACCGTGTCGAGGGAGAGCACGGTGGTGAAACGCTGCTCGGCGATCGCCAGGACGTCACGCCACTGGAGTGGTGGACCGAGATCGAATGCCGACCGGCAGAAGGTCTCGCCGAACATTGTGTAGGTGTATCCCGCGTAAGCCGCGAGAATAGAAAGCAGCACGGTCTTGTTGGGAATGGGGTCCCCTGCTGCAGCCCAGGCCTGGATCCGGGCATAGGTATCGTCGGCCGAGTAACGCGCGGTTTGCAGTGGCGCGTAGATCGGGTCCGAGGGCGCGCTCGACAGGAGCGCGCAACTGTGCCCCTGCGTCGTATACCGATCCATGACGGTCGGGTTACGGAGATCCCACAAGTTGTTTCCAGCGGCCGCCCCCGACCCCAGGTACTCGTCGGTCACGTTGGCCACCGCCGCAGAGAAGTTGCCGTACGCGCACTCGAAGTCCCCTACCGCGCTTGTCACCAGGAAGGACGCTTTAGTGGGGTCATTGAGATCGGTCGCAGGAATGCTCAATGGCGAGTCCTGGTGAAACAGGCCATCGCAGGCCAAGCTCGCGACCGTTACCATCGCGAGGAGTGCCATTGCACGCGCTTGCATCGCTTGGTCGCTGACCGCTAGAAGTTGATTTGCAGCATGGTCATCACCTGTGTAAAGGGCGGCAGCTGGTTCAGCTCGCCTGCCCCGAGATCGAACGAATTCCGCACTTCGGGATCCACGATCTTGAAGCCGTGCACGTCTTTTTGTTCCTGCCACAGGATCGCCAGGTTGCGGCCCGCCACCGTCAATGTCGCCGAGGAGGCCCGCAGCATCTTGGCCCACGATGAAGGAAGTGTGTACGCGAGAGAAACTTCGCGCAGTTTGGCGAAGCCGCCTTTCGCGAGCGCGCCGAGCGCGTTTCCCCCTTGGACTCCCTGGACCTGCAAAGCATTGGCAGCCAACAGCAGCGTGTCGGTTGTCGTGTTGATGGCCCGCGTGTTATGAGCAGTTTGGGTCGAGTGAGCACCCCCAGCCGACCCGTACCAAAAGAGATTGCCTCCGCGGAAGTCCACGAGCCCGTACAACACCAGGTTTCGCCCCAGCGCTATTGTGGTCCGGACATTGCCTTCCCATGTCGGCGTGGGCTGCCCCACGTACAGCAATGGCGCCGGCTTGCCGGTCACGGGATCCACGCAGGGTATGGGCTTGTTGCCATTGGCCGGGCCGCCCGAGCACATGATGTTGAACGGGTTGCCGCTCGCATCGAGCGACGCACTGACAATCACGGGCACGAAGTAACCGGCGATGGGATACCCCTGAAACAGGTACTGATTAATCTCGGCATTATTCGCATTGTTGACGGCCGCCAGGCTGACGGGTGACGTCCCAAGCGTCACAATGTGATTGTGATTGGTCGCGAAGCTCACCCCCAGATCCCAGGACGCGGAACGACCGGATACCAGACGAGCGTCAAGCGACGCCTCGAAGCCATCGTTCAGGACCTCACCGACATTGATGAGTTGGCTCGCGTAAAACCCGATCGACGGAGCGGGTGTCCCCTGCACAACTGCGTCTCTGATGTCCTGGCGGTAATACGTGAACGAGGCCGCGACGCGCTGGCGCCACAGGCCGGCGTCGAAGCCAAGTTCGAGCTCTTGCCCGCGTTCCGGCTTGAGATCGGGATTGCCGAGGTTCTGCGGCGTCGCTGCCGGCAAACCCCCGGGGCCGCTCACCGGTTGATAGCTGCGCTGCGCCGCGAAGACGTCCGGTTGCCGGCCCGCCATGCCCCAGGCCCCACGCAGCTTCAAGGCACTGAACGCGCCGGACCTCCAGAACGGCTCGTCACTGATCACCCAGGCCGCGCTCACCTTGGGATAGGTCACCAAACCGACCGAGTCTCCGAAGGCGCTGTTCTTGTCGGCTCGCACCGCCCCGGTAAGAAAACGACGGTTCTTCCAGCCCAGCAGCTCCTGGGCGTATATCCCGCCGCTCTGGTTTCCAAACGTGTTTTGCCCACTGCTGGTCACTGCGGCGCCGGATACCACGGTCACCCCTGCGGGGAAGCCGTGGCCATATTCCTGGCTGAGGTCGGTCCGCTTGTCGTAGAACTGCGCGCCGACCGACGTCGTCGCCCTCAGCTCGGTCCCGAGCGCGGCGGTGGCATTGGCCACGTAGTCGAATGAGCTCAGGGACACGCGATCGCCCTGCACCGTTAGGTCGCCTTGGCTGAGATTCTGAAAGGGAGCCGCCGGATCGCTCGGGAACAGAATCGAGTTGTCTTCGTTGCCGACATCGGTTCCCACCGTAAGCCGTTGCGAGAACCATGACGAAGCGCGATGGGTGACCTGTATGCTCCCGATGAACCGATCGGTCTCATCCTTGTCCTCGATCGCGCTGATGGCTTCGGGAGTCGCGCGGGTAAACCCGCGCAGAGGCGAGTTTAGGTTTGCAGGCAGCGCCGATCCCCATTGGATCTGCGTCATCACGTCGTACCCGGTTTCCGTACCCGTGGCCGTCATCTGCCCGAGCCGCATGCCGTTGCGGATGTACCCGAGACTGGTCTCGATATCGAGTTTGTCGGATGGGGTGAGGCTGACGTTCGCCCGGCCCGAGGTCCGATTGCGCCAATCATACGTAACGATGCCCTCATCGCGCCCCACCTCTCCCGAAATGAAGTAGCGGACCACTGGCGTGCCGCCGCTGACGCTCAGCGCATAGGAGCTCGGCTGGCCCGTGCGGAAGATCGGTCTGCCCGCATCCTCCTCTCGTTGGTACAGATTGACACTGTCGAGACCACCGGTGGTGGGATCCTTCGCATACGCCCAGTTCAGTCGCCCTTCCGGGTTCTCGAACCAGTTCGCGCCCTGGCGCATAATAAACGACCAGCGTGGCGGGCCCTCGACCCCGCGATGGGTAAGTACCTGGACCACACCGCGCGATGCCTCCGTGCCGTACAGCGTGCCCGCCGCCGGCCCCTTGAGCACCTCGATACTCGCGATGGTCTGCGGGGCGAAATCGCTCAGGCGTGACACATCGGGGCCGCCGCGAATGTAGGGACCTGCCCGCGGGTTGTTGTCTACGCGCGCGCCGTCGACGTATACCAGGGGATCGTTCGAAAGCGCGAGACTCGTCACGCCGCGAATCCGGATCATGGCTCCCGACCCGACGTTGCCGTTCGTGGGCATGATCGTGACGCCGGGCGCGCGTCGCGCGAGGACGTCCTGGACATCGGCCACCGGAGCATGCTGCAGCGCCTCGGCGACATTGACAGTCGTCACTGCATGGCCGATGGCACGCGCCTCGGAGCCCGCCGGCGTACCAGTCACGACGACCACGTCCATGGGAATCGCGGCCGGCTGCAACACGAGCCGCAGCTTGTGGTCCCCCACAACAACGGTATCGGTGAGCGCTTGATAGCCGACGCGGCGGACGCGCAGTGTCACGCGCGTCGGGGAGAGGTGCCCTATTGCAAAGCGGCCGAAGGCGTCCGTGGTCCGCATGACTTCTGCGTCCACAACGGTGATCTGTGCCGCCTCGACCGGCTGTCGCGAGATCGCGTCCACGACGGTTCCCGCGACGACGGAATCCTGGCCGTGCTGGAGCGAAGCTTGAGCCTTGACTGTGAAGGGGGTTACGCACAGGAGCGCGAGACAAAAGACATGGCGGGCCGCGCCCTGGATCCTGAGGAGCGCAGCCTTCGGTGCGTCGTACGCAAGCGAGACCAGGCCGGCTGCGTGAGCCAGAACTTGCCCTGGAAGATTTCGGCTTAGAAGGTATTGCTCCTAGCAACCGTCGCAAGCTGAGATGGGTGTCTCAGGATGGCATAATCGATTCGCTCCGTGGGCTCGAGCCCGAAGGGAAGGGCGGTAGGAGTTCGGAGATGACGCAACGGCATTACGTCACGCGCGGGTGACTCGTACCGGTCGGGTCTCATCGGCGTTCGCTCGGACGTAAGTTCCGCATTCCGCATTCCGACTTCCGCGTTCCTAAAGCGTCTTTACGTATTTGGCGACCGCCGCCATTTCTTCCGGCTTCAGCGTCCCCTGGAACGACCGCATGTGTCCCTTGCCTTTGCGCAGCACCGCTTCGATCGTGTCGAGCGGTATGGCCGCGAATTTCCCGGAATCGGCCAACGTCTTCAATTCGGGGAACACCGTCCGCATGTTCGCGGGCGGGATCCCCTTCGCCCCGTGACAGCTCTTGCAATGCTGCTTGTACAAAGCCGCTCCATCGGGCCCCTGTGCTGCGCCAGTGCGAACAGCGCACGCCAGTGCTACGACGACGGCCACGATCAACCTGCGCATGACTCCTCCAGGATGGTGAGACGCGGGGACAAGATGTTGTCGTGAATCCGCGGACCACGCAAGTATGAATTTCGCCGCAGGGAATCATCATAGTCGTTTCAGAGAGAGATAATCCTCCCGGTGCTACGTTCCGCGCACATCAAGGAGGGAGGAAAAATCCCATGTTTAACATCACGACCACGAAGCGCGATCCGATGCTCGACCTGCTGTATCGTCTCGAGCAACGCATGGGACGCTTCTTCAATTACAACGAGCCGTTCGGCTTCGGGAACTGGAACTATTTCCCCGAGACCGCTGCGGCCGCCGAATGGATGCCGCTGGTCGACATCTTCGAGGAGCCCGATTTCATCCGGCTCGTCGCCGAGATTCCGGGTGTGAAGCCCGAGTTCGTTCAGATTTCGGTGGAAGGAAACTTGCTCACGATCAAGGGGAAGAAGGAGCAGGTCGCAGAGGAGAAGACCGAGAAGGTTCACCGCTATGAGCGGAACTATGGGACGTTCGAGCGGACGTTTACGCTGCCGGCCACGGTCAGTCCCGAGAAGATCAAAGCCGTCTATGAGCACGGGATCTTGACTGTCACGCTGCCGAAAGTCGAGGCGGCCAAGCCGCACCTGATCAAGGTGGAGGTCGCCGCGCCCGAGAAGGCGTTGAACAAGTAGCATGGCGCGGTATGCCTCCCCACTTCCCCTCGCGGCGCCAAAGCCCCGCGAGGGGAAGCCTGTTCAGCACCAAGGAGGAGCAATGAGCACGAAAGAGCTGATCGATTCGGCCGTCGACCATCTGCGGTCGACCGCGAGTGTCAAAACCGTGTACGGCGACCCCGTCGTGATCGACGGCAAGACCATCATTCCGGTCGCCCGGGTTGCCTACGGATTCGGCGGGGGATCGGGATCGAAGCAGCAGACCGAGACCGAAGCGCCGGCGGAAGGGGGCGGAGTGGGCGGCGGGATGACGGCCAAGCCGGTTGGGGTCGTGGAAATCAGCAGTGAGGCAACGAAATTCGTGCCGTTCAGCACCAAAAAGCGGCTCGCGATCGCGGCAGCGATCGGTTCCGGTATCGGGCTCGGACTGGGCTACCTATTCGGGAAGAAGGCTCACGCCTAGTCCTCGCCCTTCCAGCGGGTGATGTCCCGGCGGGCTTTCTTTGTCGGGCGACCTTTCCCGCGATAAAATGCCGGCGGCACAAGCTTGATTTGTGCCGCCAAGGCTTCGCGTACGCGCTTCCCCTCGCGGTCCTCCTCGTATAACTGGGCGGCCCGGGAGGGGGGGCCGCGGAGTTCCGTTAGTAGACGAACCGTCACGATGTGCTCGTATGGCCCAAGGCGCACCCGGATCTGATCACCCACCTCGAGCCCCCGCGACCGCTTTACCCGCACGCCGTTCACCTGCACCTTCCCCGCATCAATCCCCGCCGCGGCGAGGGCGCGAGTCTTGTAGAAGCGGGCCGCCCACAGCCACTTATCGAGCCGGACTGCCCTCCCCAGGTCGGCACCCTTGGTATCAGGTTTCACATTCGCAATAATAATGAAAGGACAACGCCCCACGACTTGACGCGTATCATTCGAGTACACCTCTTGAACGTCCCCTTCTCACGCGAACGCAGCCATTTTCGAGGCATGAGCGAACTGCCCCTGAGACGTGCCCTGACCGTCATCCTGTGCTCCGGCCTCGTGGCCCGCTGTTTCCCCAGCACGCCCGGCGTGGAGGGAGTGCACGGGACGTCACCCGCGCCCGGAGCATTCTGGACTCCGCCGGCCGGGAACGACACGACCAAGACCGAGACGGCTCCCCCGAACGTGCCTCCCGACCTGGCGGCGCGCGTAAACAACCTCGGGTTGAGCGATGTACTCGATGTGGCGCTGCGCAACAACACCGCGACCAGCGCGTCGTGGTACACGGCGCGCGCCGCCGCCGAGACTTACGGCGCCGCGAAGGGCGCGTATTACCCGACGCTCGCGCTCAATGGCACGTTCAACGCGGTCAAGACCGTGCCCTCGATCGACTCGGGCCGCGGGTCTATTGAAGAGAAGTACTACGGTCCCACCCTCACGCTCAACTGGCTCCTGTTCGATTTCGGCGGCCGGAGCGGCGCGATCGGGGAAGCGCGCGAGGGGCTGTTGGCGGCGGACTGGACCCACAACGCCACGGTGCAAGCCGTCGTGCTGACGGTCGAGCAGGCCTATTTCCAGTACCTTGGCACCAAAGCCCTCCTCACCGCACAGCAGACCACATTGCAGGAAGCGCAGACCAATCTTCAGGCGGCCGAGCAACGTCACAACGTGGGATTGGCAACGATCGCCGATGTGCTCCAGGCTCGCACCGTCGTGTCCCAGGCGTTGCTCGCGGTACAGTCCACCACCGGGCAGCTCGCCACCACGCGCGGCGCGCTCGCGCTCTCGATGGGACTCCCCGCGAACGTGCCCTACGATGTTTCCGTACCGACAGACACGACCATCCCCGCGGGGATCACCGACAGCGTCGACACGCTCATCGATCGTGCCGTTCGCGACCGTCCCGATCTCCAGGCAGCACGCGCCAACGCCCGCGCGGCAGAGGCCCGGATCAGTCAGGCTCGCTCGCTGGCGCTGCCATCGCTCGAGCTGGGCGGGAACGCGGGACAGACCTTCTACACGATTCCCGTCAGCGGCAGCGCCTACACGGCGACGTTGACGCTGCACATTCCGTTGTTCGCGGGTTGGTCCGACATCTACCGCACCAAGGCCGCCAGTGCGACTGCGAATGCCGCGCGCACGCAAACGAGCGGACTGGAACAGGAAGTGGTCTATCAGGTCTTCAGCTCGTACTACGGGCTCAAGACCGCCACGCAACAGGTGCAAACCAGCGCCGATCTGGTCGCGAGCGCACAGCAGTCGGCCGAAGTGGCCCTGGGCCGCTATCGCGCCGGGGCCGGCGCGCTCGTCGATCTGCTGATCGCCCAGGCGGCCCTCGCGAGCGCCCGCGCACAGCGCATTCAGGCGCGGTTCTCCTGGTACGTGGCGCTCGCGCAGCTGGCGCACGACGTCGGCGTACTCGATCTGCATGGCACGAGCTCGCTGCACCTCGCGGCCGACTCGTCGAAGGGGTCTCCTCGATGAAGCGGCTGGCGCTCCTCACCCTCGCAAGCGCTGTGCTGGTGGCGTGCGGGCGCCGTGGGCCGTCGGGTCCGCCCAAGGTTCCGGTGACCGTGGCCCGCGCGGAGCAACAGGCGCTTCCCTACGAGATCGCCGCCACCGGCACCGTGGAACCCCTGCAGACGGCGGCGATCGAGTCCCAGGTCACGGGCATTCTCACCCGCGTCACGTTTCATGAGGGCGACGAGGTGCAGGCGGGCCAGCTGCTGTTCGAAATCGATCCCCGTCCCTTCCAGGCGGCGCTCGAACAGGCGCGCGGCATGCTGGCGCGCGATCTGGCGCAGCTCGCGAGCGCGCAGGCCGATGCCCAGCGGTATGCCCAGCTCGTGAAGCAGGACTACGTCACGCAATCCGATTACGAACAGAAGCGCGCGGCGGCCGACGCGCTCGGGGCGACGGTCCGGGCGGATTCCGGAGCCGTCACGAACGCCCAGCTCAATCTCGAGTGGGCGCGCATTCGAGCCCC
This sequence comes from Gemmatimonadales bacterium, assembly GCA_035519195.1. Taxonomy (GTDB): domain Bacteria; phylum Gemmatimonadota; class Gemmatimonadetes; order Gemmatimonadales; family GWC2-71-9; genus AG25. The sequence continues at coordinate 9,092 of DATIWU010000068.1, forward strand.
GATTGCCGGCCGTACCGGCCGCCTGCTGGTGCGCGAAGGCAATCTGGTCCGCGCGAATTCCACCGACCCGCTGGTGGTCATCAACCAGATTCACCCCATCCTCGTGCGGTTCGCCGTACCCGAACGCCAGCTTGCCGACGTGCAGCACTACGCGGGCAATCGCCTTCCGGTGCTCGCGAGCTCGGCGAAGAGCGATACCGCCCCTGCCACCGGGGTCCTGACGTTCATCGACAACGCCGTCGACACCGCCACCGGGGCGGTCACGCTCAAGGCGCAGTTCGCGAACGGCGACAACGCCCTCTGGCCCGGGGAATACTTGAACGTGCGCCTGCGGCTCTACACCGAAGATTCCGCGCTGGTGGTGCCCACGCAGGCGGTCATGCAGGGACAGCAGGGAAGCTATCTGTTCGTCGTGAACGGCGACGGAACCACGCGGTCGCAAACCGTCGCCATCGAGCGGACGACCGACACCTATGCGGTGCTCGTGCGCAACGGCGCCGTGCGTCCCGGGGACGAGGTCGTCACCGATGGGCAGCTGCGCCTCACCCCCGGCGCCAAAGTGCAGATCACCGGTACGTCCAATACGGAAGGCGGCAGTCCTCCCGCCGATCCTGAGGCGTCACGATGAATCGATGAATCTTTCCGAGCTCTGTATCCGCCGCCCGGTCATGACGACGCTCGTCATGTCCGGCATACTGGTGTTTGGCCTCATGGCCTACCGGCGGTTGGCGGTGAGCGATCTGCCCAACGTCGACTTCCCGACGATCAACGTCACGGCCTCGCTTCCGGGAGCGAGTCCCGAGACGATGGCCTCGGCCGTCGCGACCCCGCTCGAGAAGCAATTCTCGACCATCGCGGGGGTCGATCAGATGACCTCGAGCTCGACCCTCGGCACCACCTCGATCACGTTGCAGTTCGCGCTGGACCGCGACATCGATGCGGCCGCCCAGGATGTGCAGGCGATGATTTCGAAGACGCTGCGTCAGCTGCCGCAGGGAATCATTCCGCCGTCGTATCAGAAGGTGAATCCGGCCGACTCCCCGATCCTCTACTACGCCCTCCAGTCCAAGACCCTGGCGTTGTCGGCCCTCGACGAGTACGGCGAGACGTTCATGGCGCAGCGGATTTCGATGGTGGCGGGCGTGGCCCAGGTGCAGGTATTCGGACCCCAGAAATACGCGGTGCGCATCCAGCTCGATCCCCGCGCCATGGCGGCCCGCGGGATCGGGATCGATGAGGTCGCGAACGCGATCGACGCCAGCAACGTGAACCTGCCGACCGGGATTCTCTGGGGACCGCACCGCGCCTACACCGTTCAGGCGAACGGCCAGCTCCAGGACGCCGCCTCATTCGGTCCGCTCATCGTGGCGTACCGGAACGGCGCGCCGGTGCGGCTCGAGGATATCGGCCGCGTACTGGACGGCGTGCAGGACAACAAGACCGCCGGCTGGTTCGACGGCACGCGGGCCATCGTGCTCGCGATTCAGCGGCAGCCCGGAACGAATACGGTGGCGGTTTCGAATGCCGTGAAAGCCGCGATGATCTCGCTGCAGAACGAGCTGCCCGCGTCGGTCGAGGTCCACACCCTGTACGATCGATCGGTGAGCATTCAAGCGTCGCTGTCCGACGTCAAGTTCACGCTGTTTCTCACGCTGTGCCTTGTCGTGCTCGTGATCTTTCTGTTCCTGCGGAACCTCTCGGCCACCGTCATCCCGAGCCTCGCCCTGCCGCTCTCCATCGTAGGCACGTTCGCCTGCATGGCGCTGCTCGGCTACAGTCTCGACAACCTGTCGATGATGGCCTTGACGCTGTCGGTGGGCTTCGTCGTGGACGACGCGATCGTGATGCTCGAGAACATCGTCCGGCACGTGGAGCTGGGTGAAGGCGTGTTCGCCGCCGCGCTGAAGGGATCGCGCGAGATCGGCTTCACGATCATCTCGATGACGCTGTCCCTCTCGGCCGTGTTCATCCCGGTGCTGTTCATGGGGGGAATCGTCGGGCGGCTGTTCCATGAATTTGCCGTCACGATCGGGCTCGCGATCCTGATCTCGGGGTTCGTATCGCTCACCCTGACGCCGATGCTGTGCAGCCGGTTTCTCCGGGCCACGCACGCGCAGCATGGCCGCTGGTACGAGGCGTCTGAACGGGTGTACGACCGCGTGCTGCAGTGGTACGAACGCTCGCTCGGGTGGGTCATGAACCACCGGCCGCTCTCGCTCGCGGCGTCGATCGTGATCCTGATCGCCACCGTCGCGCTGTTCATCCTGATTCCCAAAGGCTTCCTGCCCAGCGAGGACACCTCGCAGATCATCGCGACCACGGAGACCGTTCAGGGCGCCTCGTACGACGAAATGGTCGCGCATCAGCTGCAGGTCATGCAGATCGTGGGCGGCGATCCGAACGTGCTCGACTACATGTCGTTCGTGGGCGGCGGCACCATGAATCAGGGCCGGCTGGTGATGCATCTAAAACCGCTCTCCGATCGCTCCTTGAGCGTCGATCAGGTGATCCAGGAGCTCGGCCCCAAGCTCGCTCGCGTCACGGGCATGCGCGTCTATCTCGTGAACCCCCCGCCCATCCGGATCGGCGGCCGGATCACGAAAAGTCTGTATCAGTTCACCATGCAGAGCCCCGACATGGCCACGCTCAACGACGCCGCCACGAAGCTCGAGGGGCGGCTCAGGGCGGTGCCAAGCCTCGCGAACGTGACGACCGATCTCCAAATGTCGAATCCGCAGGTGACGGTGCAGATCAACCGCGACCGCGCGGCCGCCCTGGGCGTCACGGCCCAGCAGGTCGAGGAGGCGTTGTTCGATGCGTACGGGTCGGGACAGGTGTCGACCATCTACACGCCGACGAACCAGTACTGGGTCGAGATGGAGCTGCTGCCCCAGTACCAGCAGGATCTGTCGGCCTTGAGCCTGTTGTACATCCGGTCGAACAGCGGCGCCCTCGTACCGCTCGCGTCGATGGCCACACTCACCTCGACCATCGGTCCGCTGTCGGTGAACCACTCCGGGCAGCTACCCTCCGTCACGGTGTCGTTCGATCTCAAGCCCGGTGTCTCGCTCTCGACGGCCGTCACGGACATTCAGCGGGTCGCCAGCCGGACGCTGCCCTCGAATATCTCCACGGCATTTTCTGGCACCGCGCAGGCGTTCCAGTCGAGCCAGGCGGGCCTCGTGGGGCTCTTGATCCTCGCGATCGTCGTGATCTACCTCGTGCTGGGCATCCTGTACGAAAGCTTCATCCACCCGCTCACGATCCTCTCGGCACTCCCGTTCGCCGGATTCGGGGCGTTGCTCACGTTGCTGATTTTCCGCATCGATCTGTCCGTGTACGCGTTCGTCGGCATCATCATGCTGGTGGGGCTCGTGAAGAAAAACGGGATCATGATGGTCGATTTCGCGATCGCAGCGGAACGCGATCAGCATCTCTCGTCACGCGAGTCGATCGTGCAGGCCGCCAGCATCCGGTTCCGTCCCATCATGATGACCACGATGGCGGCGTTGATGGGCACGTTGCCCATCGCGCTCGGATTCGGCGCCGGATCGGAATCGCGGCGCCCGTTGGGAGTGGCGGTCGTGGGCGGCCTCGCGTTCTCGCAGTTCATCACCTTGTTCGTCACGCCGGTGATCTACACCTACCTGGATGAGCTGCAGCAACGGCTCGGCCGCCTGAAGCTCGCGCGACGCGGCCAGCCTCGGGCGGTCCCGGGACCACAGCCCGCCGACTAGCGAGATGGGAGCATACGTCGAGCTGCGCGTGAAGGATGGAACGTCGATGCGCGCCTACGTGACGCGTCCCGAGCAGGCGGGGAAGCATCCCGGCCTGCTGCTGTTTCAGGAAGCGTATGGCGTCAACCCCCATATCCGGGATATTGCCGGGCGATTCGCGCGCGAGGGATACGTCACCATCGCGCCGGAGTTGTTCCACCGCACCGTTCCACCGGGGTTCGAGGCGCCGTATGACAATTTCGAGCTGGTCCGACCGCACGTTCAGGCGCTCACCCCGGAGAATCTCGAGTCAGACATCCACGCCGCGCGGGCGTGGCTCGAGCAGGATGCGGCTACGGATCGAGACCGCGTCGTAGCGGTGGGGTTTTGCATGGGCGGCCGGGTGTCCTACATCGCGGCGACGAGTATCCCACTCAAGGCGGCGGTCAGCTTCTATGGCGGCGGCATTGCACCCGCGCTCGTCGGTCGCGCACCCCGGGCGCAGGCGCCGGTGCTCTTTTTCTGGGGCGCGAGGGACAAGGGTATTCCCGAGGACCAACGCCGCGCCATCATCGACGCCATGGCCGCCGCGGACAAGTCGTATGTCGCCGTGGTGTTCTCGGACGCGGGCCACGCGTTCTTCTGCGACGCGCGGCCGAGTTATCATCGTCCATCCGCCACCGCAGCCTGGGTGCTGACGCTCGCATTTCTCCGGAACGCGATTGCCTGAGCAGAGCCGCCACGAAACAGCCCCGCGCGTTCGTCCACTGGTTCGTGAGCAACCGCCGCCTGCTGGAGCAAAAGATGAGAATGCCGTCGACCCCTGTCTTACTGACCGCTGCTTTGTCAACCGCTGTCTTATCGACCGCCGCGTCACCGACCGCCCCTGCATCACCTCAGTGCGCTGCCGACAATGGCGGCCTCACGCTCCCCCCCGGCTTCTGCGCGCTGCTTGTGGCCGACCGGGTGGGTCCCGCGCGCCATCTCGTGGTCACCAACGACGGCATGATCTACGTGGCCCTCGATGGCAACGGCGCCGGCGTTCTGGCGCTGCGCGATACCAACGGCGACGGCACACCGGACCAGCACCGGTTGTTCGCGCGGCAGGGTGGCTCGGGAGTCGCGCTCGGCAACGGGTTCCTCTACTTCAGCACCGCGTCGACGGTGTATCGCTATCCCATCGCGCAGCATCAAGCTGGGCCGAGCGGCGCTCCGGTGGTGATCGTGAAGGATCTTCCAACCAGTGGGCATTCGGCGCACAGCCTCGCGCTCACGCCCGACGGCCGCCAGCTGTTCGTGAACATCGGCTCCGAGTCGAACAGCTGCCAGCGCCAGAACCGCGCCGCGGAATCGCCCGGACTGGACCCCTGCACCGAGCTCGAGACCCGCGCCGGGATCTGGCGGTTCGACGCGAATCGCCCGGGCCAGGTTGAGCGCGACGGCATACGCTACGCCACCGGCATCCGCAACGCCGTCGCGCTCGCCTTCGACTCCGCGACCGGGCACCTGTATGCGGTGCAACACGGACGCGATCAGCTGGGTCAGAGCTGGCCCAAGCTGTACACGTTACAGCAGAGCGCCGATTTACCTGCCGAGGAGCTGATCGAGATCGATCAGGGCGACGACTTCGGATGGCCATACTGCTACTACGACGGATTCCTGAACCACCTCGTTCAAGCGCCCGAGTACTCGGGAGACGGAAAGGGCGTCGGGCGTTGTGGCGACAAGAAAAATCCACTGCTGGCCTTCCCCGCTCACTGGGCGCCCAACGGACTGCTGTTCTATCACGGGCGCCAGTTTCCCGAGCGCTACGCCGGTGGGGCGTTCGTCGCGTTTCACGGGTCGTGGAACCGCGCGCCCTTCCCGCAGGACGGCTATCGCGTCGTCTTCGTGCCGTTCAAAGCGGGAAAGCCCGGCGGACAGTATGAGGCATTCGCGGAGGGCTTCCGCACCGCCCAGGCCAACCATCGCCCCGTGGGGCTGGCTGAAGGTCCCGACGGCTCCCTCTATATCACGGATGACGCAGACGGGCGGATCTGGCGGGTGATATACCAGGGCGGTCACGAGCGGTAACTACATTACCCAATCATGCCCGAATCCCCGGCTGCAGGTCCGCTCACGCGTTTGACGGAAGAAGAGCAGCTGTTCCGCGAGACCGTCCAGGATTTCGCGGAGCGCGAAGTACGGCCCCGCGTGGCTGCCATGGAGCGCGCAGCGGCGCTCGACCAGGCCCTCGTTCCCAAGCTGTTCGAGCTCGGGCTCATGGGCATCGAAACTCCCGAAGCGCAGGGCGGGGCCGGAGGCAACCTGATGATGAGCGTGTTGGCGGTCGAAGAGCTTTCGGCCGTCGACGCGTCAACCGCGATCTTCGTCGATGTGCAGAACACCCTCGTGAATGCCCTGCTCATCAAGTGGGCCAGCGACGACCTGAAGCACCGTTATCTCCCCCGCCTCGCAACCAATACAGTTGGCGCGTACGCGCTTTCGGAGCCGGGATCGGGCTCCGATGCCTTTGGCCTCTCGACTCGAGCCGTGCAGCGGGGGGACTGTTGGGTTCTGGACGGTCGCAAACTGTGGATCACGAACGGCGCCGAGGCCGGCCTGTACGTGATTTTCGCGACGGTCGACCCGGCGGCCGGCTACAAGGGCATCACCGCATTCGCCGTGGAGCGGTCGTTCACCGGGTTCGCGGTCGGCAAGAAAGAAGACAAGCTCGGCATCCGCGCCTCGAGCACCACCGAGCTGATGCTCGATCAATGCGAAGTGCCGCTTGCGAACGTGATCGGAGCGGTCGGCAAAGGCTACAAGGTCGCCATCGAAACGCTCAATACCGGACGCATCGGCATCGGCGCCCAGATGATCGGCGTTGCCCGCGGCGCCCTCTCCGCCGCGCTCCAGTACGTCCACGAGCGCCATCAATTCGGCAAACCAATCGCCGAATTTCAAGCCGTGCAGTTCCAGCTCGCCCAGGCCGCCACCGAGCTCGAGGCCGCGCGCCTGATGGTCTACAACGCCGCGCGGCTCGAAGACGCGGGCGAGTCGTACACGATGCAGGCCGCCATGGCCAAGCTGTTCGCCTCGCAGGTCGCCGAACGTGTTACGTCGCTATGCGTCGAGCTGTTCGGCGGGTACGGCTACACGAAGGAGTACCCGGTGGAAAAATTCTACCGCGACGCCAAGATCGGGACGATTTACGAGGGGACGAGCAACATGCAGTTGCATACGATTGCGAAACTGATTCTGGGAAACAGATAGCCGTCAGGCCCGCATGCACACCGCCCGCCGCACCCACAGTTTCACCGAATCCGTCATACGAGGCATGACCCGTCTCGCCAACGAGCACGGCGCCATCAATCTCGCCCAGGGATTCCCGAATTTCCCCGCGCCCGAAGTATTGAAACAGGCCGCGATCGAGGCGATTCAGGGCGACATCAATCAGTACGCTATCACGTGGGGCACGAAGCGGCTGCGCGATGCGCTGGCGCACAAGTACCACGAGTGGTACGGCATGACCGTCGATCCCGAATCGGAAGTCGTCGTGACCTGCGGCGCCACCGAAGCGATGGCCTCGGCGCTGCTCGCGATCATCGATCCGGGCGACGAAGTGATCGTGTTCGAGCCGTTTTACGAGAACTACGGCCCCGACGCCATTCTGTGCGGCGCCGCACCCGTCTACGTCCCACTCGCCGCAGGCCGCGAGCTCGACCTCGACCGGCTCGAGCACGCATTCACGTCCCGCACCCGGGCGATCATCGTCTGTACGCCCAACAATCCCACCGGCCGGGTGTTGCGGCGTCATGAGCTCGAGGCCATCGCCGAGCTGTGCCGCCGCCATAACGCCTACGCGGTGACCGACGAGATCTACGAGCACATCTACTACGAAGGGGAGCACATCCCCATCGCGAGGCTCGATGGCATGCGGGAGCGTACGATCACGATCAGCGGCGCGTCGAAAACCTTCAGCGTGACTGGCTGGAGAATCGGAACAATCGTGGCACCGCCCAAGGCGACCGACGCAATCCGCAAGGTGCATGACTTTCTCACCGTCGGAGCACCGGCGCCCTTGCAGCAGGCGATCGCCGTCGGGCTCGAGACCCTGCCCCGGAGCTATTACGACGAACTGGCGCGCGACTACCGCATCCGCCGCGACGTCATGTGCAACGCTCTCGTCGCTGCCGGATTCCGCTGCACGCCGCCCGAGGGGGCGTACTATGTCCTGGCCGACTTCTCGGGATTGTCGGATCAGGGCGACGTGGAGTTCGCGCGTTGGCTGACGTGCGAGGGCGGCGTGGCTTCGGTCCCGGGCTCGAGCTTTTTCAGCAAGCCGGAGATGGGGCGAAGCCTCATCAGGTTCGCGTTCTGTAAGACGGAGGATCAGCTG
>DATIWU010000069.1:0-46831 GCA_035519195.1 Gemmatimonadales bacterium
GAAGAGCCACTACTACGACGTGGCGCGGGAATTCGGCCGCCTGTCGAAGCTCGTCGCCGAAGAGCCACCCGACCGCCGAACCGTGATCGTCACCGGCGGAGGTCCGGGGATTATGGAAGCCGCGAATCGCGGCGCCTACGACGTCGGCGTCAAATCGATCGGCCTGAATATCAGTCTGCCCCGCGAGCAGTTCCCCAACCCCTACGTCACGCCCGACCTCTGCCTCCAGTTCCACTATTTCGCCATGCGCAAGCTGCATTTCCTGTTGCGCGCGCGGGCCCTGGTCGCGTTTCCCGGTGGGTACGGAACCTTCGATGAGGTGTTTGAAACGCTCGCGCTGATTCAGACGCGCAAGGTCAAGCCGCTGCCGGTAGTGCTCGTGGGCCGCGAGTACTGGCGCCGGGCCTTCGATGTGGACTTCCTGGTGGACGAGGGAGTGATCGAAGAAGAGGACCGGGAGTTGTTCTGGTATGCGGAAACCGCCGAAGAAATCTGGGACGGCATCAGGCATTGGCATGCGGCGAGCGAGGAGCCGGCATTCCCCTAGCCTCGCTTCATGGTCTCGGGCATCCGCACCGCGACCACTTCGCCGCGGGCGGTGACGCGGCCGCCTGCCGATACGGATGCCTCGATGATGGCCTTCCGTTCGCCCAACGTCTTCACCCGTCCCCGAATCTCGAGTTCGGGTCCGAGCGGGGTGGGGGCCACGAAGTCCACCCGCAACGCGGCCGTCACAAAGCGGGGTGCGGGCCCATCTCCGATCTCCCGTCCGGCGGCGCGCAGCGCGGCCGCCGCCGCGGTGCCCATGGCATGGCAGTCTATTAGGGACGCCATCAAGCCGCCGTACACGAAGCCCGGTACGGCCATGTGCGAGGGTCGCGGAGCGAAGCGGGTCACCGTCTCGTCGTCCCCGTTCTCCGCCCAACGCGTCTTGAGCCTGAGTCCCTCGGTGTTCAGCCGTCCGCAGCCGTAGCAGTGAGCGAAGTCATCCGGATAAAAATCCTGGACGGCCGGCCTGAGGGACTCGTTCATGGCGAACCCTTCCGGGTGCCCAACACACCGGGGGCGACCTGCGCTTCGGCAAGCGGCGGGCCGCCCCGGCAGGCCATCACGCCGGTCTGGCTTCGACCTTGATCTGCCGCCCCGCGGCTTGTCCGGCCTTCGGGAGCGCAATCGTCAGGACACCGTGATCATAGGTCGCTTTGAGTGCGCTGCTCTTCGTATCTACTTCCGCCGGGAGGTCAATCGCCCGGTAGAACTGGTTCGAGCAGCGTTCCGAGTACACGTGCTTCCCCTTCTTCCGCTCTTCGCTCGCTTCGCGCCGTCCGCTGATGATCAGCCGCTGCGGTTCGACCGTGATTTCGATGTCCTTCTCGCTGAACCCCGGGACTTCGGCGCGCACTGTGAACGTGCCGTCCGCCTCGGAGATGTCAACATGGACGGGATGCAGCAGCTCCGCTTCGGCCTGAAACCAGTCATCGAGGTCGCGCCCAAACCGACGACCGTTGGTATCGAAGATTTCGAACGCACGACGCGCGATTGCGTCAAACGTGTTTTTCATGTCGTCGAACATCTGATCCGGTGTGACGAGCCGAATCGAAGGGGTCCGATGGACTTTTTGGACTGCGCTGGATTCTTTCATGGCATCCTCCGGCAACTACGTGGACTTTCGGCCTCCTGAACGAGTGCGGAAAAGACAGGCGGCCTGAACTCGAAGAGTGCAGGCCGCCTGACGCATCGGTTACCCGGAGTCGAGGAATTCACTTCCTCGTTCTTCTTCCCGCAGCGACCGCTCAACTCATCGTTTGCGGTTTGGCTTAGGGAGCTCCGGCTTCCATCCCCAAGAGACCTGACGAGCCAGTTGGTTCGCCGATGCGAGCGCTGCACGTCGGCCGAATCGCGGATCGGCCTCGCGCACGGCACGCCGGAGCGCCACCCCGGCGCGGGTGAGACTCGCGATTGATCTCACCGCTTCGAGCGAGCGTGATCACCCGGATCTTCAATTCCGTTGCCGTTGCCGGTTTCGGAACCTCCCCGATTCGCTCGAAGGATTGAGGCTCAAACCTACACCCCCATCGTGATGCCGCAAGTAAACCATTGTGAAGACCTTTTCACGTTTGCGGGCGCACGCGTGATCAACCTCCACCTTCGCGCGCGCTTCCGATGGCGCCCTCACGCTACGCTGGCAATCGTCCACGCCCGCACCGGAGGGTGAAGGCGCTCTATCCGGTTCTTCATAGCGCCCTCACGCACGGGTAATGAAGCTCCAGATGAAACCCAACAGGCCAGGCTCCGATGCAGGCACCGCCGGGAGATGTTGAAGTCGTGGCGCGACACCTGGCCGGTGATCCTATCGCGTTCGGGATCCTGGTCGATCGCTACGAGAAGTCGCTGGTAAGCTTCGTTAGTGGCGCCATTGGAGACTCGGACCGGGCAAGCGATCTCGTGCAGGAGGTTTTTGTTCGGGTCTTCCGTCACCTGCGCTGGTTTGACCAGCATGAGCGGTTCTCTGTGCGGATCTACGGCATCGCCGCGGCGCTCGCCAAATCCGAGCTGCAACATCGGCACTCTGGCGCACGCGAGGCAGAGAAAGGAATGATCCCATGGTAACGATACGTGACTTGATGTCGAAGGATCTCATCACTGTCAGCCCGGAGCTGCCCCTCCGCGAGACGGTCGAGCTACTCGCCCGTAGACACATTGGTGGCGCGCCGGTTACGGCTGGCGACCGAGTGCTCGGCGTGATTTCCGCGAATGACGTGCTTTCGTTCGAAGCGGATACCCCCGGGGTGCCCACCGAGCAGCCCGAGATAGCCGAGTGGGAGCTCGAGCTTCCCGTCGCGTGGGAGGAGGGCACAGAGGCGCCGGGCGCGTTCTTCAGTGAAACCTGGGTGGATGCAGGTGCGGATGTAACGGAGCGGATTCAACGGCTGGAGGGACCCGAATGGGACGTGCTGGCAGAACACACCGTGTCTGAAGCCATGACGCGCGCTGTCTGCGCCTTGTCTCCGGAGACCGAGCTTGCGGAAGCGGCCCGTTACATGCTTCGCAACAGCATTCACCGCGTCCTCGTGATGGAACGCGGCAAACTCATCGGCATGCTCACGACTACGGATATTGTACGGGCGGTCGCCGAGCGGCGAGTGCGCTGATCAGTTCATATTGGGCTGTCTTCACTGATACGCACACCGCACCGCATTCTCCTCGAATGCTTGCTGCTCGCTTATCCGACGTGTCTTCATGTTGCCTCCAGGGCCGACATCCTCTTTGATAGCTACGTGACTCACCATCCGCACTCGTTCAGGTGACGGATGACATTATCCGCGCCACCATGAAGCGCTGCTGAAATCGCCCTCAGCGCGTGTTCCGTACGCCGCCCAGGCCGGGCTCGCCTGCGCGTCGCTTCACACCTGCCGAGAGGACGTCATCCGCCAGCATGCAAGTCGCCGTCTGGCTGGTCACTGACGGGGATGCCCGACTGGAATGAGGTAGAGCGGAGTCACCCCGCTCGGCAATCGTAGAACGCGTATCACGGCCGTGACGATGACAACCGCAGGCGCGCACGCTATACGGCGCGATACGCAATCCTCTCGGATCCGTGACTCCCTGCGTCGCCCAGAGAAATTTTGAGACCTCACGGTCGGTCAGTTCCTGTGACGTGTCTCACGAATCGAGCGACGGTGGAGTTATGCCTCTTCGAGGGACGTTGTCCCATTGGGGATGGGTCGAGGAAGCGGAATGGTGCGCCCGGGGACTTGCCCCGCCGGCGCACCACCTGCGCTCCCACGACCAGTACCATCACGATTTCTCGCCAGCCAGTTACTCAACTCGTGAGAATCGGCTCCTGATGCTCCAGCAGGCGATGAATCGGACTGACCTCATCCGACAGGAGCTCGAGAATGTCATCGAGACTCAGGATGCCGATCAGTGTGCCGCCTTTGCCGGTCACGACCAGCCGGCGCGCTCCCGCCTCGGCCATGCGCTGTATCGCGTGCTCGATCGGCATGTCCTGGTCGACAACGCGCAACGGTTCCGCCATGATGCTCGACACAGCCAGCGTGTCCGGGTCGAGGCCTTGCGCAACGCACCGGATCGCAATGTCGCGATCCGTCACGATGCCGATGGGTTCGTTCCCGCTGCCGCCCGCCTTTACCACCACCAGCGTACCCACGCCATAATGCGCCATCCGCCGCGCGGCTTCCCGCACCGACTCATCGGGAACCGCCGTGATGACGCTCCGACTGCAAATCCGGCCTGCAGACATCGTTCCTCCCTGTGCGAGGGGTCACTTTTCGTTCACACGCTGCCAACTCTTGTCCGGGTGTTGAGCGCCTAGTGTCGGCGCGATTCCCGTGGTGTTCTGGCCCAGATCCTTCTGGTACACGGTACTGTCCGTGTTTGCGTAAAACGTCATCACGCCGGATGACCCGTACTCCGCCGGATACCCGATCGCCGCCCGCGTCGTGCCCTGTTGCACGAGTCGGAAGTGATAGCCGTACCGCTCTGCCGTGTCCGCCGCCGCGCCCTCCGCGAGCTGGCGACAGATGGCGATGGCCGCCAGCTCGTTCTCCCCGACCCGGCGGAACAGGATCTCTTTCTTGCCCGCGTCGGCGTCGAAGAACCAGGCGCCATTCCGCTCGGCCAGAGGAATCGGTAGCGGCCAGTTTTCCGCACCCACATACAGCGTCACCGTTCCATTGGAATTGCGGGCCGTCCGGTGCATTTCCTTGTAGTTGCGCACGAACTGGTCGATGTCCTTTGCATCCTGCACCGAGTCACCCGACAGCACGAGCTCCCGCCACGTTGGGCCGAGAACCGCCTGCGCCAGCGCGCTGTCCCGCTGCTCGGCGGCCTGGAACAGAGCAGCGGCGGCTTGAGCCGGCGAGGCGAAGGTTTTCTGGACTGGTTGTTGCCCGACGGACCGCGTTGCAAGGCCCACGGTTGTCAGGATCAGCATCATCGCCCGGCTCATCGCTTGTCTCTCCGGCTGTTGTCGCTCGATTTCCGGTCGCCACCCTTTCGATCCGCCTTCGGCTTCTGGGTGTCCTTCGATCCGCCACGACGCTCCTTGGAACCGGCACTCGCCTGGCCGCGATCCGAGGCTCTGCGAGTCGCCGCCCCAGGGGCCTGGCCGCTGAATGCGCCGCCGCGCCGCGCGCGATTATCCCGCGCGTCGGATGCAGATCTGCGTCCGGTCGGATTCGACGGACGGACGGCGGCAGGCGCACCCGGGTGGCGCCGGTTCACGAACGCGTTGGTATGCGACACGTACACCGTGCGGTCGTAGTAGATGACGCGACGATGCCAGTCCCAGGACCATGCCCACCAGCGCCAGCCGCAGCAGCGGCCAGGGACGTGGGGGCCAATCCATACGCTGTTGTAGAAGACGATCTGCGGAGGTCGCGTCACGATGCACCCGGTGACGAACCCGGGATACATGACCACCGGTGCGCCGTAGACGTAACACGGGTCGAACACCGGGATCCAGACGATGTCCGCTGCCCCGGGCGCGATGATGATCACGTCCCCGTCCGTCTCGACCGTTTGCTGGGGCGTACTGCTCAGTGTTCCGGCCTGTCTGGCACGGGCGCGCATGACTTGCACCGCCTCGAGCACGTCTTCCGGCTGATTTACGTACGCATCGCCCAAGGCTGACGACCACGCCAGATTCGAGTCGAGCATGGCCAGGATGACCGGGAACTGCGTCAGTGCCTTGACGCCCGGGTCCCAAGGCTCGCTGTCGACCGCGTCGGCTAGCTGCTCACCCGCCAGCTCGGGGTGCGCCGCCAACCACCGTTCTGCTTCGACGATCTGGACCGGATACGTGGACGCCGCGAGTATTTGCGCCACGAGTTCGTCCGGATACAACGCGATCGGCGCCACCAGCTGCTCGAGTTGCTCCGGGGTGAGCTGTCCCTCGTCCGGTGCGGGGAGGGTCGCGGCGGGTTGGGGTTTCGCGCATCCGGCGGCAACGAGGAGTACCGCCATGCCCAGGGCGTTATGCCGTAACCACGAAATCATCTAGCGCTTTCGTCGAAAGGATTGGGTCGGGCAAGCGGCGAACGACCGCTTTCGGAAGCCTCCGAGTCATCGGAGTCCTGGAGGTATCGAAGCTACAACCACCACCCTCCTGACTGCCCGACCCTTGAATCAACCATAGCCACCGCGGTATTAGGAGACTCTGAAGTGGTTGTGAAGATTACACGCTAGCGCGCCGCAGTCGGCCCCGTGATGTGATAATCGAGCGGCACAGCGACGAGCACACGCACCGCGCGGCCGTGAACGTGCGCGGGCCGGAATAGCGCGTGGAGCAGCCAGGTACGCGACACCACGTTGAAGCCCGAGTCTGGGCTCGTGATGATCTTGATGGATCCCGGTTCGGCCCGGCCCAGAGTGTCCACGATCGCCTGCAGGATCACCCGGCCCTGGATTCCGGCGGTGCGGAGCAGCTCCGGATAAAACGAAGGCGGCGACGACAGGAGCGACGGCTTCTCTTCGACGATGGCCTCGAGGTACACGTCCCCGGCCGCCGGGAGCACGCCGTTCGCGACCCCGCCTTCGACTCCGACACCGCTGTAGTCGGCCGGATTGAACGCCTCACCGAGCCGAACCGGAGGAATGTGGGACGGGATGTCAGTAGGCGCGACGACGGCCTGAAACCCCTTGAGCGGCTGATCAAATGCCACAGGTTGGACCGGACGCGCGGGAGCCTTTTGCTCCGGTTGACGGTCGTGGCCCAGGTAAACCATCGTCGTATCAGCGAGCAAGGCATTCCCCCGCTGGGAGACGTGCAGCGTCGCCAGCACCGCGCTCGCGATGATCGCCGCGTGAGTCGTGATGGACAGCGCGCCGACACTCACCACCCGGCGCGGAGCATGGGGACGTCGCGACTCGATGAGGCAATCGAACATGGCGCACCATATCGCGGATCGAATGAGACGAGAGTGAATCGACAGTGAAGCCGTCTGGCACGTTTCGTTCCGGCCCGGTGGCGCTGCACGAAGCCGCGCTGCTGACCGACTTGTACGAGCTGACGATGGCCGCCTCGTACTTCAGCGAGCGCATGGACCGCCGCGCCACGTTCAGCCTGTTCGTGCGCCAGCTGCCCCCCACGCGATCATTTCTCGTCAGTGCGGGACTGGAGGACGCACTCCGGTTTCTCACGGACGTGTGTTTCACGAGCGAAGCGATCACGTACCTCCGGGAGCTCGAGCGGTTCGATTCCGAGTTCCTCGATTTTCTTGCTACCCTGCGGTTCACGGGCGACGTGCGGGCGATCGCGGAAGGAACCGTCGTGTTCGGCAACGAGCCACTACTCGAGATCTCCGGCCCCATCATCGAAGCGCAGCTCGTCGAGACCGCGATCCTCAATCTCTGCCACTTCCAGACGGTCGTCGCGAGCAAGGCGGCTCGCACCGTCATTGCGGCGCGCGGACGCGATGTGGTGGAATTCGGGCTGCGGCGTGCTCCAGGACTGGACGGCGGCATGAAGGCGGCCCGCTCGAGCATCCTCGCGGGCGCGCGGACGACGAGTAATACCCTTGCTGCGTTGACGTACGGGCTGCCGCCCTCAGGCACAATGGCGCATTCGTATGTCACCACCTTCCCGCACGAGATCGACGCGTTTCGCGCCTACGTGCGCGCGTTCCCCGAAACCGCGATCCTGTTGATCGATACCTACGATACGATCGCGGCCGCGCAGAAGGCGGTGACGGTCGGGAAAGAGATGGAAGCGCGCGGCGAACGGCTCGTGGGCGTGCGGCTCGATTCCGGTGACATCGTGGCATTGAGCAAGGCGGTCCGCGCCATCTTCGACGCGGCCGGATTGTCGTACGTGCAGATCTTCGTGAGCGGGGGGCTCGACGAACTCCAGATCGAGGATTTCCTCGCGCGTGGCGCGCCGATCAACGCATTCGGGGTCGGCACGCGGCTGGATGTCTCCGCCGACGCTCCCTACCTCGACATGGCGTACAAGCTCGTGATGTACGACGGACGGCCGGTCCTGAAGACGAGCGAAGGCAAGAAAACCTGGCCCGGCGAGAAACAGGTCTGGCGTGTCAGGAACGCGGACGGTCGCTTCGATCATGACGTGATCGGCCTCGCTGCCGAGCCCGCGCCCCGGCAGGGTGCCCAACCGCTCCTGACGCCGGTCATGGCACGTGGTCGCATGCTCTCGCAGCCGCCATCGCTGGCCGCGATTCGGGAGCGATGCGCGGCGCAGATCGCCGCACTTCCCGATCCGGTGCGCCGCCTCCGCGGTGCGGCGCCTTATGCCGTGCGGTACAGCGACCGCTTGATCGCCCTCCAGCGGGAGACCGAAGCGCTGCCACACTGAGCCTTCACGGCGTCTTCACGTCTCCCTCAGGCAGCGCGCGCGATCCTTACTCTCGTGGAGACATCGTCCGAGCTGTTGAGCCACACCGCTGAAGTGAAGCTGCGCGTGCGGGCCCCTTCCTTTGGCGAGCTTGCGGCCGAAGCGGGACGGGCGCTCGGCGCGCTGGAGCTCGGTCAGGCTCCCATCGCCGCTTCCGGCCCCTGGCGGAACTTCGAGATCCGGGCACCCGACCGGGAAGCGCTGCTCGTCGAGTGGCTCAACGAGTTGATCTATCGCGCCGAAACCGAGTGCTGGATTCCGGTGGATATCGTGGTTCGGTCCGCGACCCAGACGGCGCTCGACCTGCGCGCCCGCGGCGTCGTGGTCGACGAAACTCCGACACGCGTGAAGGCGGCGACCTTCCACGGCCTCCGGATCGCTCCGGTTGCTGATGGACTGGGAGCGGAGGTGGTCCTCGATGTTTGAAACGCAAGCAGTCGGCCAGCTCGAGCTGGTACACGAGATCGCGGCCACCGCGCGGGCCGATATGCGCGTACCCGCGCGCGTGTACGCCGACGATGAACTGTGGCGTCAGATCGCGAACGATCGGTCGCTCGAACAGCTGGTCAACGTGGCCACGTTGCCCGGCATCACCGGATACGCGTACGGCATGCCGGACATCCACGAGGGGTACGGATTCCCGGTGGGCGGGGTCGCGGCGATGCGGGCCAGTGACGGCGTGATCTCGCCCGGGGGCGTGGGCTACGACATCAACTGCGGTGTGCGGCTGCTCGTCTCGAATCTGCCGATCAGCGCCGTGCGCCCCCGCATCAAGGAGCTGACGCACGAATTGTCCCGCAGCATTCCGTCTGGAACCGGACGCGGCGGACGGCTCTCGCTCACGGATGAGGAAATCGAGCGAGTGCTGTCGGATGGCTGCCGGTCTCTCGTGGAGCGCGGCATCGCCGATCTCGACGACCTGGAAGTGATGGAAGGGAACGGCGGTTTTCCCCGGGCAGACCCGTCCGCCGTCTCCCAACGCGCCCGTGACCGCGGTCGCGGCCAGCTCGGCACGCTCGGATCGGGGAATCACTTTCTCGAGGTCGAAGCGATAGACGACGTTGAAGATGAAGAGGCGGCGGGCGTGTATGGCCTCGCGCGGGGACGGGTTGCCGTCCTGATCCATACCGGATCGCGCGGACTTGGTCACCAGGTGTGCACGGATTACGTGCGCCTGATGGATCAGGTCATGGCGCGCTACGGCATTCACCTCCCCGATCGAGAGCTGGCCTGTGCCCCGTTTTCCTCACCCGAAGGGCAGCGCTACTTCGGGGCGATGTGCGCGGCCGCCAACTTCGCGTTCGCAAACCGCCAGACGATCACCTACCGGGTGCGAGACGTCTTCCGGCGCTTCTTTGGCGAAACGGGCCGGCTGCGCCTGTTGTACGACGTCGCACACAACATGGCGAAGCTCGAAGAGCACGGCGGCGAACTGCTGTGCGTGCATCGCAAGGGCGCAACCCGCGCCTTCGGACCGCGCCATCCGGAAACGCCGGCCCGCTATCGCCGCGCCGGCCAGCCCGTGTTCATTCCCGGAAGCATGGGCACCGCGTCCTACGTGCTTCGGGGCACGGACGAAGCACTGCGGCTTTCATTCGGCAGCGCGTGCCATGGCGCGGGGCGCACGCTCTCCCGGCATGCGGCGAAGCGCGCGCGCTCCGGACGCGAAGTACGCCAGGAGCTCGAGGCGCGAGGCATTGCGGTCGCCTGCCCCTCGAGCGGCGAGCTCGCCGAGGAAGCGCCGTTTGCGTACAAGGACGTGGAGCGCGTGGTCGATGTGGTGCATCGCGTCGGAATCGCGAGCAAGGTCGCGCGCCTCACGCCCATGGGCGTCGTGAAAGGCTGAACAGGAGGATGTCATGACCACGTTCATCATGCTCACCCGCGTCTCCCCCGAAGCCCTGCGGTCCCCGCACGCGGTGGAGACGCTCGAACGCCAGGCGATGAATGCCGTCCGTTCGGAATGCCCCCAGGTCGAGTGGCTGCATAGCTGGGCGCTCCTCGGACCATATGACTATCTCGATGTATTCCGGGCGCCCGACGTCGAGACGGCGACCAAGGTGGCGACGCTGGTACGTATCGCGGGGCACGCGACGACCGAGGTCTGGGCGGCCACGGAGTGGCCGCGCTTCAAGGCGATGGTCCGCGAGCTGCCGGAAGTCAGCGGCCTGATCATGGCCG
The DNA here is from genome assembly GCA_035519195.1 of Gemmatimonadales bacterium. Taxonomy (GTDB): domain Bacteria; phylum Gemmatimonadota; class Gemmatimonadetes; order Gemmatimonadales; family GWC2-71-9; genus AG25. Next base: position 10,556 of record DATIWU010000069.1, read on the forward strand.
AAGCCTAGAGGGGACATGGCCGCATCGCTGAACCGCGACGTCGCGGCCCGGCTCGACGAAGTCGCGGGCCTGCTCGAAGCCCAGGGAGCGAACGCGTTCCGCGTCGCCGCCTATCGCCGGGGAGCGGATGCGGTTCGCCGCCTCCAAGAGCCCGTGTCGTTGGTCCTCGAACAGCGAGGGGTCGAAGGACTCGAGCAGGTGCCCCACATCGGGCCAAGCCTGGCGCGCGCCATCCGCAGTATCGTCGATACTGGTCGCCTCCCGATGCTCGATCGCCTGCGCGGCGAGAGCGACGCGGTGGCGGTGCTCGAATCCGTGCCCGGTGTGGGACCGGTCTTCGCGCAGCGCCTGCACGAAGACCTGGGTATCGATTCGCTGGAAGACCTGGAAGCAGCGGCCCATGACGGCCGGCTGGCCCAGATCGCGGGCATCGGCGAAAAACGACTTGCGGGAATCCGCGATTCCCTCGCCGGGCGCCTCGCGGGCGTTCGCATCGGGAGCGATGTGGCTGCGGAAGAACAGCCGCCCATAGACGAAGTCCTGAGTGTCGATCGCGAGTATCGCAGCCGCGCGGAGGCGGGCCAGCTCAAGCTGATCGCCCCACGCCGGTTCAATCCCGAGGGGAAGGCGTGGCTCCCGGTGCTGCACACCGAGCGCGGCGAGCGCCGCTACACCGCGCTGTACTCGAACACGGCGCGCGCACACCTGTTCGGCCGCACGCGGGATTGGGTCGTGGTCTATGTGGACCACGGACGCGGGGAGCGGCAGTGCACGGTGATCACGGCACGGCGCGGCGTCCTCAAGGGAAAACGGGTGATCGCCGGGCGGGAGGCGGAGTGTGCACGCTACTACGTGACCCGGCGAACGGCTGCCGTGGTGGCGTGATGAACGAGCCGCTCGTACTCGACCTCGCCGCCGCGTCCGGGTGGGAAGAAGCGAGACAGGAACTTGCGGGAGTTCCTGGATCCCCCACCAGCCTCAACATCGGCGCGGCCGCCGTGGACCGCCATGCCGGGGGAGCAAAACGGGACCAGGTCGCAATCCGTTGGCTCGGGAAACAAGACCAGCTTCGGGACTTCACCTACGGGCAGTTGAGCGGGCTGTCGAATCAATTCGCCAACGCCCTTGATGGGCTCGGCGTCGTCCGCGGCGATCGCGTGTATGCTCTGCTCGGGCGTATCCCTGAGCTCTACATCACCGCGCTCGGCACACTCAAGCATCGCGCCATCTTCTGCCCGTTGTTTTCGGCGTTCGGCCCCGAGCCCATCAGGGCACGGCTCACGATCGGCGAGGCTCGCGTCCTGGTCACGAGCCAGTCGCTGTTCCTCCGCAAGATCGCAGCGCTCAGATCGGCCCTCCCCCACCTCGAGCACGTGATTCTCGTGCGCGTACCGAGCGACGGCGCGCTGCCTCCCGGCTGCCGTGATTATGCAACGCTGATGGCGAGCGCGAGTGAGGTGTACACGGTAGGCCCCACTGACCCCGAAGATCCGGGGTTACTCCATTTCACGAGCGGAACGACAGGCACGCCGAAAGGCGCGCTGCACGTGCACGCGGCGGTCGTGATGCACCATCTCACAGGGCGCGTCGCGCTCGATTTCCGGCCTGGCGACGTGTTCTGGTGCACGGCCGATCCCGGATGGGTGACCGGGACGTCGTATGGCATCATCGCGCCGCTCACGAACGGCATTACGTCCATCGTCGACGAGGCGGATTTCGATGTCGAACGCTGGTACGGGATCCTCGAGCGGGAGCGCGTGACTGTCTGGTACACGGCGCCGACGGCCATTCGGATGCTGATGAAAGCCGGAGCCGACGTGCCGCGGCGCTTCGATCTCAGCGCGTTGCGCTTTCTCGCGAGCGTAGGGGAGCCGCTCAACCCCGAGGCCGTCGTGTGGGGGCAGCATGCACTTGGCCATCCGTTTCACGATAACTGGTGGCAGACGGAGACCGGGGGGATCATGATTGCGAACCTCCCGGGAATGGAAATCCGCCCGGGATCAATGGGCCGCCCGCTCCCGGGAATCGAAGCCGCCGTCGTTAAAACGGACGAACGAGCCATCCAGGTGATCGGGCAACCAGGGATCGAAGGACAGCTGGCTCTGCGTCCGGGCTGGCCATCGATGTTCCGCGCTTACTGGGCGGACCCGGATCGTTACCGCCGGGCCTTCAGGGAGGGCTTCTACCTCACAGGGGACCTGGTCCGCCGGGACGAGGACGGCTACTACTGGTTCGTGAGCCGCGCCGACGATGTCATCAAGACCTCGGGGCATCTCGTGGGACCGTTCGAAGTCGAGAGCGCGCTGCTCGAGCACGCGGCGGTCGCTGAGGCCGCCGTGATCGGGAAGCCGGATCCCGTTGCCGGAGAGGTGATCAAGGCGTTCGTCGCTCTGAAGCCGGGATGTGAAGCCTCGGATGCGCTGCAGCGCGAGTTGCTCGGCTTCGCGCGCTCGCGGCTAGGGGCTGCGATCGCGCCGAAGGAAATCGCGTTCCTCGAGACCGTCCCGAAGACCCGCAGCGGCAAGATCATGCGCCGGCTCTTGAAGGCGCGCGAGCTCGGGCTTCCCGAGGGAGACACCTCAACGCTCGAGGCCGGTTAGATGATCCCGCGCGAACATGGGCATGCCCTTCTCCGAGAGATGCTTCTGATTCGCCGATTCGAGGAGAAATCGGCGGAGCTCTATACGGAAGGAAAAATCCGCGGGTTCCTTCATCTCTATATCGGCGAGGAAGCGATCGCAGTCGGCGCGCTCCAGGCGCTGACGCCTGAGGACGCCATCGTCGCGACCTACCGCGAACACGGACATGCTCTCGCGCGGGGGATCCCTGCCGCGGCCGTCATGGCCGAGATGTACGGGAAAACCAACGGATGCTCGCGCGGGCGCGGCGGGTCAATGCATCTCTTTGACGTGACCCGGCGGTTCTATGGTGGGTACGCCATCGTGGGGGGCGGGCTGCCGGTAGCTGTCGGCTTGGCGCTCGCCGCGAAGCTCCAGTCGCAATCCTGGATCACCGCGTGTTTCCTCGGCGACGGCGCCGTGGCCGAAGGAGAGTTTCACGAGTCGCTCAATCTGGCCGCGCTCTGGAAGCTGCCGGTCCTCTTTCTCTGCGAAAACAATCGCTACGCAATGGGGACGGCGCTCGAGCGCCACCAGTCCGAGCCCGATCTGCGGCGCAAAGCGGAGAGCTACCGTATGCCCGCTGAGCAAGTCGATGGGATGGATGTGCTCGCGGTGGAGACCGCTACCCGCCGGGCAGCAGAGGCCGTGCGAAAGGGCACCGGGCCGTACTTCATCGAGTTCCTGACGTATCGCTTCCGGGCGCATTCGATGTACGATCCGGAGCTGTATCGCACCAAGGACGAGGTCGCCCTGTGGAAGGAACGCGATCCGATCCCGCGATTCGAAGCGCGCCTACGCGAGTGGGCACTCCTCGCGGATCTGGATCTCGCCAACATGGAACAGGAGATCGCGGCGGAAATCGGAGCAGCGGTTCGAGCCGCCGAGCATGGCGAGTGGGAGCCGGAGAGCGATCTGTTGAAGGACGTTCAGGCCGCGCCGATCGGATAGAGATATGGCGAGAACCACATATCGCGAAGCCGTGCGTGCCGGTTTGCGTGAAGCGCTGCGCAGCGATGCGCGCGTGTTCCTGATGGGTGAAGACGTTGGACGCTACGGTGGCGCATACGCCTGCAGCCATGGCCTGCTCGAGGAATTCGGCCCCGAGCGAATCAGGGACACGCCGCTATCGGAGTCGGCGTTCGTGGGCGCCGGAATCGGCGCGGCGCTGGGAGGGATGCGCCCCATCGTCGAGGTCATGACTGTGAATTTCTCGCTCCTCTGCCTCGATCAGATCGTCAACAACGCCGCGACGCTCCGCCATATGTCCGGCGGCCAGCTCAGCGTGCCCCTCGTCGTCCGGATGGCGACCGGCGCCGGCCGGCAGGTTGCTGCGCAGCACTCCCATAGCCTGGAGGGCTGGTACGCGCACATCCCGGGGATCACCGTCCTCGCTCCGGCCACCGTCGAGGATGCGCGCGGCATGCTGCTCGGCGCACTGCGTGAGCCCGATCCGGTATTTATCTTCGAGCATGCGGCGCTCTATCCTGCCGAAGGCGAGCTGAACGGCACAGCCGTTCCGGTGGATATACGGCACGCCGCCATCCGCCGTCCGGGGGACGATCTGTCGGTGATCGCGTATGGCGGCACGCTGGGCAAGGCGCTCGAGGCAGCCGACCAGCTCGCCGCTCACGGCATCAGCGCCGAAGTCATTGATTTGCGTACGCTCCGGCCGCTCGATGATGCCACCCTCCTCGAGTCCGTGCGGCGCACCCGACGCGCGGTGATCGTTGATGAGGGTTGGCGCACCGGGAGTCTTGCCGCAGAGGTGAGCGCCCGGATCACCGAGCAGGGCTTTTACGACCTCGATGCACCGGTCGCGCGGGTGTGTAGCGCCGAAGTCCCTATCCCCTACCCCAAGCATCTGGAGGACGCCGCGCTGCCGCAGGTCGCGACCATCGTGGACGTGGCACAGCGGCTCATCGGCTCACCCGCTCTGCGTGGCTGAATTCCGCATGCCGCTACTCGGCGCCGACATGACTGCCGGCCGGCTCGTCCTCTGGCACAAGCAGCCGGGCGACACGGTCGCGCGCGGCGATATTCTCGCCGAGGTGGACACCGATAAGGGAGCGATCGATATCGAGGTGTTCACGTCGGGCGTGCTGGAGAAGATTCTCGTACAGGCCGGAGAAAAAGTGCCCGTGGGTACACCGCTCGCCATTATTCGTGAGCCGGGGGAGACTGCCGCCGTCGCGGGACCTCCGTCTCCGGCGATGCCTGCCCCTGCCCCTCCAAGCACGCCCGTCCCCGGTCGCCACCGAGCTTCGCCCGCAGCGAGAAAAGCAGCCGTCGCCCTCGGCGTGGACCTTTCGGCGGTTCAGGGAACAGGCCCCGAGGGAACCATTGCGCTGGCAGATGTCGAACGTGCGGCGGAGCGCGGCAAGGCGGCGCTACCGACTGCCCCCACCCCCAGTGGCCCCCGCGAACGCATGCGCCAGGCGATCGCGGCCGCGGTCGCACGCTCGAAGCGTGAGATTCCACATTTCTATCTCAGTACGACCATCGATCTCGCGCGCGCCACGAACTGGCTCGCGGAGCTCAACGCGCCACGACCGGTTGCAGACCGCCTGCTCGCGGGCGTGCTGTTCATCAAGGCGGTCGCGCTCGCGTTACGAGACGTCCCCGAATTGAACGCGCGCTGGGACGGCGACCGGGCAGTGCCAAGCCAGGCGATTCACGTCGGCGTGGCGATCTTCCTTCGCGAAGGCGGTCTCATGGCGCCGGCGCTGCACGACGCCGATCGGCAACCGCTCGAACAGTTGATGCGCGCCTTTCAAGACCTCGTCAACCGGACCCGAAGCGGCGCGTTGCGCAGCTCGGAGTTGTCCGATCCCACGATCACGGTCACGAGTCTGGGTGAACGCGGGGTCGAGGCCGTATACGGCGTCATCTATCCGCCGCAGGTCGCGATTGTGGGGTTCGGGAAAATCGTGGAACGCCCCTGCGCCGTGGACGGCCAGGTCGTCTCGCATCCGGTGGTCACTGTGACCCTGTCCGCCGACCACCGCGTGACCGACGGTCACCGCGCCAGCGCCTTTCTCAATAAGATCGATGCGCTGCTGCAGACTCCGGAACGTTTGTGACGAGGATAGAGCTCGAGTCCGTGGTGCGCCGTCTCCTCGGCGCGATCGCTCCCGAGGCCGACTTGAGCGCGCTAAAGCCGGAGGTGCCGTTTCGCGACCAGCTCGATATGGATTCGATGGACCTGTTGAACTTCTTTGTGGCGATAGAGAAAGAGCTGGGGGTCTCGGTTCCCGAAGCCGACTATGCGAAAGTCTCGACCCTGGGCGGGTGCGTGGACTATCTCGCCGCCGCGCTCGGGTGAAATGCTAGAACGGCGCTCGCAGCGTGAGCAGCGACACGGGATCTACGAGGATGTTGCTACATGACGCGCTCCAATGCAGGTGCGGGGACGTTGCCGGTTGACCGATGCCCGCGCGAAAGAAAATCCCACAATCGCGACGACGATCCCGACTATCAGCTTGTCCCACAACGTGAACGTGGGCGTGAAGCCGATGACACCAGCCAGCGCGAGCCACAGCCCCAGAATTCCGGTGACCCAACGTCCGCCATTCATACGATGCTCCTTCCAGAAAAACACACTGCTCAACTCACTCCCAGATCTTCGGACTGTACCGAGAAGGGCGAAATGGGAGTTGAATGAGCAGACCCCGCCAGCGGCGACGGGTTCCGCGCAGAAGCGAGTGTTCTCCGAGCGTTTCGGCACGAAGCGCTCCTGCTTGAATTACTTGGGCGGCGGATACAGTGTGAGCAGCGACAGAGGATCTACGAGGATGTTGCCGTACGACCCGCTCCAATGCAGGTGCGGGCCTGTGACGCGGCCCGTGGCCCCAACGCGCCCGATCACCTGGCCTCGCGCCACCGTGTCGCCAACCGCGACCTCCACACGGCTCAGGTGTTGATACGCGGTAACGATGCCGCCGCCGTGATCGACAAAGATTACCGTCCCGCCGTAATACCAGTCTCCGATGATCACGACGACCCCGCGGTTCGACACGTGCACGGGAGTGCCGAGCGCACCCGAAAGGTCCACGCCATCATGGAACGGAGGTGGTGACTCTTCAGTGATGCTCTGTTTCGGCCAGGCCCGATGCGCTCCGAATGGGCTCGTCACGCGTCCGGCCACGGGCCGGAGAAACGGCTCCGACCAAAGCCGTGGTGTCTCGTGTGATTGTGCGCGCGCAGTGCGCGCGAGCTCGCGCTCGCGCGTAATCCGCTCGAGGAGACCGGAGTCCACCGGCTCGGCAAAGCGTGGCGCGACGTGGAGGCGCTCATCAGGCTCCGCTCGTGGTGCGACGGGCACGTAGACGGTGGTGGTCTCCGGACTGCCCCCCGCGCCCGCCTGCGCATGCCACGTCTCGACGCTGACAGGCAGGCTGTCGTGCTCGGTGAGCGGGATAGCGATCACCGCCCAGTAGCCCGTCGAATCGGTGTAGAAGTGGAGCGGTTCGCCCGCCGCCGCCCCCTCAGGAACCCGATCGCTGGCCGCGAGCGCGAAAATCGCGAGCGAACCCTGTCCGGGACGTTCCGGATGGACGGTAACGCGTGGCGCGCTCGTCGGACCGGCCAGCAGCGCGCACGCCGCCAACGCGAGCCTATTCGTACCGCAGCGCCTCGATGGGGTCGAGCCGGGCCGCGCGGCGCGCCGGCCAGATTCCGAAGAACAAGCCGACCGCGGCGCTGAATCCAAACGCGATCAGGACCGCGCTCGGCGCGATGGTCGTGTTCCACTGCGCGATCGACGACACGCTTACCGCGCAGATGACCCCGAACGCGATCCCGAGCGCACCCCCCGAGAGCGCCAGCACGAGGGCTTCCACGAGGAACTGCAGCAGAATGTCAACGGACCTCGCGCCCGTGGCCTTGCGCAATCCGATTTCCCGGGTCCGCTCGGTGACGGATACGAGCATGATGTTCATGATCCCGATGCCGCCCACCAGCAGACTGATGGCGGCAATGCTCGCGAGCAGCGCGGAGAACGTCTGCGCGGTCTGCTGGAACGTGCTCAGGATGGAAGTCGGGCTGAGGATCTGAAAGTCGTTATCGTCGCCGGGTCGAATGTGGTGTTGCCGCCTGAGTACACGCTCGATCTCGATCATCGTGAGATTCATCGAATCCACGCTCGCCGCCTCGACCGTGATGCTGCGGAGCCGGTCGGTGCCCAGCACGCGATAGCGGGCCGTTGCGAGCGGAACGAGAATCTGCTCGTCCGGGTTCATGAACGAACCCTGCGAGCCCTTCTCCGACAGCACGCCGACCACGTCGAACGGAATCCCCCGAATGAGGATCTGCGTTCCCATGATCGCCTGTCGATCCATGTTCAGCATCGCGGGGACGGAGGCCCCGAGCACCGCGACTCTGCGCCGCGCGGCGTCATCGCCGGCCGTGAACATGCGGCCGGTGGTGACGCCGTACTCGTGAACCCGCGCATAATTCGCCGTCGTCCCGACGACGTTCACGTTGATATTCTGGTCGCCTTTCTTGATCTGCAGATTCCGGACGAGCTCCGGCACTACCGCGGTCAGCAATCGCGCGTGGTTCGCGAGCGCCGTGTCATCGTCGAGCGTGAGACTCACGCGCGTACCGCTCGCCACGCCCCGCATGAAACTCTGACCCGGGTACACAGTCAGGAGCGTGGGGCCAAGCGCCTGGATGCGCGCCTGAATGGCCCGCTGGGCGCCCGAACCGAGTGCGACCATCGTGATCACCGCCCCTACCCCGATGATAATCCCGAGCATCGTGAGCAGGGAGCGGAGCGCGTTGCTGCGGAGGGACTCGAACGCGACCGCAACGGTTTCGCGCCACACCAGCCGGATCCGGGTGTTCCGGACGGCCGCAGCGCCGGACCACGGCGCCGGGCCGTGCGCGAGCGGGATCCACCGCTCGACCGCGGCAGCCGGTGCCATTACGACTCGGCCGGCGCGACTTCCAGCTCGTCCACCACTCCCGTGACCCCCGGCGCCGACCATGCCGCGGTTTCAGCCGCGTCTCGCTCCGTCCAGGAGTGCACCTTGCCGCGCAGTAGGACGACCCGTCCCTGAACGTCCACGTCGATAGCCTGCGCGTCCAGCTCGGCCGAGCGCTGTAGCGCGGCCTCGATGAGCGCCTTGACGTTCGGCACGGTGAGCTGGGACACGACCCTGATCAGATTGGTCACGCCTTTCACGCCGGTGAGGCGACGGACCGCCTCGTCCGCGGCTTCGCGCTGGTAATTCCAGTCCACCTGCCCTTCGAGACGCACGCGGCCGTCCGCGACGCGCGCCTGAATCCGGCTCGGCGGAACGAGCACGTCCCACTCGAGGGCTTGCACGACGGCCTCCGCCAGGTCCACGTCGCTGCGCTCGTGCGAGCTCGCGAGGCGGACATCGAGATCGTTCACGACCGATTGCACGCCTTTCACCCGCATTGCTGCCCGCTCCGCCGTCATCTTCTCGGCGTAATTCCGGACCACGCCCGTCAGCACGATCACGCCATTCGGGCGCCCCATCACGTCGACGTTCAACGCGTCTACCGAGGGCTCCCACACGAGCTCCTTGTACACCTCGCGTTCCAGAGCGTCGGCCTGTGGCTCGATGTCGATTGTCATAGGAATCCTCCGATTCTCGTGACGTGCCGTACGCTCGCACGTCCGCGATGAGGCCAAGGTGAAGGGGGTGCGAGAAAAGCTTGCGGGCGATCTCAATGATTCTTCATGGACGGCGGGCCAGCTTACGCACTGAAGACAGCCCCGGAGGGTTCATGTTACCGCCTCGCATTGTCGCCAGTCCTCCCCTTGCGCCGGACGTCGAGCGTGATGTGCTCGACCGCATCGAGCGGCTGCAGCATGTGTTCGCCCGGATCACGAGCTGCGGCGTCACGATCGACATTCCCCGCCACCGACATCTGAGTGACGCCGATCGATACCGGGTGCGCCTCGACCTGGGGGTGCCGGGTGGAGAAGTCGTCATCAATCGCCAGCCGGCGACCGAGCTGCGGACGGCGCTGGATGAGGCATTCGCAGCGGCGCGTCGGCGACTCGAGGATTTCGCGCGCGTGCAGCGCGGCGCCGTGAAGCATCACGAGCATCTGCCGATCGGCCGCGTAACGCAGTACTTCCCACTCGCCGGATACGGCTTTCTCGAATCCGCCGACGGTCGGGAGATTTACTTCGATCAGCACAGCGTGCTCGACAACGCCTTCAACCGCCTGGATGTCGGCAGTCTCGTCCATTTTCACGAGGAGCCCGGAAACAACGGGCCACAGGCGACGAGCGTCAAGCTTGCCGCCCGGCAACATCAGCAGGCAGGAGGTTAGGCGGCCATGGCGCACAAACAGCTGATCTTCGAAGCGGCGGCGCGCGAAAAGGTGCTGCGTGGTGCCACCGCCCTGGCCGATGCCGTCCGTGTCACCCTGGGACCGAAGTCGAAGTGCGTGCTGATCGAGAAGAAGTGGGGAACCCCGCTCGTCTGCAATGACGGTGTGACGATCGCGAAGGAAGTCGACTTGAAAGACGCGGAGGAGAACCTTGGCGCGCAGGTGCTGCGCGAGGCGGCCACCCGGACCGGCGATGCCGTGGGCGACGGGACGACGACCGCGACTCTCCTGGCACACGCGATTTTCGCTGAGGGGCTCAAGAACGTCGCCGCTGGCGCGAGCGCGATCGACCTGAAGCGCGGGCTCGACCACGCCCTGCACACCGCGATCGATGCGATCAAGCAGCTGTCACAGCCGGTCAAGACCCGGCGTGAGAAGGCCCAGGTCGCGGCGATCTCCGCTCACAACGATCCCGCCATCGGCGAGCTGGTCGCCGACGCCGTGGAGAAGGTCGGACCCGAAGGGGCCATCACGGTCGAGGAGGCCAAGGGAACCGAGACGGCGCTCGAAGTCGTGAAGGGAATGCAGTTCGACCGCGGATACCTCTCGCCCTACTTCGTGACCGATCCCACGAAAATGGAGGCCGTGCTCGAGCACCCTTACGTGCTCCTGTACGAAAAGCGCATCACGAATCTCAAGGACCTCCTTCCGCTCCTCGAGCAAGTCGCCAAGGAAGGACGCGGGCTGCTCGTCGTGTCCGAAGACGTGGAAGGTGAAGCCCTCGCCACACTCGTCGTGAACAAGATCCGCGGCACGCTGGGCTGCATCGCCGTAAAGGCTCCGGGATTCGGCGATCGCCGCAAGGCGATGCTCGAGGACATGGCGATCCTCACGGGCGGCCGGCTCATCGCCGAGGAGATCGGCGTCAAGCTCGAGCACGTGTCGCTCGCCGATCTGGGCCAGGCGGAGCGCGTCGTCGCCGATCGTGAGAATACGACGATCATCGGTGGCGCGGGGGCGAAATCCGCCATCTCGGGCCGCTGCGACGAGCTCCGCAAGCAGATCAAGGACGCGACCTCGGATTACGACCGCGAGAAGCTTGAAGAACGGCTGGCAAAACTGGCCGGCGGAGTGGCGGTAATCCGTGTGGGCGCCCCCTCCGAAACCGAGCTCAAGAGCCGCAAGGAAGCGTTCGACGACGCCATCAGCGCCACCAAGGCGGCCATTGCGGAGGGGATCGTGCCGGGCGGCGGTCTCGCGCTATTGCGGGCGATCGAGCCGCTCGAGCGCGAAGCCGAGCAGGCCGCGGGCGACGACCGCACCGGCATGCTCATCCTGCGGCACGCCCTCGAGGTCCCCACGCGCCAGATCGCCCAGAACTCCGCCGCCGACGGTGGCGTGGTCGTCGATCGCATGCGGTCGGGCGCCGGCGATTTCGGCTTCGATGCCGCTCGGGGCACGTACGTCAAACTGCTCGAAGCGGGCATCGTCGATCCGACCAAGGTGGTCCGCATCGCACTCGAGAACGCGGTCTCCGTCGCGAGCGTGCTGCTGCTGACGGAAGCGACGCTGACCGAGATACCAGAACCGAAGGTGCCGGCGCCCGTCGGGGCCGGGGAGGAGATGTGATCATGGCCACTGAGCGAGTACTCGCCATTGTGCTCGATCGCGCCCACGCTCGCTTTTTCGATGTCGCACCGGGCGAAGCGCGGGAGCTCGACGGGATCGGTTCCCCAGCCATGCGGGGCGGGCGGTTTCACAGCGACCGTCAGGGCGGCCCCGGTTGGGGAGAACGCGAGTATCACGGTCGTATTCACGAAGAAGAGCGGCGCCATGTGCGGAGAATTTTGAGCCGGATCGCGCAGCTCGAGCGGCGCGCGTCTCAGCCCTTGCTCGTGGCCGGACCGAAGACGTCCGTGGCGGCGCTGGTTCGCTCGCTTCCCTCGCCGCTCGCAGATCGGTTGATCGGCGAGGTGCGGCTCAATCCGACGGCCGTCACACCGAGCATCGTGCGCGAGGCGGTAGACGCGGCGCGCACCCGGCAGCGCCCGGCGACTGAACGTGCCCTGGTAATGAAGATGCGGCGCGGGCTCGGCACCGGACGCTCGACCAACGGCCTCCGCGAAACGCTGCACGCGCTGGGCCGCCGCCAGGTGCGTACGCTCCTGGTCGTGGACGGGACGCGCCTCTCGGGATTCCGCTGCGCGCGGTCCCACCGGCTTGCGTTGACGCGCTCCGAGTGCGAAGAGGAGGGACCGGCGCTCCGCGTGCGGGACCTGATCCGGGCGGCGGAGGGTGACGCCCTGGCGCAAAATGCCGCGGTCGTAATCGTGCGCGACCCGGGGACGCGGACGGAAGTCGACGGCTTGGCGGCGCTGCTGCGCTGGTCCGAGTAGCCTCAGCGCGGTTGCGTCACCGCACCGAGCGGCGCGATCAGCACCCCCACGGGAGACAGCCGCACGAGCTTGGAGGCGACGCTTCCGAGCGTGAGGCGTTTCCAGATGCCGTAGCCGTGCGTGCCGGCGGCGATCAGATCGCTGCGTGAAGTGGCCGCGTGTTCGAGCAGGGTCCGCGCGGGATCTCCCCGCAGTTCACGGGTTTCGATCGTCGCTCGGGTTTCTGACACCATTTCAGTCTTGAGCTGCTCCAGCCGTGAAACCGCACTGGGCGCGTCGGGGGGCGCGACGTGAACCAGTTCGAGCACATCTCCGGGGCCCAACCAGAGCAGCGGCACACGGGCGGCTCGAATACTCGTGGGCGTGAAATCGACAGCGGCCATCACCCGTCGGGGAATTGATGTCGCGTTGGCGGGCAACGCGAGCACCGGCGTGCTCGCGATTTGCACCAGTTGGAGCGCGGTCTCGCCGCCGAGGGCGCGATCGAGCACGTGATGTGGCCCGAGACCCACGACGATCAATGCGGCACCCTGCTCCCGCGCGGCGCGGGCGATTTCCTGCGCCCCAAGCCCGATTTCGACGACGGGAGCGCACTCGACCTTCCCGCACCGGCGCAGCTGGCTGGTCACCGCACCGCGCAAGGCTTCCGAGAGCATCTGGTACTGCTCCGGCGTTGGCGGAACCGCGGCGAGGTAGCCGTAATCCACTACCGGCTGCGGTTCGAGAACGCACAACACGCCGAGCTGTGCCCGGAGCCGTTCCGCCAACTGTGCCGCGACCCGCGCGGCGCCCTCGGCACTCTCGCCCCCGTGCGTAGCCAGCAGAATTCCTTCCATCGACCGTTCCTCGCCTGAGAAGATCATACGCGCGTGCTCACAGGGTGCGTTGGAAGCGCCGCGCCGCCATAAGAAACAGCACCATGGACATTAGCGCGAGTACGAGGAATTGCGGCCAGAGTACCGCGAACCCCACTCCCCGCAGGAAGACGCCCCGGAGCACGTCGATTTCGTAGCGCAGGGGATTGAGCAACGTGAGCCATTGCACCACGCGGGGCATGCTCGTGATCGGAAACACGAAACCAGAAAGCATGTTGACCGGCATCATGACGAGTCCCATCGACATGGACGCCTGCTGCTGAGTCTGGGTGACCGTCGACAGGAGCAGCCCCGCGCCCAATCCGGCGAACACGAATAAGACACTCGATACTCCGAAGGCGAGGAAACTGCCCCGGAACGGCACGTGAAACAGGAGCGCCCCCACCACTGCCACCATGGCGACGTCGACCAAGACGATGATCGCCACAGGGACGGTTTTCCCGACGAGAATCTCCATGGGCTGGATTGGCGTGACGAGCAGCTGCTCCAGGGTTCCTTCCTCGCGTTCGCGAACGACGGCGAGCGCCGTCAGGATCAGGCACAGGTTTACGATGATCACCCCCGCCGTGCCCGGGACGTACCAGATCCGCGCCTCGAGCCCCGGGTTGTACCATACCCGTGGCTCGAAGGCCACGGGGGCAGCGAGCGCGGGACCGGCCGGCGACGTCCACCGGTCGGCGGCGTGACGTGCAATCATCGCGACATACCCGCTCGCGACGTTTGCCGTGTTGGCGTTCGTGCCGTCCACCAGCACCTGCAATGGAGCGCGCGAACCGTCGGCGAGCGCACGCGCGAAGCCGCGCGGAATCTCGATCGCAATGAGTGCCGTGCCGCGGTTCAACGCCCTCACGACATCACGGGGCTCCGCGGCATATCCGGCCACCTTGAAGTATCCCGAGGCGGTCAACGCGTCGGTGACGGCCCGCGAAACCTGCGTGCCGTCCCGGTCGAGCACGATCGTCCGCACGTTCCGCACGTCGGTCGTGACCGCATAGCCGTAGATCAGGAGCTGCAGCAGGGGCGAGACGATCATCATGACGAGCACGCGCGGGTCACGCCGCAGCTGGCGGAATTCCTTGCGGATCATCTGCCACAGCCGGCGCCAGGCCGCGCGCGACATCACGCCAGCTCCTTCCGGAACGCGTGCAGGGCGAGGGTCAGCGCGAGCGCCGCAAACAGCACCTGCGCGAGCATCGGCACCAGCAGGTCGGCGACCCCGATGCCCTTGAGCAGCACCCCGCGGAGAATGACGACGAAGTACCGTGCCGGCACCGTCCAGCTCACGGCCTGGAGTACCCGGGGCATGGTCGTGATGTCGAACATGGCGCCGGAGAGGATCATGCCGGGCAGATAAGTGAGTAGCATACTGAGCTGCACGGCGAGCCGCTGTGATTTCGCGATCGCGCTGATCGAGATCCCCACGCCGCACATGCCGGTGAGAAACAGCAGCGCCGCTATGAACAACACGAGCGGATTGCCGCGGAACGGTACGCCGAACAGGACAGCGCCGAGCGCGATGGTGAAGACCACGTCGGCCATCCCGATGCCGATGTAAGGCAGCATCTTGCCCAGGACGATCTCACGCGGCCGAATCGGCGTCGCCGCGAGCTGCTCCATCGACCCGCGCTCCCACTCGCGGGCAATCGTCATCGCCGTGAGCAACGATCCGATCATCATCATGATCGTGGCCACGAGGCCAGGCACGAGCACCTTGCGGCTCTGGAGGTCCTCGTTATACCACACGCGGGGCTCCGGGTCGACGCCCACCGTTGCGACCGGGATGCGGGGGCCCGGGGACCAGCTCGTCACGATCGCCGTCGCATAGCCGAGTGAGACGGTCGCGGTGTTCGCGTCGCTGCCGTCGAGCAGCAATTGCAGCGAGCCCGGCCGGCCGGCTTGCAGCGACGCCTGGAAGCGTTCGGGGATCACGAGCACCATGTTGGCCCGCCCCTCCGCCAGCACCTGACCGGCGGCGGCTGGAGTGGAAGGCCAGCGTACCACGCGGAAGTATCCGGCGCTGCGAAACGCGTCCACCAGGCTGCGGCTGGCGGCGGACCCGTCCTGATCGAGCACTGCCATCGGGATATCGCGCACGTCCCAGCTGATCGCGTAGCCGAACAAGAGCAGCAGCTGGAGCGGAACGCCGAACGCGAGCAGCAGGCTGCGCACATCACGACGCAGCTGGCGCCACTCCTTGCGGGCGACGGCGAGCAGGTGATCGCGCTCCATGATCTTCATCCGGCCACCGCTCCTCCCGCGCGGCGGATCAACAGCATCACCGCGTCCTCGAGCGTCGGCTCGACCGGTATGATGCCATGCACGGCGGCACCGGCTCGCTCGAGCAGGACCGGGAGGTCGCGTCGCGCGGCGGCTGGATCCGAGACGGTGACGTGGAGCCGGCGGCCGAACATCGCGACGTTCTCAACCCCCGCGGTGCGCTCGAGCACGTCGTCGGCCCGCTCCAAACCGGTCACGTCGATCTGGAGCGTCCGCCCCGCGAGCGCATGCTTCAAATCGCGCGGTGCGCCCAGCGCGATCAACCGCGCTCGGTTCATCAAGGCGATTCGGTCGCAGTATTCTGCTTCCTCGATGTGGTGGGTGCTGATGAGGATGGTTTTCCCACGGTCGGCCAACTCTTCCAGCAGATCCCAGAACGAGCGGCGCGATACCGGATCGACGCCTGAGGTTGGCTCGTCCAGAACCAGGATCTCGGGCTCATGCATCACGGCGGCCGCGAGCGACAAGCGCTGTTTCCATCCCAGCGGCAGGAGCGCGGTGATCTGATCTTCATGCCCCGTGAGACCGGCGGTCGACAGCGCCCACGCTTGCCGTTCGCCCAGGGCTCGGGGATCGAGGCCATAGAGTCCGCCGAAAAACTCCAGATTCTCCCGCACCGTGAGTTCCGGATAGAGGCAGAAGAGCTGCGCCATGTACCCGATGTGCTGCTTCACCAGCGCACGGTCGTGCGCGATGTCGCATCCCGCCACACGGCCCTGTCCCGAGGTCGGGGGTAGGAGGCCCGTGAGCATACGCATCAAGGTGGTCTTGCCGGCGCCGTTGGGCCCGACCAGGCCGAAGATTTCGCCCGGAGCGACCGCGAGCGACAGGTCGAGGACGGCGTCGAAATCACCGAAGCGCCGTGTCAGGTGCGAGGTTTCGATCGCCCACGCTGCGGAGGTCATGGATTCACGCCCCCGTCACGCGCGAGATAAAGACATCCTCGAGGGAGGGGACAATGCGCCGGGCGTCCAGCACCGTGATACCGTCCGCCGCGAGTACCGCAAGCGCGCGGGACCAGCCGTCCGCGGCATTGGGGAGCAGCACGTGGACTACGTCGCCCACCACCACGGCGCTCTGGACCCCCTGCACGCCACGAAGCGCCCGCGTTCCCGCCCGCACGTCGGATAACTGGACTTCGAGCATCGTCCCCCCGAGTCCGTCCTCAAGCGCTCTCGGAGCGTCGAACGCGAGGAGATGCCCATGATCCATGAGCGCCACGCGGTCGCAGCGCTCCGCCTCGTCGAGATAGGCGGTCGAGACCAGCACCGTGACGCCTTCCGCCACCATCTGGTTCACGAAGCGCCACAGCTCGTGACGCGACACGGGATCGACGCCGAACGTGGGCTCATCGAGCAGCAGGATGCGGGGCTGATGGATCAGCGCGCAACACAACCCCAGCTTTTGCTTCATCCCGCCCGATAGCGCGCCGGCGCGGCGCGACTGAAATGGTCCGAGCCCCGAAAATTGAAACAGCCGCTCGAGGCGCCGAGCCCGCTCGTCCCGGCCCACGCGATACACATCCGCGTAGAACTCAATGTTCTCCATGACTGTCAGGTCGGGATACAGCCCGAACCGCTGCGACATATATGCGATGTGCGGCTTCAAAGCCTCCGGGTTACGGGTCACGCTCGAGCCATTCACCCACGCATCGCCGCTCGTCGGCCTTAGCACGCCCGCCAACATGCGAAGCGTCGTAGTCTTCCCTGCCCCGTCGGGCCCGACGACCCCCACGAGCGCGCCATCGTCGACCGCGAAGGTGAGCCCGGAAACCGCGATCAGCGGCCCGAACGCCCGACTCAACGACTGGAGCGCGATCGCCGGCATGCGACTCACCTGGTCTCGCGACCAGCAAGGTCGAGGCGCACGTCCGCGGGAGTGCCGGGTTTCAGGGCGAGCGCAGGATCGTTCGTGATCCGGACTTTCGCCGCGTAGACGAGCTTCACACGCTCGTCCTGCGTCTGGACGTTACGAGGTGTGAACTCCGCCTCGGGGGACATCCAGCTCACGACCCCCGTGAACGTCCGACCCGGGAAGGCGTCGACGCTGATTGCCGCGGATTCGCCGATGCGAACCGCTGCCAGCCGGTTCTCGGGGACGTAAATGCGGACCCAACGATCCCCGGGGTTCATCACGCTGAGGACCGCGTTGCCGGGGACCACTGATTCCCCCGGCTCACGCGCGCGCACGGTGACGAGGCCGGCAAACGGGCTGACGATGAAGTAGTCGCGAATCGTCGCCCGTGCGAGTCCCGCTTGTGCGCGTGCCGCCTCGACCCCCGCCGCTGCGCCGGCGATCTGATCGCGCCTCGTGCCCGCGACCGCGAGCGCGAGCTCCTGGCGCGCCTGTTCGAATCGCGCCTGGGCCACATCCCGAGTGGTGCGGGCAGCGTCGATCGACTGCTGACTGACCGCGTTGGTCAGTGTTCGCACGCGGTCCCAATCGCGGTTTGCCTGGTCGAGGTTGCGCTGCGCGGCAGTGACGGCCTGGCGCCTGTCCTCGAGCTCCTGCGGTCGCGACCCGTACCGCAGGTCCGCAAGCTGCGCCTCGGCTACGGCGACTGCGGCCTCCGCCTGGCGCAACCGCGCCATGATTTGAGCCGTGTCGAGCAGGCTCAGAACCTCGCCCGCCGCGACCGTGTCTCCTTCGTGTACGCGAAGTTCCGCAATGCGCCCGGCCGCGGCAAATCCGAGCACGGCTTCCGTCGCTTCGACGGTTCCCGTGGCTTTCAGCGGTTGCGCCGTGCCAACCATGTCCCGGACCAACGAACGAACACCCAGTGCCACGCCGCCGCCGAGTAGGACAGCCCCAACGAGGAGCTTGCGCCGCTTACTCCACCGCGATCGTTTCCGCGGGAGCTCGGGCGCTGGAGGAGCCGAGGCAACTTCCTTCACCGGTGGCGCTTCGAGTACTCCCGGCTGTGCAATCACAGGACCCTCAGTTCACCTGTTTGCGGTATGGTCACCTCGCCGGAATGAGGGAATGCTGAATCCAGGATGAGAATCCCCTAGCCCGGAGCCCGCGCTGGCGGGCTCGAAGCTCGGCGTGCAGCTTCGGTCCCCGTGGTCACACGCACCCAGAAAGCCGAGCGACCCACCGCGCCCCCCCGATCGCGCCCGCTGCTGCGCACGCTTGGCTGGGTCGTGGAGCTCGCGCTCCTCGCGGGCGCCATTTGGGTTGTGCGCCGGCAGCTGCGTGAAGTCCCCCTGCATGAGCTGATCGCCGAATTCCGCTCGCTCCGCCTGAGCCGGCTTGTAGCATCACTTGCCCTTACAGTGCTCGGATACTTGGCGTTGGCGGGATACGATTTCATCGCGCTCCGGTTTCTCCGGCACCCGCTCGCCGCCAGCAAGGTCGTGCTGGCGTCGTTCATCGGATACGCGCTTGCGAACAACGTCCCCCTTTCGTTCTTCGTCGGAGGATCGGTTCGCTACCGGTTCTATTCGCGCTGGGGGCTCAGTACTGCCGAAACAACCGAGCTGGTATTTCTGAACTTGATGACCTACACCATCGGACTGCTGGCCGCCGCCGCTATTTCCTTCATTCTCGAGCCCACCGCGGTGCCGCGCCTGATCGGCGTGCATGTATCCACGACTGTGCCGCTGGGCGTAATCGCCCTGGCCGGCGTGCTCGCGTACCTCGCGTGGAGTCTCTGGGGTAAGCCGTTCCACGTGGTGCGGTGGCGGCTCGAGCCGCCGTCGCCGCGCTTTGCCCTCCAACAAATTTTGGTGTCGCTCGCCGACTGGACGCTCTCGGGCGCGGCGCTGTTCGTCCTGCTCCCGGCTTCCCATGTCATTACGTTCTTCGGGTTCTTCGCGGTGTTCATTCTCGGCCAGGTCGCGGCCCTGATCGCGCAGCTGCCCGGCGGTATCGGCATCTTCGAGGCGGTGATGCTCGCCATGCTCGGTGACTCATACCGCCGCGGAGCCATCTTCAGCGCGCTCGTGGCGTATCGAGTCATCTATTTCTTCCTGCCGCTCTGCGTGGCAACGGTGCTGCTTTCGGGAAGGGCGGTGTTGAAGCTCAACCGGGGCGGCCCCCAGCAAGGCTAACCTGGCGCAAAGCGCTCGTAAAACCACCGCTTCACCAGCTCGACCAGGACGAGATACATGCCCACCATGATCGCCAGGATCACGAAGAACGTGCCGGGGGCCGGAACGAAACCGAGACGCGATGCGGCGGAGGTGAATGGCAGCAGCAGGGCGACCGCCACCACCGCCAGGGACGTCAGGATCAACAAGCGGCTGGGACGGCTCGCCAACGGACTGCCGCGCGTCCGGATCACGAAAATGACGAACACCTGCGTCGCGAGCGATTCGATGAACCATCCGGTGTGGAACAGCGCGGCCCCGGCGTGAAACACTCGAAGCAGGATGAAAAATGTGAGAAAATCGAACGCCGAGCTCACGGGACCCACGGTCAGCATGAAATTGCGCACGAACCGCATGTCCCAGCGGTGCGGCCGGCGGAGATAGTCGTCATCCACCGTATCCATGGGGATGGGAATTTCGGAGACGTCGTAGAGGAAGTTGTTGAGCAGGATCTGCGTCGGGAGCATGGGGAGAAATGGGAGCACCAGCGACGCAAGCGCCATGCTCAGCATGTTCCCGAAATTCGAGCTCATGGCCATCATCACGTACTTCATGATGTTGCCGAACGTGCGCCGGCCTTCGAGCACGCCGTCGTACAGAACGCCCAGGTCGCGCTCGAGCAGGACCATGTCAGCGGCCGCCTTGGCCACGTCGGCACCGGAGTCGACCGAGATCCCCACATCCGCCGAGTGCAGCGACGGCGCGTCGTTGATCCCGTCGCCCAGGTATCCCACGATATGACCGCCACGCTTCAAGGCCAGGATGACGCGGTTCTTCTGCGGCGGCGTGAAACGGCAGAATAGGTTCACGTGGGGCGCGGCGCGCTCGAGCGCGGCATCATCGAGCGCGTCCACGTCGGTCCCGGTCATCAACCCCTGGATCGGGAGGCCGATTTTCGCGCACACGTGACGCGTGACCAGCTCGTTGTCTCCCGTGAGAATCTTGAGAGCCACCGCGTGGGAGGAGAGTGCGGCGAGCGTCCCGGTCGCGCTTGCCTTGGGCGGATCCTCGAATGCGGCAAATCCCGCGAACACGAGATCCCGTTCGTCGCCGAGCCCACAATGGGCCCGGTCGGCGGGAAGGCTCCGCCAGGCGACGCCCAGAACGCGGTAACCATCACGGGCCAGGGAATCGCCGCGGGCGGCCAGCTCAACCCGAGCCGGCTCCTCCAGGCCGTTCAGAGACTTCGGGCCGTCGGCTTCGAACCGGGTCGAATTGCGCAACACATCCTCAACCGCGCCTTTCACGACCAGGAGCCGGGTTTCCTCTTTGTCGAGCAGCACCGAAACGCGCCGGCGCTCGAAATCGAACGGCACCTCGTCCACCTTCCGCCATCCTGCCGCGTCGATTTCCTGGTGCGCGAGAATCGCGTCATCGAGAGGGCTCCGGAGGCCCGACTGGAACGAGCTGTTCAGGTAAGCGAGCTCGAGGACGCGGAGACTGCTTCGCCCCAGCGGGTCGAGGTGCCGGTCGAGGCGGATCGTGCCCTCTGTGAGCGTGCCGGTCTTGTCGGTGCACAACACATCGATGCTGCCGAGGTCGTGAATGGACGCGAGTCGCTTCACGATCACCTTCTTATTGGACATCCGAAGCGCACCCCGCGATAGCGTCACGGTCACGATCATCGGCAGCAGTTCGGGTGTGAGCCCCACCGCGAGCGCGACGGCGAAGAGAAACGACTCGAGACCGGGACGCCCGCGCACGATGTTGACGAGAATGACGAACAACACCATCAGAACGGCGAGACGGAGCACGAGCAGGCCGAAGTGCCTCGTCCCGACCTCGAAGGCCGTGGCCGGTGGCCGCTCTTCCAGGGTCGCGCCAATCTTCCCCAGGGCGGTCGCCCGTCCGGTAGCGCGCACGAGCATGCGCGACGATCCGCTCACGACCGACGTGCCCAGGAACAGATCGCTCGTTCCGGTCGCCGCATGCTTTTCGACCGGGAAGGCCTCCCCCGTCAGGGCGGCCTCGTTGACGAACAGATCGCGTTCTTCCAGGACGGACCCATCGGCGGGAACCAGATCCCCCGCCGCGAGGAGCACGACGTCGCCTGGCACGACTTCACTCGCGAGAATGTCGTGGCGCGCGCCGTCCCGCCACACCGTCGCGCGCGTGGCGACCGATTCGCGCAGCCGCTCGGCAGCCCGTCCGGCGCGGTACTCCTGCACCGTATCGAGGCTCACGCTCATGGCGACCACCACCATTACGACGACCGCGCTCGTGATGTCTCCGGAAAAGGCGGCGATCACGCTCGCCGCCACCAGGAGGACGATCAGGGGATTGCGAAACCGCGACGCCACGAGCCGCGGCAGCGTGAGCCGAGTCCTGACACGGAGCACATTCGGCCCGCCGGCGGCGAGCCGGCGGGCGGCCTCCTCGCTCGTCAACCCCGCCGCGTCCCCGGAGACGGACGGAACGAGGGCGTCGGGTAAGTGATCGCTCACGCAGCCTTCACCGAGGCTTTAGATCGGGTCGTGCAGCTTGACTCCTGACCCGTGGTGCCTAACACCGGAGGATCATCATGAAACAGGGAACGGCCAAACACGCCACGCACGCGAACTCCCGAGGGAAAGCCCCCATCGTGCGCGACATCATGTCCACCGAGGTGCTGGTGCTGGACGCCGAGCTCACGCTGCGAGAAGCCATCGAATTGCTGTCGACCCAGCGGATCACCGGCGCGCCGGTCGTCACTGGCGAGCGGGTGGTCGGGACGCTCTCGGCCAACGACATCCTCGCGTTCGAAGCCGACATCCCCGGGGTGCCCACGGAACGCGTCGAACCAGTCGAGGACGCGGATGTGGAAGAGGCGGAGCCGGTGGAGTGGGAACCGGACGCCGAGGACACCCCGCCGGGCGCGTATTTCGGCGAATTGTGGGCCGATGCCGGGGCGGACGTAACGGAGCGGATGAAGGAGCTGACCGGACCCGAATGGGACATTCTCGCCGAGCATACGGTCGGCGAGGCGATGACGCGTGGCGTCCGCGCCGTGTCTCCCGAAACCACCGTTCGGGAGACCGCCGCATATATGCTGAAGCAGCGGATCCACCGCGCGGTGGTGATGGATCATGGCAAGCTCGTCGGCATCGTGACCACGACCGACGTCATGCGGGTCGTGGCCGGGGAGCGCCGGTGAGCGCGTGGGGCTGAGCGTCGGCAAGGTCGAATCGTAATCCCCGCAGCACGTCGCCGTGGCTCACGATTCCCACCAGGTGCGGCCCCTCACCATGCTTCCGCTCCACGACGGGAAGGCTGCGCAGCCGGGTCTCGATCATCAGGTCCGCCGCGACCGACACGGGATCGCCCGGCTCGACCGCGATTACTCCGCGCCGCATGACGTCCTGCACCGTCCCCGCTCCGAACGCCTTCAGATCGGGCGCGAAGTGTCCGCGCGCGGGGCGCAACGCCCGCAGCAGATCGAGCTTCGTCACGATCCCCTGCAGCGTGCCGCTGTGATCGACCACGGGGAAGGCGTTGAAGTCCCGTCGGGAAAACAAGTCCATCAGCTCCTCGAGTCCCGTATCTTCGGTCACTGTGAACGGCTCGAGTGTCATGACTTCGTGGATCTGGCGAATCACGGCCGGCGTAATCATGGCTGCACCTCAGTCGGTAATGGAGAATCCCTCGAGGGGCGTGTCGTCATGCAGACGGGTGAGCACCTGAGCCAGGAGTGGCGCGACGCTCACACAGTGCAGGGGAAGCCCGGGCACTCGTCCCCCCAGAACGCTGTCCGTCACGAACAAGCTCGCCAACGACGCCTGCGCAAGGCGTTCCCGTGCGGGTCCAACCAGCAACGCATGCGTGGCGGCGACGATGATTTCCGATTCGGACCCCGCGTCGCGCAGCGCCGCGACGGCGGCCGAGATCGTGCCTCCTGTACTGATCATGTCGTCGACAATGAGCGGGGCGAGGCCCCGAACCGCTCCGGAAATCTGACGCACGCGGACCTCGGCGCCGCTCAGCCGCGTCTTGTGGACGATCGCAACCGGGAGCTCGAGCAGGCCGGCATAGCGTTCGGCGAGCTTGGCCGCGCCCAGATCGGGCGCCACCACGACGCCCGGGCGGACGCCACGCTCGCGCAGCGCCTGCACCAGCACGGGAACGGCGCTCAAATGTTCGAGCGGGATCGGGAAGAATCCTTCCAGTGCGGCCGAGTGCAGATCGATGGCGACGAGACGGTGGAACCGGCCGGTCGCGAGCACGTCGGCCATCACGCGCGCCGCGGGTGCCTCGCCGGGTGCGGTCCGGCGGTCCTGACGCGCGTAGCCGACGTAGGGCAGCACTCCCGTGACGCGTTCCGCGCCGCCACGGCGGCACGCATCGGCGAGAAGCAGCAGCTCGAAGATGTGCCGCTCCGCCGGGGCCGGAGTGGGTTGCAGGAGGTACACGTCACGTCCGCGGACGCTCTCGGCGACGGTGACATGCAACTCGCCGTCGGGAAAGGTCTCGATCTCGGCGCGTCCGAGAGGGATACCTGCGCTATCGGCGATGGCGCCGGCGAGCGCCAGATTGGCCGTGCCACTGAACAGAAGAAATCCCACGGGTCACGAGACCGACGGCGTGGCCAGCAGGCGCAGCACGTCCTCGTCCTCGACTTGCCGGAAATCCTTGTAGAACTGACCGACGGCACCGAAGTCCTCCGGAACGCTGAGGCAGACCACCTCGTCCGCCTCGGCGCGCAGGATCGCCATGGCGGTGCTCGAAGCCACCGGAGCCGCGACAACGAGATAACCTGGACGGCGCCGCCGAACCGAACGCACGGCCGCGATCATGGTCGCGCCGGTCGCGAGCCCGTCATCCACGACAACGACCGTGCGTCCCGCGATCGCGGGTGGCGGCCGGTCGCCGCGGAAGCGTGCTTCACGGCGCTCGGCATCGAGGCGTTGCACCCGAGTCTCATCGGCGAGAAACGTGTCCGAAACGTCGAACATCGCCATGATATCGGTGTTCAGGTATCGTTCCCCATCAGCGGTCACCGCGCCCATGGCGAGCTCGGGAGAGAGGGGCGAACCCAGCTTGCGCGCCACGACGACGTCGAGCTCTGCCTCCAGCCCACGCGCGACCGCCGCTGCCACCGGGACGCCGCCGCGCGGAATGCCGAGCACGAGCACATTCCGCCCGCGCCAGCGGTCGAGAGCCCGCGCCAACTGGCTGCCGGCGTCTCGCCGGTCGTCAAACGTCGGTGCGCGCCTCACCCTGCCGGACTCGCCACCGCAAGGCGTGCGGTTGGGAGTGCGGCTCGCATGGCACCGAGCAGGTCTCCCTGGCTGACGATGCCGACGAGCATCCGGTCACCCCGCTTGTCGCGCTCGATCACGGGAAGACTGCGTAACCGGGTCTCGAGCATGATGTCCGCGGCGGTCAGGAGCGGTTCATTGGGCTCCACCGCGATGACGCCGCGCCGCATGACCCGCTCGACCGGCATGTCGGCGACCGCGAGCAGATTCGTCGGCTCCGCGTCGGGAGCGGGACGGAGCGCGTGCAGGATTTCGAGCTGCGTCACAATGCCGAGCAACCGCCCGCGCTCGTCAACGACCGGAATCGCGTTGAAACCATCCCGCTCGAATAGCTCGACCACGTGGGCAATTGTATCCCGTGGGCCTATGCTGAGGGGGCGCGTATGCATGACTTCCTTGACTGCGATCATGGTGGCTCCATGCTAGTGCAACCGGAAACCTGCGGTGCTGGCCTTAAGGAGATGGTGAAGCAGCCATGAAGACATGGTGGTGGGTGGTGTGCGGCGTCGGTCTGGCGTTTCCCGCGAGTCTCCCGGCACAACGTTTCGAGGATCGGCTCGCGGCCCTGATCGCGGCTGATTCAGACTCGGTCGACAGGCGGGGACTGATCGATGTGTATGAACCCCGCGGTTATCGCCCGCTCTGGATTGCGGACGACGTTGTCAGACCAGGCGCCGAACGCGTTCTCGCGGCGCTTACGCAAGCAGACATGGATGGCCTTGACCCGCGCCGATATGCCTGGCACCCCCCTGCCGCCGGCGCGGATTCCATCGCACGAGTCGAGCTGGGCCTGACCGAGCTGCTCATCCGCTACGTCGAGGACGTCTCAGGAGGACGGGTCCGTCCCGGCCCCACGGACACCATCTGGTCTGCATCCTCGCTTCCCAACATGCTGAGAGACGCGGGGCGGGCGCTCGATTCACTCCCACCGGACACCGTCGTGCGCCGGCTTTCCCCTCCCCAGCCGGGATATGTGAGGCTGCGTTCGGCTCTGGCGCGATATCGCGCGATCGCGGTGCGCGGCGGTTGGGCTTCCCTGAGAGACGGTCCAGACCTGACGCCGGGCACGCACGGTGTTCGCGTGCGCGAGCTGCGGCGGCGCCTCGCGCTCGAAAGCGACACCGCGCCACGCGATACGGCCGGCGATGCCTACGACCAGGAGCTGACCGCGGCCGTACGCCGCTTTCAGAAGAATCATGGACTGGACGTGGACGGTGTTACAGGCGACGCGACGCGGGCCGCCCTGAACGTGCCCGCAGCGGATCGCGTGCGCCAGATCGAGTTGAACCTGGAGCGGTGGCGCTGGCTACCAAGACGCCTCGGCAACCGCTACATCATGGTCAATAGCGCCGCGTTTGCGCTGGCGTTGGTGGACCACGACAGCGTGGTGTTGAGCATGCGCGCGATCGTCGGTCGGCTCGATTGGCCGACGCCCATCGTCAGTTCCCGGCTGAAGCAGCTCATCTTCAGCCCCGCCTGGGAAATCCCGAAGAAGATTGTGCTCGCCGAGATCGTGCCGCTCGTCGTGGCTGACACTGGATATCTCACGCGCGAACACATCATAGTGCACGACTGGGCGAAAGGGGGTCGGCCGGTGAACGCGCATGAGATTGACTGGCGCGCGCTCACCGACTCGTCATACACGCTGCACCTCACGCAGGCCCCGGGCGAGACGAATCCGCTCGGCGGCGTGAAGTTCGAGTTCGGCAATCGCTTCGCGACCTACATCCACGATACCCCGTTCCGCGCGCTGTTCCGGCAACGGGTGCGCACCTTCAGTCACGGCTGCGTTCGAGCCGAGCGTGCGGCGGCGCTCGCCCGCGCGGTGCTCGCGGACTCCCTGCGCTGGCCGCTCGACTCCGTACGTACCGCCATGCGGGGGGATCAGCCACGTGTCGTGACGCTCGACAACTCCGTCCCCGTGTATCTCACGTACTGGACGGCATGGGTCGAGAGGGACGGGGAAGTCCAATTCCGTGAGGACCTGTACGGATGGGATCAGATGCTCGCAAGGCTGGTCGCGGACAAGTGAGGCTCGATTTGCGGATGCTCATACTCGCTTCACGGTTCCCTCACCGTGACCGGGTCAATCTCCAGGCGAACACACATGCCACGAGGAGCACTTATGGCCACGACCCATGCGACGATCACACCGGTTGAGCAACATCTCGCGGCGCTCGAGCAGCGCATTGAGCAGCTCGAACGCCATGTACAGGCCGTCGAACGGCACACCCGGGAGCTCGACGACCTGCGCGTCGAGATCGGGAATCTCAAGATCGAAGTCGAGCAGATGCGGGAAGAGTGATCCCGTGCTGGGCGTCCTGAGTGAGCCGCAAGTCGACCAGCTCCTGCGAAGCGAAGTCGTGGGGCGCATCGGCTGTGCCGCCCCACATCGGTCGTGCTCGATGTGCGGGGCGCGCGGCGCGAGATCCCGAACGATTACGTCTGGGTGTTCGCTGGCGGCACGCCCCCCAACGAGTTCCTCCAGCACGTCGGAGTGGCGCTCGGGCAGCACGATCTGACCAAGGAGCTCGCGGCTGTCAGCTGAGCAGCTCGACGAGCTGGTGCAGGAATCCGCGCTGGCCCGGCAGAATCTTCTCCAGCGCGCGGTCAACGGGAAACCACTCCGCCCGATCGACCTCCGGAAACCGCATGCGCCTCCCGGATTTGGGTGGCCATTCCATTTCGAATTCACTCCCGCCGAGCGCCGGCACACAATCGCCTGCCACAGCCCAGGCCTGGACGATCTTCCCGCTCGGCTGCTTCAACGCGTTGAGCGGCATGGGATCGCCTGCGGGGGTGCATCCCGTTTCCTCTCGTAACTCGCGGTGCGCACACGCCAACGGATCCTCGCCGGGCTCGATTTCTCCTTTCGGAATGGACCAGGCGCCCGCATCCTTCCGGGCCCAGAATGGACCTCCGGGATGCACCAGCAGCACCTGGAGCGCGCCCGTGGGCGGATCCGTGCGAAACACGACCAATCCGGCGCTCGTCTTGGCCATTGTTCAGACTCGCATATTGCGGCCACCCGCGCCAATCTTCACGGACTTCCTCCATTCATGCCATGACTCGAGCGACAGTTGTTGGCTTGTTCCTGCTGGCCTCATGTTCGACCCATCACGCCCCTGTTCAGGTCGTGGGGGCCGCCACCGATGTGCAGGCGCTGGTGGGCCACTGGACCGGCGAGTACGGCAGCCCGAACACGGGCCGCGCCGGCTCCATCGATTTCACCGTTTACCCGAGCCCGCACGGCGACTCGGCGTCGGGCGTCATCATGATGGTCCCGGCGCAATTCGGCCAGCCACTGCGACCGTACCGCCCCCCGGAGGTGCAAGGCGGGCCGTCGACGGCCATGCCCACCGCCCTCACCATTCACCTCGTGCGAATCGAGGGGGACCGGGTGCATGGCGATCTCATGCCATATGCCGATCCCGCAACCGGTGACCGCGTCTTGACGACATTCGACGGCCGTCTCGCGGGCGACACGATCGCCGGGACGTTCGTGAGCACGCCCGGTCCCGTCGTGGGCGGTGTCACGGGCCAGTGGCGCGTGGTTCGCGAGCGACACTGAGCGCTTGACGATGGGTTCACTGGAGCTCCCCCTGCCCCCGCGAATTGCGGGACTGAGCGAAATCGCCCGTAATCTTTGGTGGAGCTGGAGCGCGGAGGCTCAGGCGCTGTTCTGGTCGATCGACTACACCCTCTGGCATCTCACACGTCATAACCCGATTGCGCTGCTGCGCCAGGTGGATCCGAGGCGGCTCGCCGCCTGTGCGGCCGATTCCGATTTCATCGCGCGCTACGACGCCCTGCTCGCGCAGTACGGTCGTCTTGCCCGGTCCGACAGCACGTGGTTCGGCAAGGAGCATTCTGGAATCGTGGATCGGCCCGTTGCGTACTTCTGTGCGGAATTCGGGCTGCACAATTCCGTGCCGATCTATTCGGGAGGCCTCGGAATCCTGGCGGGCGACCACACGAAGAGCGCCTCCGATCTTGGCGTGCCGGTGATCGGCGTCGGCCTCCTGTACACCCGCGGCTATTTCGATCAGCGACTGAGACTCGATGGCTGGCAGGAAGACGCGGATGAATCCTTCGATCCCACGCTCACGCCGCTCGATCGTGTGCTCGGCACGGGCGGTGACCCGTGTCTCGCGACGCTGCAAATGGGAAAGCGGACGGTATGCGTGGGGGCATGGCGTATCCTCGTGGGGCGGGTGCCGGTCTATCTCCTCGACACCGATCTCGAGGAGAACGAGCCGGCCGACCGCGAGCTGACCCACCGGCTCTACGCCGGTGGACTCGAGCTCCGCCTCCAGCAGGAATGGATCCTGGGCGTGGGTGGCGTCCGGGTGCTCCGCGCCCTCGGGAATGAACCCGCCGTGTGGCACGCGAACGAAGGACACGCGGCGTTCATGCTGCTCGAACGCGTGCGCGAGCTCGTGGCGCAGAAGGTTCCGTATTCCGATGCCGTCCGGCAGGTGCGGGAGGCCAGTATCTTCACCACGCATACCCCGGTGCCGGCCGCGGACGACGCCTTTACGCTCGAGCAAATCGAGGCTTGTACGGGACGCATCTGGGACGACCTGGGGGTGACGCGGGAAACGATCGCCCAGCTCGGGAGACACGGCCAGGGGGGCGACGCGCGATTTCACATGCCGGTCCTCGCCATCCGGCTGTCCGCGCGGGTGAACGCCGTCTCACGGAAGCACCAAACCGTCTCGCGAGAATTGTGGCGCGACCTCTGGCCCGACCTGCCGGTGGATCAGGTGCCGATTGGGTACGTCACGAACGGGGTTCACGTCACGACGTGGTTGTCGCGCCACCTCACCGCCTTGCTCGACCGGCAGTTGGGGCGGACGTGGGTCGACCACGAGGACGACGCCGCGGTATGGGACCGAATGCTGGCGCTCGATGACGCCGCGCTCTGGGCCGTGCATATGGAGCGCAAACGAATCCTTGCACGGGCGATCCGCGAAGAGGCGCGCCGCCGCTGGGCGGACGAATGGAAGGAGTCGCAGCACATCGTCGGTGCCGGCACGCTCATCGACGAGCGCGCGCTGACATTGGGGTTTGCCCGCCGGTTCGCCACCTACAAGCGTGCCGATCTCCTGTTTCGCGATCTGGATCGGCTGCGCACGCTGCTCGTGAATCCGTGGCGGCCGGTGCAGATCCTGTTCGCCGGAAAGGCGCATCCTGCCGACGACCCCGGGAAGCACGTGCTCCAGCGCGTGTACGAGCTGAGCCGCGACGTCCGGTTCGAGGGGAGAATCGCGTTTCTCGAAGACTACGGCATGCACCTGGCGCACCGGCTCGTCCAGGGAGTGGACCTCTGGCTCAACGTCCCGCGAGTGCCGCTCGAGGCATGTGGTACGAGCGGCATGAAGGCCGCGATGAACGGCGTCCCCCAGTTGAGCACCCTCGACGGATGGTGGGCCGAAGGCTTCGATGGCACAAATGGCTGGGCGATACCGCTCGCGCCCGAGGGAACCGACGCCGACGCGCACGATGCGGCGGCATTCTACGATTTGTTGGAGCAGCAGATCATTCCGCTGTACTATGCGCGTGACGAGCGGAACGTGCCCCTGGGCTGGATCGAGAAAATGCGCAATGCGATGCGGGTGTCCGGACGCCAGTTCAGCGCCCATCGCATGCTCAAACAGTACGTGAACGAGTACTACCTCCCTGCATTCCGTGCATCCTGATCACCTCCGCCTCGGTGGTCGCGTCCTCCGGCCCCTTGTCGGTTCGAATATTGAGCAGACGCGGGAACCGCAGGGCGTACCCCGGCTGCCCGTCATGTCGTCCGGCGGTGTGGCGCGGCGAGCGCGTGATCTCGTCCGCCAGCACCTCGACCACAATGCGTGGTTCGACCCAGACGTCGGGAATGATCAGCGAGTCGACCCGCGCGGGCTTGGTAGGACTCGCGTACCGATCGAGCCTCGCGCGGAGCGATTTCCATCCCGCTTCCGTGAGACCGGACCCGATCTTCGCGACCGTGCGGAAGCGATCATGCTCGGCGTCGTAGACGGCGCCGAGCAGCGAACCGACGCCCAGCGCCACGCGCTTGCCCCGACCGGTCAGGTAACCGATCAGCACGACGTCGATCGTGTCGCGCAACTTGGACTGATAGGAGCGCTTCAGCTTCACCCAATCGAACCCCCGGGCACCGGCGCGGTAAGGCGCATCCGGCCGCTTGGCAACGATGCCTTCGAGACCCTGGCCGAGCATTCGCGTGAGGTACGCTTCCAGCTCCGCGGGCCTGGACGTCGTCATGACCTCCGTCACGGCCAGCGGGTCGCTCGAGCCACCTCGAATGATCTCGGCCAATCGCTTGTGCCGTTCACGCAGGGGTTTCGCGAGATAGCTCCGCTCGCCGGCGTAGAGGAGGTCGAAGGCGAACAGGCGCAGCGGCAGGCGCTTGGCGGCGCCGGTGACGTCGTGCTTGCGTTTCCGGGTGATGGTCACCTGAAACGAAAGGAACCGGCGATCCTTCGGATCGTAGACGACGGCCTCGCCTTCGAGGATCACTCGGCGGACCGCAAGCTGCCGCTCGAGGGCGCTCGTGAGGTCGGGAAACATGGCGGAGACGTCCTCGAGCCGGCGCGAGAAGGCCCACGTGCGCGCACCGTCGCGGTGCAGCTGCAGCCGGAACCCATCGTACTTGGGCTCGGCGTCCACGGTCCCGAGCCGCTTGATGATGTCGGCGGCGGACGCGAGCCGTTGCGCCAGCTCGGGACGCACCGGGACGCCTACCCGCGGCATCACACGCTCGAGTCCCTTTGCCCCCGCGCGATACGCCAGCTCAATGACACCACCGAGATCGGACCGAACATTGTAGGCGTGTTCGAGCAGCGGCTTCCGTTTCCGATCGCCCAGTGCGCCCAGGGCCGCCGCCTCGAGCAGCGTGGCATCGCCGATCCCGAGGCGCAGGCGCCCCTGGATTATGCGAACCAGATAGCGTGCTTCGAGTGGCAAGGCACGGCGCAGCAGCGCGTCTACCAACGCCGTCTTCTTTTCGACTGAGCCCGAGCCGGCGGTCACCGCAATCGCGTAGAGCGACTCGTAGGCGTCGCGCACCGTCAGCGACCGTTTCCGCGCGGTGTCGAACAGTGACTCGACCGTGAGACCCAGATCGCCGGTCTTTTTGAACCGTTGCACCACCCGGGTGGGAGGGGTCTCGGTGGCTCGGGCAATTGCGCGCACCAGGAGCGCTTCGCCGACACCGAATTCGATGGGCTCGTACGGCGGCCGCAGGCGGCCCTGGAGGAGATACACGATGTCGGCACGCTCCGCATGCGATGCGGCCGCGAACAGCGACGTGATGATCTCGAGCGCGGCGAGCCGGCGGCCGCTCTCCTCCAACCGCGCGAAAGTCTCGGCAAGCGTGGCGAAGCGCACGCGGCAATCTAACCGTCGCCCGGTAGATTACAGCGCATGACCGCTCCAACGCCCGCGCTCACCGTCGAGCACTTGACGGTGCGCTTCGGATCCCGCGACGTGCTGAACGATCTCTCCTTTGCGGTCCCCGAGGGGTCGACGCTCGCCGTCATCGGCCCGAACGGTTCCGGCAAGACCGTACTGTTTCGCGCGCTGGTCGGCGCCATCCCGTATGCGGGCACGATCCGCTGGGCTCCGAACACCCGCCTCGGGTACGTGCCGCAAAAACTCGATCTCGAACGCGACCTCCCGGTCACCGGCGGCGACTTGCTCCGGGCGCGCGCGCGCCTCGCCCGTGCGTCGCGCGGTGATGTCGAGCAGGCGCTCGAGCGCGTGGGCATCTCGAACGACGTGACGGGGAGCCTGATCGGCACGCTGTCGGGCGGGCAGTTTCAGCGGCTCCTGATCGCGTTCGCCCTGCTCGGCAGGCCCACCGTCCTGTTGCTCGACGAAGCGACCGCCGGCGTGGACGAGCCCGGCCAGGAGCAGCTCTACGAGACCGTGCACCGGCTTCGCACCGAGGACGGGGTCACAGTGCTCATGATCTCGCACGAGATCAACATCGTCTCGCAGCGTGCGACCAACGTGCTGTGTCTCTCGCCCGAGCACACCTGCTTCGGGAACCCGCGTCAGGTGCTGACGCCCACGCTCCTCTCGCAGGTCTACGGCACGCCCCTGAGCTTCTACACTCATGACCACTCTGCCTCCTAGCGCCATCGTACTTTCGGCCTCCATGGCCGTCGCGGCGGGGCTGCTCGGCTGCTTCGCCCTGATGCGGCGCATGACGCTCGCCGCCGACGCGCTGTCACACGTGGCGTTGCCGGGCATCGGGCTCGCCCTGCTCCTGGGACTGCATCCCGTCACGGGCGCGCTCGTCGCCCTCTGCCTCGGCGCGATTCTCATCTGGGCGCTCGAGCGCCGCACCCACCTCGCGACCGAAACGATCATCGGCGTGGTGTTTTCCAGTGCGCTCGCCATCGGCGCGCTGGTCACGAGCGGCGACCAATTGATGGATGCGCTGTTCGGGGGCCCCGGAACCCTCCCGACGTGGGAAGTGGCAACGGGCATACTGGGAGCGGCGGCCGTCATCGTGTTCGTGATCGCCGCGCGCGACCGCATGATTGTCACGCTGCTCTCACCCGACGTCGCCCTCACGACCGGGATCAACGTGCCGCGGTTGAACCTGCTCTACCTGCTCGCGTTCGCGCTCACGATCGCGTTGGGTTTGCGCTACCTGGGCGTGCTGTTGATGGGCTCGTTGATCATCATTCCCGCCGCCACCGCGCGCCGCCTTGCACGCGATCTGACGGGGATGTTCACGATCTCGGTGATCGTGGCCCTGGCGTCTACGCTCGCGGGCCTATGGCTCGCCGCACGGTGGGGAAAGCAAAGTGGACCGCTCATCATTGCGATAGCGGCGGGGCTGTTTCTCGTCACCGCCGTGGGTAAGCAGCGCGCCGAGAGCCGTTAGATGTTGTACAGGGCGAGCGTATCGATCACATTCGCCAGCGCCTGGGACAGCTGGGGATGCGACGCCTCGAACGCCGACACTCCATCCATCAGGCGTTGCCGAACGATCGCATACTCGGGAGGCTCGGTAGGGCGCGCTTTCGTCAGCGCACGTATGTCCTCGGCCAGATGACGCAACAAGGCCTGGTCCTTGGGATCCACCGACCGTGCCTCGAGCAACTGCTGGTGGAGATCGGTGAGAAGTCGATGCAAGTCCGGGTTGGCCATGGTTCAAAACCTAAGCCGCTAACGCATAATCCAGAAGCCGACGCCGCTCGCCAGCGCCAACGTAAACAGACCTGAGGCCGCCATTTTGCGATACGTGCCGGCCCCAACGACCAGCGCGATCGTCAGTTTAAACACCGTGTTCGAAAGAATCCCCACGGCGATGCCCTGTGCCGCCACCGCCGCGGTGGCATGGACCGGAGCAAGCCGTGTCATCGCGTACGTCAGCGCGTCCATGTCGGTCAACCCGAGGACCGCGGCCGTGGCATTCACGGCCGTCGGGCCCCAGAGCTCCTGGATGTAGGGAAGCACGATTAACACGGCCTGGAATGCGATCGCCATCTTGATCGCGGCCCACAACCCCAGGGGATTCTTCGTCTGGGGAGGCTCGGCATCGTCCGCGCGACCATCCTGTTGGCGCGAGCCTAGCGCAATCCATCCAGCGCCGATGAGCAGCACGGGAATGACGTACGGAACGAGCGCCAGCGCGACGGGAAAATTGAGTAACGCGGAAAACGTGAGCACACGAACACCGAGCACCGTGCACGCTCCGACCACCCCCGCGGCGAGCGCGCGTCCGGCACGCGGCTCGAGCCGGCTTTCCCGCGAAAAGCTCAACGTGACGGCGGTGCTCGAGACCAGCCCGCCCACGAGCCCCGTAAGCCGGTATCCACGACTCAGGCCCACGGCGCGGCGCGCGATGTAGCCGGCAAAATTGATCGCCGAAAACAGCAATACGGCGGTCCACAACGCCCGGGGGCGAATGCTCCCGTAGGGCCCAAACGGACCTTCGGGCAGCAGCGGCAACACGACGAGGGCGAGGACTGCGAACTGGAGGGCGGCGACGAACTCCGGCTCGCCGAGCCGCTTGATCGCCGCGTGAATCCTGGTCTTCTCGACGAGCGCGAGCACCATGACCGCGGCAGCCGCGCTTGTGAGCAGCGGAAATCCGAGGCCCGCCACGGCGCCGAGCGCGAGCACGACCAGGGCCGCGACTTCCGTCGTTCCTGCGACGCTCGGCGTTTCCGGGTCCCCCGCCGGGATGCGGGCCGCCATGACATACGCCGCAACCGTCAGCGCGCAGCCCGCCGCGAGCAGCACCACACCCGCGACCAACTCCCCACCCCCGATCAGCCAGCCCGCGAGCCCGCCCTGGATGCCCAGCAGGAGGAATGTCCGGGCACCCGCGAACCGCGCGCCCGGGCCGCTCGCGTGCCCCGACCACTCGCGCTCGATCCCGACCGCCAGTCCCGCGAGTGCCGCGACCGCGAGCTCGCTCGCGGTCGTTGTATCGAGTTGCGGCATGGTTAGCTCACTGTGCCGTGTAGCCGCCGTCGATCACGAGCTCCGAGCCGGTGACGAACTTGGCCTCGTCGGATGCGAGATACAGCACGCCTTGCGCAACGTCTTCGGGTTCACCGAGGTGCCCCACGGGATGCAGCGCCTCGAGATGATGCCGCATCGCGCCAGGATCCGGCGCCGCGCGGATTGCATTCTCGACCATCGGCGTCTTGATGTACCCGGGATGCACCGAGTTGACGCGAATCTGGAGCTTCTCGCGCGCGCAGTACAGGGCGGCAGACTTGGTGAGCAGCCGGACCGCTCCCTTGCTCGCGTTGTACGCGGCGAGATCGGGATCGCCGATCAGACCCTCGATCGAGGAGATATTGACGATCGATCCCCGTCCAGTGGCGCGCATCGCCTGCACTCCCGCTCGCGTGCCGAGGAACACGCTGTCGAGATTCACGCGTAACACGCGATGCCACGCATCGAGCGTGGTATGCTCCACATCGCCCAGGACGCCTATCCCGGCGTTGTTGACCACGATGTCGATGCGCTCGAGCTGCGAGACGACCTCGTGCATCACGCGATCCCAATCGGGTTCGCTCGCGACGTCATGCGGCAGGAACCGCGCGCTCCGTCCCGCGCGGCACAGTTCTCGGGCTGCATGCTCGCCCGCATCGCGATCCAGGTCCGTCAGAACCACGTTCGCGCCCTCCGCCGCCAGCAACGCGGCACACGCGCGGCCGATTCCCATCGCAGCGCCGGTAACGAGGGCAATCTTGCCGGCAACGCGGTTCATGCGGCGCCGACGAGGGGCTGGATCACGTCCTCAACCGGACGCCGTGGCGTATGACGGAGCTCAGAGTGTGTGCTGTAGCCGAGCCGGAGCAGGAGCTGCGCGTGTCCCACGTGGCCGACGACCATCTCGAGCAAGGGACGGACTCGCGTCACCTCGATCGGCTGATTGAGAAACGATGCCGCCACACCCTCGACCTGCGCGCATAACAGAAGGTGCC
>DATIWU010000070.1:0-33378 GCA_035519195.1 Gemmatimonadales bacterium
GAGCGCCTGAGCTACGAGTCGCCGCTGGCGCAGCGCTACGCCTCCCCCGCCATGCAGAGCCTCTGGGGGGAGCGGCGGCGCATCGGATTGTGGCGCCGGCTCTGGCTCGCCCTCATGGAAGCGGAGCAGGAGTTGGGGCTCTCGATCCCGGCCGCCGCGCTGACGGAACTGCGGCAACACCTCGATGACGTCGATTTCGAGCGCGCCGCGGAGCACGAGAAGCGGCTGCGCCACGACGTGATGGCGCACATTCATCATCTGGGTGAGCAGGCGCCGGCCGCTCGTGCCTTCCTGCATCTCGGCGCCACGAGCGCGTTCGTCACCGACAACGCCGACCTGATCCTGATGCGCGAGAGCGCCCAACTCCTCCTGGGTCGCATTGCCGCCGTATTGGTCGCGCTGGGACACCTGGCGCGCCGGCACCGGGCCCTGCCCTGCCTCGCGTACACGCATTTCCAACCCGCGCAGCTCACCACGGTCGGTAAACGCGTGACGTTGTGGATGCAGGATTTCGTGCTCGACGCGGAAGAGCTGCTGCACCGGCTCGAGACGCTGCAGTTCCGCGGTGTGAAGGGCACGACCGGCACGCAGGCGAGCTTCGTCGATCTGTTCGGGGGCAATCACGCCAAGGTGCGCGAGCTCGATCTGCGCGTGGCGCAGAAGATGGGATTCGCCAGGGTGCTCCCGGTCACGGGGCAGACCTACACCCGCAAGCTCGATGCGCAGATGCTCGCGGTGCTGTCCGGGATCGCCGCGTCCGCCGCGAAGTGCGCCACGGACCTCCGGCTGCTGCAGCACGAGGGCGAGCTGCTCGAGCCGTTCGAAACCGATCAGGTCGGCTCGAGCGCCATGGCCTACAAGCGCAATCCGATGCGCGCCGAGCGGATCACGGGGCTCGCGCGCTTCGTAATGGAGCTCGAGGGCAACGCCTGGCACACCGCGGCCGAGCAGTGGCTCGAGCGCACGCTCGACGACAGCGCGAATCGCCGGGTCGTGGTCCCAGAGGCGTTTCTCGCGACCGACGCCATTCTGATTCTCGCGACCAACGTTGCGGCCGGGCTCGAAGTGCGGGAGAACGTCATCGCGCGTCATGTCGCGCTGCACGTGCCGTTCCTCGCGACGGAGCGGCTGCTGATGCGCGGCGTGCAGGCGGGCGGCGATCGCCAGCGGCTCCACGAAGCGATTCGCACGCACAGCATGCAGGTCGCGAAAGCCGCGGCCGAGGAAGGCGCGCCCAACGATCTGCTGGAGCGGTTGTCGCGCGATCCGGCCTTCAAGATGTTGCGCGACTCGCTCACACCCCAGGAGCTGGATCCCCAATCCTATGTCGGCCGGGCTCCCGAGCAGGTCGACGAATTCCTCACTACCGTGGTGCAGCCGATGCTTCGAACCATCGAAACCGTCGCCCCCGCCGCCGCTCCGGCGGAGGTCACCGTATGACCACGCCGGTCGTCGCGAGCTCGCTGCCGCTCCCGCTCGTCAAACGCGGCAAGGTCCGCGAGGTGTACGAGGTCGATCGCGAGACCCTGCTGCTCGTCGCGAGCGACCGCGTCAGCGCGTTTGACGTGGTGATGCGCGAAGCGGTGCCGCGCAAGGGCGCCGTGCTCACGCAGCTGAGCGCGTTCTGGTTTCGCAAGCTCCAGTCCACCATGCCGAGCCATTTTCTCACCGC
This sequence comes from Gemmatimonadales bacterium, assembly GCA_035519195.1. GTDB lineage: Bacteria > Gemmatimonadota > Gemmatimonadetes > Gemmatimonadales > GWC2-71-9 > AG25. The sequence continues at coordinate 1,673 of DATIWU010000070.1, forward strand.
CGATCCGGACGAGATCATCGCGCGCGTACCCGCCTTGAAAGGGATGCGGGACGCGCTCGGTGGGCGCTCGATGCTCTCCCGGCGGACCACGCCCGTTGCGTTCGAGTGCGTGGTGCGCGGGTACATCACGGGATCGGCCTGGTCGGAATACAAGAAGTCCGGCACGCTGGCGGGTGAGCCCCTCGCCAACGGGCTCGTGGAAAGCGCGCGGCTCGAGCCCGCGATCTTCTCTCCCGCCACGAAGGCCGAGACCGGACACGACGAGAACGTCACGTTCGAGCATGTCGGCCGTGCCCTGGGCCAGAAGCTCGCCAATCGGCTCAAGGAAGCGAGCCTGGCGTTGTACGAAGCCGGTCGCAGTTACGCGGGCCCGCGCGGCATCATCATCGCCGACACGAAATTCGAGTTCGGGACAACGGCCGATGGGCAGCTGCTCGTGATCGACGAAATTCTGACGCCCGATTCCTCGCGGTTCTGGCCGGCCGACCGCTATCAGCCGGGACGGAGCCAGCCCAGCTTCGATAAGCAGCCGCTGCGCGATTACCTGGCCGGCATCAAGGAAAAGGGCAAGTGGAACGGCGAGGCTCCGCCGCCGCCCCTGCCGGCCGAAGTCGTCCAGGCGACGAGCCGCCGCTACGTCGACGCCTACCGGCTCATCACGGGGCACGCGCTGGAGCACGGGGCCTGATGTCGTTCGCCCCCGAGGGATGGCCGTTCATCATTCCCACCTGGCTACTCGTCGCCCTCGGCGCATGGGCCGTGGCGCGGGGGATGGAATGGCTCGTCCTGCCCGAAGCGGTTCTCGGCCTGCTCGCGATCTGGCTGCTCGTGTTCTTTCGCAATCCCACGCGCACCGGACCGCGCGGCGATGCGCTCATCATCGCGCCGGCCGACGGACAGATCGTGGAGATCGCGCGGGTGAATGAGGGGATGTATCTCGATGCCGGAGCGACGCGCATTTCGACGTTCATGAACGTGTTCAACGTGCACGTGAACCGCTATCCCGTCTCGGGCGAGGTGGAGTTGGTGCGCTACAATCCCGGGAAGTTTCTGCACGCCGGGGCGCCCAAAGCCAGTCTCGAGAACGAGCAGTCCTCGATCGGGATCCGCGGATCGCGCGGCAAGGTGCTGGTACGCCAGATCGCGGGACTGATCGCGCGCCGCATCGTGACGGACTCGCATGCCGGCACTCGGGCCGTGCAGGCGGAGCGCATGGGGATGATCCGGTTCGGCTCGCGGGTGGACGTGTTCATTCCCGACTCGACGCCGGTGCGGGTCAACGTGCACGTGGGAGACCGGGTGCGCACCGGCACGACGGTGCTGGCGGAGTACACGGCGTGACCGGACCGCGCTTCCGTCCGAACATGCGGCGCGTGGTGGTGGTCGTGCCGAGCCTGTTCACGCTGTTCAACCTGTTCTTCGGCATCTGGTCGATGGTGCTGGCCACGCGCGGCGAATTCTACCGGGCGAGCTGGTACATCGTGTTCGCGGGCATTCTCGATCTGCTCGACGGCCGCGTGGCGCGCATGTCGAACACGGGAACGCGCTTCGGAGCCGAGCTCGACAGCCTCGTGGACATCGTGAGCTTCGGGGTGGCGCCGGCGTTTCTCATGTACATGCTGGTGTTCGGCACCGCCGGCCAGGCGGAATGGATCTTCTGCTATTTCTACGTCATGGCCGCGGCCACTCGGCTCGCGCGGTTCAACATCATGCAGGCCGGGCGGGCCAAGCAGTGGTTCATCGGACTGCCGTCGCCGGCGGCCGGCATGACGCTCGCCACGTACTATCCGTTTACGCAAACGGATTTTTATCAGGAAAAGCTGCGCGCGTTGCCGTGGCATCCCATCCTGCAGCTGCTCATGATCCTGCTCACCATACTGATGGTGAGCAACGTGCGGTACGCCACGATGCCGAAGGTCGGACTGCGCTCGGTCAAAGGGCTTCTCGGACTCGCTACCATTCTGCTCGTGGTGGTGTTCGGGATATTCGCGCATGACATCTTCTGGTTTCCCCTGGGAATCGCCTACATGACCTACGGCGTGCTGCGTGCCACATTCCTCGGCCTCCTGTCGGAGCCGGACGAAGACGAAGAGGCGGAAATCGCCGGGCCGATCGTGATCACCGACGGCCCGGCGGAGATGCCGTATCTCGGTGAAGAGCGCCGCCGCCCGCAGTCGGGCGGTGCGGGAGGAACGGGAGGGAGCGCCGCATGACCGCCTATCACGTGGAGATTCGCGTCATGCCGCGCGGCGCGGTGCTCGACCCCCAGGGCCAGGCGGTCGAGCATGCGCTGCACGCCTTGGGCTTCGCCGGTGTCTCGAAGGTGCGCGTCGGCAAGCATATGGTGCTCGATGTCGAGGCCCCATCCCGCGACGAAGCCATCGCCAGGGCGCGGGCGATGTGCGACCGGCTGCTCGCGAATCCGGTGATGGAGGATTTCGACGTCGCCGTGAAGAATGGAGGCGGCTGATGCGCCGGGTGGCCATCGTTGTGTTCCCGGGATCGAATTGCGACGCCGACACCCTCGTGGCGGCGCGGGCGGCCGGATCGGACGCGTACTATGTCTGGCATCGCGCGACCGACTTGCAGGGCGCCGATATCGTCGTGCTCCCCGGCGGATTCAGTTACGGGGACTACCTGCGCGCGGGCGCCATCGCGCGGTTCTCTCCCGTGATGTCCGCCGTCGTTCGCCACGCGCAAGCCGGCGGCCCGGTGCTCGGCATCTGCAACGGATTCCAGACGCTGTGCGAGGCGGGGCTCCTTCCGGGAGGGCTGGCGCGCAATGCGCGGCTCAAGTTCCTGTCGCGTCCCGTGCGGGTCCAGGTGGAGGCGATCGATACACCGTTCACCTGCCTGTATGAACGCGGCGAGACGCTCGAGGTCCCTATCGCCCATGGCGAGGGACGCTATGTGGCCGACGCGGCGGTGCTCGACGACCTGGAGGCCAATGGTCGAGTCGTCTGGCGCTACATCGACGACAATCCCAACGGCTCGAGCCAACGCATCGCCGGGATCTGCAACACCGAACGCAACGTGGTTGGCATCATGCCTCACCCCGAACGCCGCAATTCGTCCGTGCTCGGCGGCTCGGACGGCGCCCGCGTCTTCCTTTCGATGGAGGCTTGCAATGCGACGCAGTTCGCTGATCGTGTGCGCGCTGGTGGTGACGACGAGCTCCGCCTGTAGCAAGGTCAAGCCACAGCTCGAAGCCATTCAGCATCGGGTCCAGCAGCAGATCGACCTGGCCCGCCAGCGGTTCTTCAAAAAGAAGGCGCCGGCGTCGAGTCCAGTGATGCATCCCGTCGCACAGCCGGCACCCCCGCCACCGCCGCCGCCCCCGACGACACCCGCGGTCGCGGAGCCGGGTCATGTCACGCAGCAGGTCGCGACCACGCGCAGCCACGCGCCGCGGGATGAGCCGTATGTCTCGAGCGACACCGGGACCCTGTTCCCGGGGATGAGCGAGAAGGACGTGTATGCGCGCTGGGGATCGCCGGTGGCGGTGCGGCACATGGGCGAGTTCACCTATCTGTATTTCAAGAACGGGTGCGAATACACCTGCGGGCACCTGGACGTTGTGACGCTGCAGAACGGCCAGGTGACGAATGCCCTGGTGCGGTGGCCCGGACACGGCTTCGCCGGTCAATCGGGTTCGCCCACGAGCGCTCCCAGCGAAGCGCCCCCGGGTGGCAACACCCTTCAGATCGCGCCGCCCGCGGCAGCACCGGACAGCGCGGCCGCTCCGGCTCCAACTCCACCTCGCGCGCCTCCGCGACCGCCGGCCGCACCACCAGCGGCGAGTCCGGGTCCGGACACCACCCACGTCGCGCCGCAGACCTCCGCCACGCCCCCGACCGAGTGACGCGGCGCGAGCGGCGAGCCATCAAGCCGTTCCCGGGTGATCCACCGGTAACGAACGCGCTGATCCGTGAGCACAACCTCACCGACGAGGAGCACGCGCGCATCCTCGCGATGCTGCAGCGCACGCCCACGTTCGCCGAGGTTGGGATCTTCTCGGCACTGTGGAGCGAGCACTGCTCCTATAAGCACTCGCGGCGGATTCTCCGGCAGTTCCCAACGCGCGGCCCGCAGGTAATCCAGGGACCGGGCGAGAACGCGGGCGTGCTCCGCCTTCCCGATGGCTGGGCGGTCGCCTTCAAGATCGAATCCCACAATCACCCCTCGGCGGTGGAGCCATACCAGGGCGCCGCGACCGGTGCCGGCGGCATTCTGCGCGACGTGTTCACGATGGGCGCGCGTCCGGTGGCGCTGCTCAACAGCCTGCGCTTCGGGCCGCTGTCCGATGCGCGCAGCCGCTATCTCTTCGCCGGCGTGGTGCGCGGCATCGGCGATTATGGCAATTGCGTGGGCGTCCCGACCGTGGCGGGAGAGGTCGATTTCGGACCGAGCTACACGGCCAACCCGCTCGTCAATGCGATGTGTGTCGGGCTGGTCCGGGAACGCGACATCATCACGGCGCGGGCGCATGGGGTGGGCAACGTGCTCGTCATCGTGGGCTCCCGCACCGGGCGCGATGGCATTCATGGTGCCGCCTTCGCCTCGGAAGAGCTGTCCGAAAAGAGCGAGCAGCGCCGTCCCCAGGTCCAGGTCGGCGATCCGTTCACCGAGAAGCTGCTGCTCGAAGCGAGCCTCGAGCTGATCGGCTCCGGGCACATCGTGGCCATCCAGGATATGGGCGCCGCGGGCATCGTATCCTCGTCGGCGGAAATGGCCGCGCGCGGCGGCGTCGGCGTCGAGATCGACCTGTCGCTCGTGCCGACGCGTGAACCCGGCATGACGCCGTATGAGATCCTGCTGTCGGAATCGCAGGAGCGCATGCTCGTCGTGGCGAAGGCCGATCGCGTCGCGCAGGTGCAGGCGATCGCCGCCAAGTGGGAGCTCGACGCCACCGCCGTGGGCCGGGTGACCGACGACGGGATGTATCGCGCCACGTGGGGCGATCAGGTGGTGGTCGAGATCCCCGGACAGCGCCTCGTGGACGATTGCCCCATGCACGAGCCCGAAGCGGCGGAAGATCCCGCCGTCGCGCGACTCCGGACCGCGTCTCCTCCGGCCTCCCGACTCCCGCCGCCCAGCGACGTCTTGCTGCGGCTGCTCGGCGACCCGTCCATCGCCTCGAAGCGCTGGGTTTTCGAGCAGTACGACTCGACGGTTCAGGCGAGCACCGCCATCGGCCCTGGCGGCGATGCGGCGGTGCTCCGCGTGCACGACACGGAGTTCGGGCTCGCGGTCAAGACAGATGTGAACTGGCGCTACGTCCTGCTCGATCCACTCGAGGGCGGAAAGGCCGCGGTGGCCGAGTCGGCCCGCAATGTCGCCTGCACCGGGGCGCGACCCCTCGGGATCACGAACTGCCTCAACTTCGGTAGCCCGGAACGGCCTGCGGTGTTCCATCAGTTCCGGGAAGCCTGCCGCGGGATTGCTGCAGCGTGCCTCGCGTTCGATACGCCGGTGACCGGCGGCAACGTGTCGTTCTACAACGAGAGCCCGACGGGCGCGGTCGCACCGACGCCGGTGATCGGGATGGTCGGTCTCCTGTCACGCATCGATCGCGCGGTTCCTTCTCACGCGCGGCAGCCGAGCGACTCCGTCTTTCTGCTCGGCCGCACCCACTCGGAGCTCGGCGGGTCGGCGCTGTGGCAGACGATACATGGATTTGTCGGGGGCATGCCGCCCCGCGTCGATCTCGAGGCCGAGCGGCGCTTGATCGATTTCCTCGTCGCGGGGGCCGAGCAAGGCGCCTTCCGCTCGGCGCACGATTGCTCCGACGGCGGGCTCGGTGTCGCGCTCGCCGAGGTCGCCATGGGGGGCCCCTACCAGGCGCAGGGGTTCGGCCTCGACGTGGATCTGACCGGCTACGGCTCGCGGCTCACCGATGTCGAGCTGCTGTTTAGTGAGACGCACGGACGTGTGATCGTCACCTGCGCCCCGGACGGCGGCGCGCGGCTCGAGGCGATGGCCCAGGAGTTCGGCGTCCCGGCGTCTCGCATCGGCACCGTTGGCCAGGCTAACGGAACGCTGCGCATTCGGTTGCGCGAAGGACAGATCGAGCACTCCGTGTCGGCCCTGCGGGAGGTATATTTCGAATCGATCCCCCGACAAATGGGAGACTGACCAACGCATGTGCGGCATTATCGGCATTACGGGTGTTCCTGACGCGGCGCGCCAGGTCTATCTCGGCCTGTATAGCCTGCAGCATCGCGGTCAGGAGTCGTCCGGCATGGTGGCCATCGACGGCGAGGGCATCGCGCGGGCCCACCGCGGCATGGGCCTGGTCTCGGACGTGTTCTCGGACCCCGTGCTCACGGGCCTTCCCGGCGATGTCGCGATCGGCCACACCCGCTACTCCACGGCCGGCACCTCGGTGCTCGCCAATGCCCAACCGATGCTGGCGCGCTATCGCGAAGGGCCGCTCGCATTGGCCCACAACGGCAATCTCACCAACGCCGTTCAGCTCCGGGCCGACTTGGTCAACAAGGGCTCGATCTTCCAGAGCTCATCCGACAGCGAAGTGCTGGTGCACCTGATCGCCCGCTCGGAAGCCCGCGAGCCCGAAGATCAGCTGCTCGATGCGCTCGAGCGGGTGGAAGGGGCGTACTCACTGGTAGTCACCATCGGTCGTACCCTGTATGCGATCGTGGACCCGCGCGGCTTCCGTCCGCTCTGGCTCGGCCGGTTGGGCGAGGGGTGGGTCGTGGCGTCCGAGACCTGCGCCCTGGATATCGTCGGCGCGAGCCGCGTGCGCGAGCTCGAGCCGGGCGACGTGATCCGGATCCAGGACACGGAGCTCGATCAGCTGCCATCGTTGCCCAAGAAGCCGCATCGCCGCTGCATCTTCGAGCTGGTGTACTTCTCGCGCCCCGACAGCACGATCTTCCATCGTTCCGTGGACGGCGTGCGCCGCGAGCTGGGCCGCGAGCTGGCCCGCGAGCATCCCGCCGCGGGAGCCGACTGCGTCTTCTCGGTGCCCGATTCGTCCAACGCGATGGCGCTGGGATTTTCTGAAGTGTCGGGCATCAAGCTCGAGCATGGCCTGATCCGCAATCACTACGTCGGCCGGACATTTATCCAGCCGGTCCCCGGCAGCCGCACCGCAAAGGTGAAGATCAAATTCAATCCGGTGCGTGAGGTGCTCGACGGGAAGAAGGTCGTGGTGGTGGACGACTCCATCGTGCGCGGCACGACGAGCCGCGCGCTGGTGCAGCTCATTCGCCAGGCCGGCGCCAAGGAGGTCCATTTCCGCGTCGGCTCGCCGCCGATTACCGGCCCGTGCTACTACGGCATCGATACGCCGAGCAAACGGGAGCTGATCGGCGCGAATCACGATGTGGAGGAAATTCGCGAGCACCTGGGGGTGGACAGCCTCGGCTACCTGTCACTCGACGGCATGCTGCGCGCGGCGAGCGGCGACAGCTCCGAGTTCTGTCACGCTTGCTTCTCGGGAGCATACCCCACCGAAGTGCCGCACGACGTCGCCCGCGCGCGGAACGACGCTCCGCTGCTCGTCGGCGTCTCCTAAGCACGTGCAGTGCCGTCGCTCGAGCGCTGGGTCTACGCATTCGGCAACGGGCGCGCCGACGGCTCGGCCGCCATGCGGGATATCCTGGGCGGCAAGGGCGCGGGGCTCGCCGAGATGGCCAACCTCGGCCTGCCAGTCCCGCCGGGGTTCACGATGTCCGCGCGCCTCTGCATCCGCTATCTCGAATCCGGCACCTTCCCCGACGCGCTTCCCGATCAGGTCAATCACCACCTCCGACAACTCGAGCTAATCACCAAAAAGCGCTTCGGCAGCGTCCAAAACCCCCTGCTCGTGTCCGTCCGCTCGGGAGCGGCGGTTTCCATGCCCGGCATGATGGAGACGATTCTCAACCTGGGGCTGAACGATGAATCCGTCCGCGGGCTCATCACCGCGTCCAGGAACCCTCGCTTTGCGTTCGACTCGTATCGTCGCTTCGTCCAGATGTACGGCGACGTGGTGTTCGAGCTGGGCAAGGAGCCGTTTGCGGAGCTGCTCGATGAGGCCAAACGGCGCCGCCGCGTCAAACGCGACATCGATCTCCCACCTGAGGACCTGGAAGGGCTCGTGCGGGAGTTCAAGGAGCTGATCCGGGCCCGCACCGGTCAACCGTTCCCCGAAGACCCGACGGCGCAGCTCTGGGGCGCCATCGAAGCGGTGTTCAAGAGCTGGCGCACGCGGCGCGCCGCGGACTACCGCCGCATTCATCGCATCCCGGATGATCTCGGGACCGCGGTGAACGTCGTGGCCATGGTCTACGGGAACATGGGGAACGATTCCGGGACGGGCGTCGCGTTCACGCGTGATTGCCGCACGGGCGAGAAGCGCCTCAACGGCGACGTGCTGACGAACGCGCAGGGCGAGGACGTCGTGTCCGGCGCCCGTACACCGGAGCCGCTGTCCCGCCTGGCGCGCGGCAAGCTCAAGCCGGTTTATACCGAGCTCCAGCGCGTGGCGACCAAGCTCGAGCGGCATTTTCGCGACGTGCAGGACGTCGAATTCACCTTCGAGCACGGCAAGCTGTACGTGCTCCAGACGCGCCGCGCCCAGCGTACCGGCGTCGCGGCGGTGCGGATCGCGGTGGAGATGGTACGGGAGAAGCGGATCAGCGAGGATGAGGCCGTGCAGCGCGTCCCGCCGCGCGATCTGGACCAGATCTTCCATCCGATGGTCGATCCGCGCGCCACCGCCCCGCTCGTGGCCAAGGGCCTGCCCGCGTCGCCCGGCGCCGCTATCGGCGAGGCCGTGTTCGATGCGGACGAAGCCGAGCTGCTCGCCGAGCAGGGCCACAAGGTGATTCTCGTGCGCCCGGAAACGAGTCCCGACGACTTCCACGGCATGGTGGCCGCGGGGGCGATTCTCACGGCGCGCGGCGGCATGACCAGTCACGCCGCGATCGTGGCGCGCGGCATGGGAAAGACCTGCGTGGTGGGCGCGACGGAGATCGACGTCGATCCGGAGGCCGGCCGGTTCCGCGCCAACGGTCGCGTGGTCAAGCGTGGCCAGCTGATCACGGTCGACGGCACGACGGGCCGGATCCTGCTCGGCGCGGCGAAGCTGGTCCAGCCCAAGAGCGGTGAGCACTACGAACAGCTCATGAAGTGGGCGGACGCTCGTCGCCGGCTCCGGGTGCGCGCCAACGCCGACACGCCGGAAGATGCCAAGCGCGCCCGGGAGTTCGGCGCCGAAGGCGTGGGATTGTGCCGCACCGAGCACATGTTCTTTCAGGGCGATCGCATCACGGCGATGCGCGAGATGATTATCGCCCCCGACGAGACGGGCCGCCGCCAGGCGCTGGCCAAACTCCTGCCGATGCAACGAGACGACTTCGAGGCAATCTTCGAAGCGATGGCCGGGTTCCCCGTGACCATTCGCCTGCTCGACCCCCCGCTGCATGAGTTCCTGCCGCACACCGCCGGCGAGATCGCCACCCTCGCGAAATCCTTGAGGGTCCCTGCGGCGCACCTGAAACGCACCGTGGCGTCGCTCGTCGAAGCGAACCCGATGCTCGGCCATCGCGGCTGCCGCCTCGGCATCACGTATCCGGAAATCACGGAAATGCAGGCCCGCGCCATCTTCGAGGCGGCGTGCCGCGTGGTATCGCGCGGTCGCCGCGTGATCGTGGAGGTGATGGTTCCCCTCGTGGCGCACGTGGAGGAGCTGCGACGCCAGGCGCACATCATCCGGCGCGTGGCGCAGGAAGTCTTCCACGCCGAGGGACGCGCGGTGCCCTTCCTCGTCGGTACGATGATCGAGCTGCCGCGGGCCGCCTTGACCGCCGACGAGCTCGCCAAGCAGGCCGAGTTCTTTTCGTTTGGAACGAACGACCTCACGCAGACGACGTTCGGTCTATCACGCGACGATGCGGGGCGATTTCTGCCGTTCTACATCGAGCACGGCATTCTGCCGGACGACCCGTTCCAGGTACTCGATCAGGATGGCGTGGGCAAGTTGATCACGATGGCCGTGCGCCTGGGACGAGGGGCACGCAACGAATTGAAGGTGGGGATCTGCGGTGAGCACGGCGGCGAGCCCAGCTCGGTGAAATTCTGCCACCGCAGCGGGCTCAACTACGTGTCGTGTTCACCGTTTCGTGTGCCGACCGCGCGGCTCGCCGCCGCTCAGGCTGCGCTGGAGGAAGCCGGCGTGATCAATCGGACGCGGGCGACGGTGTAGGCTACGGGTGCGGGCAGGCGATGGGATTGTCGTCCGGCAATCCCGTGGTGCAGGTCTGCGCGCTCTCATTCACGTAGCTGCGGTTCCCCATGTAGACGATGCCGGCGAGCGCCACGCCGGCCACGCCCGCGATGAGCGCCGCCGTGCGCATGGGCGCCGCCTTGCGCGCCTCGATGTCGGCCGTCTCGCTCACCGGCAGCTTCTCGTACTCGCCGAACGCCAGCCCTTCGAGCGTGTCACCCTGCACCTTGGGGTCGATCAGCTCGAACTTCGTGTGATCGGATGCTCGTGTGACCCACACGCGACCGGCCCGCAGAGTGTTGATCTCGGAGGGATGGACCTGCTGCATGCTGTGACATGCCGCGAGACCGACTACGAGGACCGGCAGTGCGACTCGCACCATTCCTCCTCGTCGTGCCCCTCTCCGCATCGCGGAGCGGGGGTCAGGGGGTGTGGCTTCCCTCACCGACGCGGAAAGGGGCCGGGGTGAGAGGGTGAGACTGTGTGATGGAGGCGCGGGGAATCGAACCCCGGTCCGAGCATGACTCCGAAACGGCCACTACGTGCGTAGGCGGTGCTTTAAGAGTCTCGCCTCCGCGGCGCATCGCCAGCCACGGACGCAACAAGCCTCGCTACAGATCTCGTGCAACCCATTGAGGCAAGAGGTCACACCAGCCCGACTTTGCGATACGTGAGCGCCGCCTCAGGCGGGCTGCCACTCACGCAGGTGCATTAAGCCGAAGCTTAAGCAGCCAGTGCCAGTTCAGAGTTGGCAGTTGTGACTTTCCCAGTGGTTTTACCAGGTGACTGAGAACCTGGGCACGCAGCCATATCCTCGCCAAACCCGTCGAAACCTGTCGCCCCCATACCCACCGGTGCTGCAGTCTGAATCTTATGGTGCCCGAGTGGCCTTTTCAACTCGATTGCGGCCCTGCGCCTTGGCGCGATACAGGGCAGCGTCCGCCGCACTCTGCAAGTTGTTGACGTCTCCCACGCTTTCGGGGATCCCCGCCACCCCAAAGGACGCCGCCAACGGATAGGGCGTGCCGTTCCAGCGCCAGCTCGTGGCCGCGATTGCCGCGCGAATACGCTCGGCCGCATCGACGGCATGGGCGAGCGGTGTGTCGGGCATCCAGATCGCGAACTCCTCGCCCCCGATGCGCACGGCGAGATCTCGGTCTCGTATCAGGCCGTTCAGGAGTGCCGCGACATGTCGCAGGGCTGCGTCGCCAGCCGCGTGACCCAACGAATCGTTCAACGCCTTGAACCGGTCGAGATCGAGATAAATCAGACTGGTGGGCCCCGCCTCCGGGCTCGATCCCTGCCGTTGTTTCGCGATGCGCCGCTCGAGCTCCCGGCGGTTCTTGAGCCCAGTGAGCGGGTCGAGCGTGGCGCGCTGCTCCGCCTCGTGCACCGCCCGCGCCGCCGCGAGGCGAGATCCCAGCTCCTGCACCAGACGCTGCAACTGCTCCGCCTGCACCGCGTCGGGATCGAGGCTCGCGCCGGTGATCACCAGTGCTCCGATCGCCACGTGCCCATCGAGCAGGGGAACCGCGGTCCCGGCGCGCTCGTGGCGGCGCCGGTCGGGAAGCGCGCCGCCCAGTATGTCGTTCTGACTCTGGGTGACGATCCGTACGCCGGACAGGACGGCGCGGGCCGCGGGCGCGTCGTGCGGAACCGTGACCCGGACCAGCCGTTGATCCCCGCTCCGAGACACTCCCAGGACTTGCAGCGGAGCACCGCCCGGCGCCGAGCTCTGCACGATGACCAACGCCGGCCGCTGGAGCACTTGCTCGGCGACTTCCGCTCCGGCCTTGGCGACGCCTTCGAGCGTCTGGGCGCCGGCCGCGAGTGCGGCGAGCTGGCGCACCACGAGATCGCCGCGCTCCGCCCGCCCGTCGGGCTCCGACACCCGCATCGCCGCGACCAGCCGCCGCAGCTCCTCCGCGAGGGCCGCGGTCGTAGCGGCGTCGACGTCCGGGCTACCGAGCAGGACGCCGGCGCCGAATGGAAAGTCCCCTACGGCCACGTAGGTCCCATCCGTCTCCCGCGCCACGTGCGCCCGTCCATCTACCGACGCGAGCTGGGCGATGGCGCTGCCGCGGCGCAGCGTCTGGGGCAGCGTGTCAGCGCCGCCGCTTACCTCCAAGTCGCCGCTCGCGAGCCCGACGGCCCACGCAGCCTGCGCCCCGTAGGATCGACGCAGCAGATCGAGCATGTGGGAGAAATCGGATGGCCGGGATCCGGGCGCCCGGGTCACCCAGGAACGCATGAGCGGCGCGAACGTCAGGCCCACGGCGCAGACGAATCCTCCGGCGGCCGCGACGAGCCCCCAGAACGCGGCCCGCACCACGCCGAAGATCAGGGCGGCGAGGCCGAGCACCGCGAGCGCGCGCCCGACCCACACCGCCCTGCGATTCACGTGTGATTGATGCGGCTCGCGGCGGCCGCCGCGCCAAACCCGTTGTCGATATTGACCACGGTGATGCCGGAAACGCAGGAATTGAGCATCGCGAGCAACGCGGCCACGCCTCCGAACGACGCGCCGTATCCCACGCTCGTGGGCACGGCGATCACGGGCACGCGCACCAGGCCTCCCACCACGGACGGCAGCGCGCCTTCCATTCCCGCCACCACGATGATGACGGACGCAGTGCGCAGCGCCTCGGTTTGCGTCAGCAGGCGATGGATCCCGGCCACGCCCACATCCGTGAGCCGCTCCACGCGATTCCGGAACGCCCGTGCGGTCACCGCCGCTTCCTCGGCGACCGGCAGATCGCTCGTTCCGGCGGTCACGACGAGGATCGTGCCGCGCCCTGAGATCGCGGGCTCGGGATCGGGGCTCAAGTACACCGTGCGGCCGAGGCCGTTCACGTCCGCGCGCGGAAAGCGCTCGGCCAGCGCGTCCTGCTGCGCCGGCTCCGCGCGGGTCGCGAGGAAGTGACCGCCGCGCTCGACCAGTCGCTCCGCGATGGCGACCACCTGCTCCGGCGTCTTGCCCGAACAAAAAATCACCTCCTGATGTCCCTGCGTTTCGGGCCGGAGGTGATCGATCGTGGCAAACGAGAGGCGCTCGATCAGACGCCCCCAGTCAGTGGGATCGGGAATATTCATGTCACCATGGCGGTCTCGGGCTCGCGCGCGAGAAAGCCCTCGAGGATCTCCGCCGCCTGGTCGAGCGACTCGATACGGAACAGCTGCTCGCGCAGCGCCGCGCCTCCGGGCAGCCCTTTCGTGTACCAGCCGAGGTGTTTGCGAAACTCGACGGCCGTCTTCCGCGTGTCGCCCTGGAAGCGGGCCGCGAGCCGCGCATGCTCGAGGATGGTTGCGAAGCGCTCTTCGGTCGTTGGTGCGGGCTCCGACGCACCGGCGAGCAGCGCCCGTGCCTGAGTGAACAGCCACGGATTTCCGAACGAGCCGCGGGCGATCATGATCCCGGCACAGCGCGTGTGCCGGTGCATCGCCACGACATCGGTCGGCGTGCGAATGTCGCCGTTGCCGATCACGGGGATATGGAGTCGCCCAACCAGGATCGCGATCTCGTCCCAGTTCGCCTTCCCCGTAAACATTTGCGTGCGCGTACGGGCGTGCAGCGTCAGCGCCTGCGCGCCGGCGTCCTCGCACGCGAGGGCGATGGTAAGTGGGTCGCGGCTCGCGTCATCCCAGCCACTGCGGATTTTCACGGTGACGGGACGGTCGGTGGCCGCGCGCACGGCGCGGATGATCTGCTGCACCAGCCCCAGATCCTTGAGGCAACCCGACCCTCCGTTGTTCCGCACCACCTTTTTCACCGGGCAGCCGAAGTTGATGTCCAGGAAGTCCGGCGCGAACAGCTCGGTCACGAGCGCCGCGGCCCGGGCCATGGTCTCGGGCTCCGCTCCGTAGAGCTGGATGCCGTAGGGACGCTCCGCGGCGTCGAACTTCCCGTCCGCTACCACGCGGTCGATCCCGCGCGCAACTCCAACGGACGAAATGAATTCCGAAACCACTACGTCGGCTCCGAAGCGGCGACACAAGAGCCGGAACGGCGACTCGGACACTCCGGCCATGGGGGCCAGGAACAGCGCCACATCGTGCGCCACAGGATACGGGAACGTCATGGGACGAACCTAAGCACATTTCCCCTTCGTCGCATACCCCGCGGCGCCCTGAGCCGTGCAGCTTTCGCTCGCTAAGGACTGGCGAAATGCGGTACTACCACCAGGGGGTCAATCATGCAGAGACTGGCCGTGTTGCTCGGCACGCTGGCACTCACCGCGACGGTGCTCCCCGCCCAGGAGAAGGCAGCGCCGCCCGCGCCGCCGGCCGCTGTGTCGACCGACATGCTGTTCTTCAAGGGCGAGAATGCGCAGCTGCCGGATTCGGCGAAATCGATCCTGGAAAGCCGCTTGCCGGCCATCCGCCAGGATGCCGCAATGCGCATCGTGATTCTCGATTACGGCAGCTCGAAGGATTCGATGCTGGTGTTTACGCGGCTGTACGCCCTCAAGGGATACTTCGTGACCAAGGGCGTGAAGGATACGCGCATCGACATCGGGACGCGCGCCTCGCCGTGGGTCACGGATCACTGGGCCGCGGGGCCGTACGATCCGAAGCACACCACGGTGTTCGTGCTGCCATCGCCCGACATGATCGCGAAGCAGGCGAAGTAGCGGGCATGCGATGCCTGTAACGCGCCTCGTGACGGCCATGCTGCTGTGTTGCGCAGCGGGCCACGGCGTCGCACAGCAGCCGTCGTCCGACACGACCATGATCTTCTGGCACGGAGAGAACGCGCAGCTTACCGATTCGGGCAAGTCGGTCATGGAGGAGTACCTGAAGCAGCCGCGGAAGACGCCGATGGTTCATATCGTCGTCCTGGACATGGGTAGCTCCAAGGATTCGATGCTGGTGTCCACGCGCTTGAACGCGATCAGAGGATTTCTGATGCGGAAAAGTGTCCCCAGTTCACGCGTCAGCGTGGCCACCCGAGGCACCGGGTGGACCACGGATACCGCGGCACTGCATGTCGATCCCACGACGACGTGGTATATCGTCATGCCGCCGCCGAGCGCGGATAGTACCGCCACGCGGTAACGCACTCCCCTTTGCGTGACGGGTACGGCGTCATTACGTTGCGCCCGTCACGAAAGGGAGCCTTCCGTCCGTGCAGCTGCGCGAGTTCTTTTCCGAAGACGCGATCAAGCTGAACCTCGACAGCACCTCAAAGGACGCCGTCCTGAAGGAGCTCGTCGGGCTGCTCAAGCTCGACGAGAAGTCGGATGCCACGCTCTTCAAGATGCTCAAGCGCCGCGAGACGCTCGGGTCCACCGGCATCGGCCAAAATATCGCGATCCCGCACTGCCGCTCCCTGGTGGTGACGCGGCTCCGGGTGGCGTTCGGGCGCAAGCTCGACGGCATCGATTTCGCCGCAATCGACGGGAAGCCGGTGCTTTTCTTCTTTCTGATCGTGGCCCCGCCGCTCGAAGTCTCGAATCAGTATCTGCCGGTGCTCGGCAAGATCGCGCAGTTTGCCAAAGAGCCGGATATTCCGGAGAAGCTGGCGGGATTGCAGAAGCCGGCGGAATTTCTCGAGTTGTTGCAGGAGAAGAACATCTAGCGTGTGATGCGTTGTGGCTACCGCCAAGCGAGTGCAGTGAACGCGGCTTTCGCGTAGTGCCTTCCTTTCGCTGTCTCCGACGTACTCCAAGGCTGCCGCACGGTCATCCCATACGCCGTATCCTGCCACGGCTCACTCCCATTCGATGGTCGCGGGCGGCTTCGAACTGATGTCATAGGTAACCCTATTCACCCCTCTCACTTCATTGATAATGCGCGTCGAAATCTCTCCCAGCACCTCATGAGGAAACGGAAACCAGTCCGCCGTCATGCCGTCGCGGCTCGTGACGGCCCGCAACGCGACCACGTGATCGTACGTGCGGCCGTCGCCCATGACGCCGACGCTCTTGATCGGCAAGAGCACCGCGAAGGCCTGCCAGATCTGATCGTACAGCCCCGCGGCGCGGATTTCTTCGATGTAGATCGCATCCACCCGGCGCAGCAGGTCGAGGCGCTCGGTCGTGACCGCGCCCAGCACGCGAATCGCGAGGCCCGGGCCCGGGAATGGGTGGCGGCCCACGATGTCTTCCGGGAGGCCCAGCTCGCGTCCCACCTGGCGCACTTCATCCTTGAACAGCTCGCGCAGCGGCTCGATCAACTGCCAGGGCAGGTTCGGCCGCAGCCCACCGACGTTGTGATGGGTCTTGATCGTGACCGAGGGTCCGCCGCGCGGTGACGACGATTCGATCACGTCCGGGTACAGCGTGCCCTGCACCAGAAATCCGACGTCGCCCATCACGTGCCGCGCCGAGTCCTCGAACACATCGATGAACGTGTGGCCGATCCGGCGCCGCTTCTCTTCGGGATCCTCAATGCCCTGCAGCTCGGCGAGAAACCGCGCGCTCGCGTCGACCACGCGCAGGTCCATCCCCAGGTGCATCCGGAACGTACGCTCCACCTGCTCGCGCTCGGCTTCGCGCAGCAAGCCGTGATCCACGAAGATGCAGGTGAGGCGATCGCCGATGGCTCGCTGCACCAGCGTGGCGGCGACCGCGGAGTCGACGCCGCCCGAGAGACCGCAAATCGCCTTGCGGTTCGGCCCGACCCGCTCCTTGATGCGCGCCACCTCCTGCTCGATGAACTGGCCGGGCGTCCAGTCGGGACTCGATCCGCAGATCGCGAACAGAAAGTTCTCGAGCAGCTCGCCGCCCCGCGGCGTGTGCGCGACTTCGGGATGAAACAACAAGCCGTGGAGTGGCTTCGATTCGTGCTGCATCGCGGCCACGGGCGCATTCGCACTCACGGCGGTGATCCGGAATCCGGGAGGCGGACGGTTCAGGCGGTCCCCATGGCTGGCCCACACCGTCATGCACGTTCCCGGATCGAATCCCAGGAAGATGCCGCTGGCATCGCGCACCGTGATCTCGGCGCGCCCATACTCCCGTTCGGGAGACGGCTCGACCTTCCCCCCCGAGACGTGCGCCATGAGCTGCATGCCGTAGCAGATGCCCAGCACCGGGATCCCGAGATCGAGCAGCTTGGGATCGATCGTGGGCGCGCCGGCATCGAACACCGAATTCGGTCCGCCGGAGAGAATGATCCCCGCGGGGGCGAAGCGCTCGATGAAACCGAGATCGCGGGTGGGGGGGTGGATCTCGGAGTAGACATGCGCTTCTCGTACCCGCCGGGCGATGAGCTGAGTGAACTGAGAGCCGTAGTCGAGAATAAGGATCGCGCTCATGCCTTGTACCACGTCGTCGGCTCGAGCACCTCGCCTCGCAGGAGATCCTCGAGCGTCTCCCGCTGCCGCGCCACATAGTAGCGCTCGCCGTCCACGAGGATCTCGGGAGGCCGGGGCCGGGCATTGTAGGTCGAGCTCATCACGAAGCCGTACGCGCCCGTGCCGAGCACCGCGAGATACTCGCCCGGCTGCACCACGGGGAGCGTGCGGTCGAGCGCCAGAAAATCTCCCGACTCACAGATTGGCCCGACGACGTTGACCGTCTCTTCGGCCGCCGCCCTGGCGCCGAGCGGCACGATCTCGTGATACGCATTGTAGTGGCTCGGTCGGACAAAATCGGTCATCCCCGCATCCACCACGACGTACTCTTTGCCGCCCGCATGCTTGCGGTACAACACGCGCGTGACGAGGACGCCCGCATTCGCGACGAGATACCGTCCTGGCTCGCACAGCAGGGTCAGGCCCGCCGTCTTCACCTTGGGCGCTACGGCGGCCGCGAACGCAGCCGGGCTCGGCGCCTTCTCGTTATGATAGCGCACGCCCAGGCCGCCGCCGACGTCGAGCGCCTCGATGGTCGCGATGCCGGAGGCGCGAATGGCCGCGACCAGCTCGAGCAGCTTTGCCGTCCCGCGCGCGTACGGCTCGACGTCGTGGATTTGCGACCCGATGTGCATTGCCAGCCCGCGGAGCCGCAGTGACGGCTGGGTCGCGGCGCGCCGCGCGAGTCCCACCACTTCGTCGAAGGGTACGCCGAACTTCGCCGTCTTCTCGCCCGTCTTGGTGTAGGGATGCGTGTCGGCGGCGACATCGGGGTTGACCCGAATGCCGAGCGAGGCGGTCTGACCGGTGTCCCGCGCGGCCGCCAGCACGGCATCGAGCTCCTCGAGCGATTCGACGTTGAGGAAGCCGACGCGTGCCCGGATCGCCTCGCGCAGCTCTGCCGGCGTCTTCCCGACGCCAGAAAAGACGACCGTATCGGGATCGAAACCGGCCGCGAGCGCGCGCTTCAACTCGCCCGCCGACACGATATCGGCCCCGGCGCCGAGGCTCTTCAGCACCCGCAGCACACCAAGGTTGCTGTTGGCCTTGACCGAGTAGCAGATCCGATGCGGTATGTCGCGCAGCGCGTCATCGAGGGCGTGGAACTGCGCCCGAATCAGGTTGGCGCTGTAGATGTAGGCCGGCGTGCCGACGCGCTCGGCGATCGAGCGGAGCAGCGCCGGGTCGAACCCCAAGGCGGCGCCGCC
Organism: Gemmatimonadales bacterium; assembly: GCA_035519195.1. Classification (GTDB taxonomy): domain Bacteria; phylum Gemmatimonadota; class Gemmatimonadetes; order Gemmatimonadales; family GWC2-71-9; genus AG25. The sequence goes on from DATIWU010000070.1 coordinate 20,412, forward strand.
CGCTAGTAGGCCTGCGCCCACACCGCTTCCGCGATGCTGGGGGCACCGCACCACATGCAGGCTTTGGGAGGAATCGGCGAGCGGAATTCCGGATCCGGCAGCACGCGAATCGTCGCCGCCGTGGCCTGCTTGATCTCCGCCTCGCAGGTCTCGGATCCGCAGAACCCGCCGTAGGTGAATCCCCCGCCCTGCTGCATGAATGCGAGAAATTCCGCCTTCGAGAGCCCGCGCCGCGAATTCGTCTCGCGCCGGTCGCGGGCGGTCTTGTACAGCAGCGCCTGGATCTCGTTCAACGCGGCCTGGGTCCGGGGCGCGATATCCTCGAGCTTCAAGGGCGCCTTCCCGCCCGTGCGCCGCGCGGCAATCACCTGCCCCGCGGCCAGATCGCGCGGGCCGATCTCGAGCCGCAGCGGCACGCCCTTCGCCTCCCACTCGAAATACTTCGCGCCGGGTTTGACCTCGGCCCGGTCGTCGAGCGTGACCCGAACGGCGGCCTGCTTGAGCTCGTCCCTCACGCGGACCGCGCCCTGGAGCACGGCCTGGCGCTCCTCGTCGGATTTCCAGATCGGCACCACAACCACCTGCACCGGCGCGAGCTTGGGCGGGCACACGAACCCATTGTCGTCCGAATGCGTCATGATGAGGGCGCCGATCATGCGGGTCGACACGCCCCACGACGTATTCCAGACGTACTCGAGCCCCCCGGCCGCCGTCTGATACTGGACATTGAACGCCTTGGCGAAATTCTGGCCGAGGTTGTGCGACGTCCCCGCCTGCAGCGCCTTGTTGTCCTGCATCAGCGCTTCGACGGCATAGGTACGGAGCGCGCCGGCAAACTTCTCGCTTTCCGTTTTCCTGCCCGTGAGCACGGGCATGGCCATCCACTCTTCCTGGAACTTGCGATAGACCGCGAGCATCTGGCGCGCCTCGGCTTCGGCCTCGGCTTCGGTGGCGTGCGCCGTGTGCCCCTCCTGCCAGAGAAATTCGGTCGTGCGGAGAAACATTCGCGTCCGCAGCTCCCAGCGCACGACGTTACACCACTGGTTGAGGAGCAGCGGCAGGTCGCGATAGCTCTGAATCCACTTCGCGAACATCGCGTAAATGATCGTCTCGGACGTCGGGCGGACCACGAGCGGCTCCTCGAGCTTCGACTCGGGGTCCACCGCGATCGCCTCGGCGCCGGTCTTCCCGGTGGCCTTGAGCCGCGTGTGCGTAACGAGGGCGACTTCCTTCGCGAACCCCTCGACGTGTTGCGCCTCACGCGCCAGAAAGCTCTGGGGGATGAACAGCGGGAAATACGCGTTCTCGTGCCCGGTCACCTTGAACATGTCGTCGAGCGCGCGCTGCATCAGCTCCCACAACCGGAACCCGAGCGGCCGGATCACCATGCAGCCCCGCACCGGGGAGTAGTCGGCCAGGGCGGCCTGCATGATCACGTCGTTGTACCACTCGCTGAAGTCCTGGGCGCGGGAGGTGATCCTTTGCGCTTTCGTCGCCGTCATTGAAACCGTCCTGCCCGGATGCTCGCGAGCGGCACGCGCGCTTCGGTGCCCGCGCCCAGGTCGCGGACGACCGCGACCCCCGCTGTGCGCTCGTCGGGCCCGAGAATCACGGGGCGCGGAGCACCGCGCGCCACCGCCAGCTCGAGCTGCTTCCGGATCGCGGCCTGGCGCAGTCCGTACTCGACGGCGAAGCCCTGGTCCCGGAGGACGTGGGCCAGCGCGAGCACGGCCGGCACATCCTCGCCCGACACGGCGACCAGGAACGCGTCCAGCCGTCCCGGTGTCTCGGTCGATACCCCGCGCTCGCGCAACAATTCTCCGATCACGACGTCACCCATCCCGAACCCCACGCATGGGAGGTCTACGCCCGCGACCTGCTTGATCAGATCGTCGTAGCGTCCGCCGCCGCAGATGGCGCGCAGCGCGCGACTCGCATCGAACAGCTCGAATACTATGCCCGTGTAGTACGCGAGCCCGCGCACGATGGTCAAATCGACATCGACGAACTCGCCGAGGCCCATCGCCTGGAGCGCGCACACCGCTTCGGCAAGCGGCTCGCCGGCTCGCGCATCGGCTTTCACCTCGCGCAGCGCCGCCTGCACCGCATCGATCCCCGACAGGCGCGCGATGGCTTCGACCGCCTGAGCCCTGGCCGGCAGGAGCTTCGAGACGAAACCCGGCTCGCGCTCGAATTTATCGAGGGCGGCGAACGCCAGGGGCAGCTCGGTCTCGGTGACGCCGTGGCCGAGCAATAATGGCCGCAGCACCCGCCGATCCGAAAGTCGCAGCCGGACGTCGCCTGCCTTGAGCCCGAGCTCGCGCATGATATCGAGCGCCGCGGCCATCAGCTCCGCATCGGCGAGCGGCCCCGGTTCGCCGATCACGTCCATGTTGAGCTGGAAATGCTCCCGCAGCCGCCCCCGCTGCTGCCGCTCGTAGCGGAATAACTGGGGGATGGAGAACCACCGGATCGGCTTCTTGAGGGCCTGGGCCTTCGCGCCCACCATGCGCGCCAGCGTGGGCGTCATTTCGGGGCGCAACGCGACCCGCCGCTCGCCCTTGTCCGTGAATTCGTACAGCTGCCCGACGATCTCGTCGCCGCTCTTCTGGAGATACAGGTCGAGCGACTCGAGCGGCGGTCCGTCGTACTCCTGGAACCCGTAACGGGCGGCTACGCGGCGCCAGGCGGCAAAGATATGGTTGCGGAGAGCAAGATCATCGGGATAGAAATCGCGAAAGCCCGGTAGGGCCTGTGCTGGCATCGCGCGAATCTAGCCGACCGGCGCAAACCCGGGCAAGCGCGCGAGTGCATCTCCCACCGTGTGGAAGGATCCGGTGACGACGATCGTCTCGGCGCCGTCCTGCACCCGCTCGAGCGCGGTATCGAAATCGGGCTCGAACTGCGCCGGCACCGCTCGCGTCGCGAGCTCCGCCGCGAGCCGCTCGAGGCTCCAGCGCCGCTTGGCCGGGGCCGTCCCCGGCATCGTGAACACGAAGCGATCGATTTGCGTGGCGAGCGCCGTAATCATCCCCAGATAGTCCTTGTCTCCGAGGACTCCCACCAGCGCGTGTTTCGGCCCCGGCGGATTGTAGTCGCGCAGCGTGTCCGCGAGCACGCCGGCCCCGTCCGGGTTGTGCGCGACATCGAAGATCCAGCGCCCCCGCACGTCGAACCGCCCCGCCACGAACACTTCGGCGAACGAGCGCGGCCAGCGACCCGCGATCTGCGGGGGGGCAAATGGCGCCGGTAACGCCGCGAGCGCGGCGAGCGCCACTCGCGCGTTCACGCGCTGGTGTGCGCCCAACAGCCCGAGGGGCCCCACCGGTTCGTCATGACCCGCTCGCCAGTCGAGGGGCACAATCGGCTCGGCGCCGTGTCCCCGAGCCTCGCGAACCAGTACGTCCCGGATCCCGGGATCCTGCTCGCCGGTCACGAATGGGACGCCCGGTTTCGCAATGCCGGCTTTCTCACGGGCGATCGATTCCAGCTCCCAGCCGAGATAGTCCGTATGCTCGCGCGCGATCTTCGTGACGACCGAGACGAGCGGCCGGACTACGTTCGTGGCGTCGAGCCGGCCTCCCAGGCCCACTTCGATCACCCCGATGTCCGCGCCCCGGGCGGCGATGTCGGCGAAGGCAATTGCCGTCGTCGCCTCGAAGAAGCTGGCCTCCACCCGCTCGATGTGCGATTTCAAGTACGCGGTCCATTCGGCGAACGCGTCCGGATCAATGGGAACGCCGTCCACCAGAACGCGCTCGCGGACGGACACGAGATGCGGCGACGTGTACACGCCCACCTTGAATCCCCGCGCGGCAAGGTCGGCCGCGATGAACGCGCAGGTCGAGCCCTTGCCGTTCGTGCCGCCGACATGAACGATGGGAAACTGTCGTTCAGGATGACCGAGGACGTCGAGCAGGGCCTCGGTTGGACCGAGGGACCATTTGATACGACCGCTTTGTCGCGAGAAGAGGAACTGGCTTGCGTCCTCGAACGACAGCCGCTTCAGTCGGCGGCCTCCGCCGGCTGGCCGCCTTCCATGTAGCGGAGCAGCCGCACGGTCGTGTCGCGCAGGTCGCTGCGCGCGACGACCATGTCTACCATGCCGTGATCGAGGAGGAATTCCGCGGTCTGAAACCCTTCGGGGAGATCCTGGCCAATCGTCTGCTTGATGACTCTCGGCCCCGCGAACCCCACCACGGCTCCCGGTTCGGCGAGGATGACGTCCCCCTGCATGGCGTACGATGCGGACACGCCGCCGGTCGTGGGATTGGTCAGGATCGAGATGAACGGGACCAGGGCCTCACGCAGCCGGGCGATCTCGACCGAGGTCTTGGCCATCTGCATCAGCGACAGGACGCCTTCCTGCATGCGCGCGCCGCCCGAGGCGGAAACGATGATGAGCGGTACCTTGCGGGCCACCGACCGGCGGGTCAGCCGGGCGATCTTCTCGCCCACCACCGACCCCATCGACCCCCCCATGTAGCCAAAGTCCATCACCGCCAGGTCGACCGGCATTCCGTCCATGCGCGCGAAGCCGGTGCGCACCGCCTCGAGCGGGCCCGCTTTCTTGACCGCGATCTCCAGTCGCTCACGATATTGCTCGAACTGGAGCGGATCGGCCGAGCGCAGCTCCGTATCGAGCTCGTGCCAGGAACCCTCATCCACCAGCACGTCGATGTAATCCTGGGCGCTGATGCGCCGATGGAACCCGCAATTGGGGCAGACGTTCAAGGCCCGGATGAACCGGTCCTTGATATCCGTATGGCCGCATTCGTCGCACTTTTCCCACGCGTCGGCGGGAATCTCGAGCCGGACGCGTTCCGCGGTGCGCGCCTTACGTTCCTTTTTGAACCAAGCCATTCGGGCCATGGCGATGGTGTGTGAAGGCGACAATTTGGGACGGCCGGAGGCTTCTCGCTAGGCCTTGCAACCTAAGTTGATGCTACAGATCGATATAGCCGGACTGCCGGGATTCCCAGCTGACGCGCAGGCTGATCCCGATCGCGATGAAGCAGGTGAGCAGAAACGATCCGCCGTACGAAAAGAACGGCAGCGGGATGCCGGTGATCGGCAGCAGGTTCACCGTCATGCCGATGTTCTCGACGATGTGGGTGAACAGCATGGCAGCGCATCCGAACACGCAGAGACTCGCGTACGGATCGCTCGCCCGCCGGGCGAGGCGCAGCAGGATCGTGAGCATCCCGGCGAATAGCGCCAGCGCCACCACGACGCCGACGAATCCCAGCTCCTCGCCAACGACCGAAAAGATGAAATCCGTCGGCTGCGCCGGAAGAAACGCGAGCCGTTTCTGCGTGCCGAGGGTGAATCCCTTCCCCAGAAAACCGCCCGAGCCGATCGCCACTTTCGACTGAATGACGTGCCAGCCGGTGGCGCGCGGGTCGACCTCCGGGTTGAGAAACGCGAGCAGCCGGTTTTGCTGATACGGCGCGAGGTGCTTCCAGAACGGTAATGCCACGATGCCCATCACGACGTTCCCGAGCATCACGGCAAGCCCTTCCCAGACATACGGGCGCCACCACAGCAGCAGCCCGAACAGCACGACGATCCAGGCACCCCACGCCACCGTTGAGAAGGCGAGCACCAACCCGATCACGGGAGACGCGAGCAAGACGAGCGTGGTCGGCTTGGTACCGCCCCAGTACAACATGCAGAACAGGATGGCCACGAAGACGAGTGCACTGCCCAGGTCCGGCTCGAGGAATACGAGGAAGGCGGGCACGCCGGCAATGAGGCACGGCACGATCAGCTCGCGCAGCGTGCTGGGGCCTTCCCGCCGACCCGCGAGCCACCGCGCCAGCATGAGCACCACGATGATCTTGGCCAGCTCGGACGGCTGCCCGATGCGCACACCCCCAATCCCGATCCAGGAGCGGCTGCTCGCCGCCGTCCCCGCGCCGGTACCGATCACCAGGGTGAGCGCGAGCAGGACCACGCTGACGGCATAGGCGTACGGCGTGGCCCATTCGAGCAGCCGCGGGGAGACCCGGAACATGGCGAACCCCACGATCGCCCCGACGGCGAGCCAGATGAGTTGACGTTCCCACAGCGCCGTGGCAAACGTCGGAACATCGGTCTGACCGGCCGAATACACCGCGGCGAGCCCGTACAGCGCCAGCACCGCGACCGTGACCGGCAGCGACTTATCGAGTTCCCGGAGGGGTGGGTGCATTGGGTACGTCGGCTGGTGGTGGCGGCGGCGTCGGCGCGACGGAATCCGTGCCAGTACCGGGCAGGAGCTCCATGGGATGCGGCGCCGTGTCGGTGGGCAGCTTGATCTGCATCTCGGGCGCCACAGTGGAATCGGCGCCCATGTACCGCGCGATCACGCGCGTGACGAGCGGTGCGACATAGGGACCTTCCCGTGCGAACTCGACGATCGCCCCCACCACGATCTGGGGTTTGTCGGCGGGGGCGAACCCGATGAACCACCCGTGCGGCGGGCCGTGCGGATTCTGCGCGGTCCCGGTTTTGCCCGCGATCACCGTGCTGAACCGGATCGCGGAGCCCCGCGCCGTGCCCCGCTCCACGACGCTGATCATCGCCTGGCGCAGGCCGGCCAGCTGATCCGGCGTGAGTCCGAGATTGACGTCGCTCGCGGCGGGCGGACGGACCAGGTACGGCACCCGCTCGCGGCCGTCGCTCGCCAGCATCTGGTAGAAACGCACCATGTTGATGAGCGTCTGCGCGTCTTCCCCTTGCCCGATCGCGAGGTTGAGCGTGACGGCGGCGGTCCAGCGGCGCGGCCCATACAGCCGGTCGTAGTACTCCGGGCCGCTCGGGAAATCGGGACGGATCTCGCCGGGCAAGTCCACCCCGGTGGGCGATCGGAAGCCCCAGGCGTTGGCATCTTCGAGCAGCGACGTGAGGCCGATTTTCAGGCCGAGCTGGTAGAAATAGACGTCGCAGCTCTGCGCGATCGCGTCGGTCAGCGTGAGATCGCCGTGGCCTTCCGCGGACCAGCAGCGGAAGAACCGATTGCCGTACTGCAGACCGCCGCGACACGGAATCGGCATGTGGCTGTTCAGGGTGACGAGGCCGCGCTTCAAGGCCATCGCCGCAACCGCCAGTTTCCAGGTCGACCCGGGCGGATACCGGGCCTGAATCGCGCGGTCGAACAGCGGGTGGGTTTCCGGCTCGTTCAGGCGGCGCCAGTACTCGGGATCGACGCCGCCCACGAACGCGTTGGGATCGTACCCGGGGGCGCTATAGAGGGCGAGGATCTCGCCCGTGTTGGGGTTGATCGCCAACACCGCCCCGCGATGGCCCGCCGGAAAGATCTTGGCGATATAGCGCTGCAAGTCGAGGTCGATCGTGGTCCGGAGTGGCGTTCCCGGCACGGGCGGCAGGGTCGGCGCCGCTCCCGCCTCACGTACCACGTGCCCGAGCGCGCTCACTTCCACGAACCGAATCCCGTCGGCGCCGCGCAGCGAATCGTCGTACTGGCGCTCGAGCCCGTCTTTCCCGAGCAGCGCGCCGAGCCGCATCCCGGCATAGCGTCGCTGCGCGCGCTCCGCCTCCGTGACTTCTCCGATGTCTCCCACGAGGTGGGCGATCACGCTGGAGTCGGGATAGAACCGCTTGGGCTCGGGGCGAATGAGCAGGCCGGGGAACAGGAGCCGGTGCTCTTCGAGCTGCGAGACGACCGCGAACTTGGCATCCGACAGCACGAGCGCCGGAACGTAGGGAGCGCGGCGGTACCGCTGGAGCACCCGCTCGATCCCGGCGCTGTCGAGCCTCACGACCGGCGCGATCCGCTCCAGCGTTTCCCGCAGCGCGCTCTCGTCGCCGGGCAGCAGCGACACCGTGTATCCGGGCACGTTCTCCGCGAGAATCTTGCCGTTGCGGTCGGTGATGATCCCACGCGGCGCGGGGAGCGGAATCGGACGGAGCCGGTTGGTCTCCGACTGCAGCTGATATTTGCTGTGCTCGAGCACTTGCGCCCGGAAGAAGGCGATCACGAGCACCGCCATCGTGGCGCCCAGGACGAATCGCGCCGCGCCGAATCGCTGGGCGACGAGGTGCGATTGAAACGCGCTCACGCGTCACCCATGCGCACCGCCAGCTCCCGCCGGAACAACCAGAGCACCAGCATGCCGACCAGCGCGGTCGTGAGGCTCTGAACCGGCGACCAGACGAGGAGCTCCCACCCCAGCATGCCGCTCCGCAGTTTGTTCGACGCGAGCGCGACGATCAGGTTGCGGAGCCATGTCCCCGCGAAGAACAGAAATCCGTTCACGACGATGTTTTCCGCGAAGAACACCGCCTTGCTCCACGAGGCCAGATACGCCACGAGCGTGTGAGCCAGCGCGCCGGCGCCGAACGACGCCGGCGTCAGGGCATCGCGCAACAGCCCCACGAAGAATCCCGCGAGGGCGGCGCGACCTGGCTGCGCGCGAATCGCGTAGAGCATGAGCGCGAGCAGCATGAAGTCGGGCGCCATGCGGTCGTCGCCCAGGCGGGTGCGGACGGAGAATTGCAGCACGACGAGGCCCGCCAGGATGACGACGAAGCGATACTTGTCACTCCGCCTCACGGCGCCGCTCGCGTCGTGTCGGGGGCGAGAAAGGCTGCGTGCATGTCCGGCGGGAGATGGCTCGACGTGAGGATCATGACGTGCGATACCGCGGCCGGGTGCACGGCCGGGCGCACCAGGTAGGTGCGCTCCCATCCCTCGGCCTCCCGCGCGAGCCCGACGACGCTGCCGATGGGAATGCCCCGCGGATACACCCCGCCCAATCCGGAGGTCAGGATCTCCGTCCCGTCCGGCACCAGCTGCCGATACGGCACCCCGCGCAGCTCGAGCAGCCAGCTGCCGGGACCCTCCGCGCCGTGCGGCGCCACGATCCCGTAGACGCTGCCGTCCGCCGCCATCGCGCTGGCGCGAAATTCGGGGTTGGCCCAGCTCACGACCACGCTCGTCTCGTCATCGACCGTACTGACGATCCCGAGCAGCCCTTCCGGGCTCACGACACAGGAAAGCGGTCGTACGCCCTGCTTCTTGCCGCCGGAGACGAGCAGGGTGAGCGGATCGGTCGGCAGCGCCTGGTGCAGGACCTCGGCCGCGAGGTAACCGGTGGTCAACCGCTGTCCCAGGCCCAGCAGCGAGCGGAGCCGCGCATTCTCGCTCCGGAGCTCGGGCACGAAGGTCGCGGCCAGCGTGGCCGAATCGCGCTCGGCCACCACGCTTTGATAGCGGGACAATGATGCCACGAGGAGCTGGCTCTGTTCCTGAAGCGACAGCAACGGGGCGAGTACGGTCTGCCGCAGGGCACGCGCCATCGGATCGCGGATGCGATCGGGAAGCACCATCGCCGAAACCGACAGCAGCACACAGACTACGAACAGCAGCATGTCGCCACGCGACGTGTGCCTGTCGACGCCCAGTGCCATGCTACCGGGTCAGCACGTTCCGGTACTTCTCCGGGTCGTCGAGGATCCTGCCGGTGCCGCGCACCACGCAGGTCATCGGGTCGTCGTCGAGGTGAATGGGCAGACCGGTTTCCTGTTGCAGCAGCTGGTCGAGTCCGCGGATCAGGGCGCCGCCGCCGGTCATCACGATGCCGCGATCGACGATGTCCGACGCCAGCTCGGGCGGCGTGATCTCGAGCGCGCGCCGGACCGCGTCGACAATCTGTTGAATCGGCTCCTGCACCGCCTCGCGGATCTCGCTCGAATGGACGCGCACGATCTTCGGAATGCCCGAGACCAGGTCGCGGCCCTTCACTTCCATTTCGCGCTCCTCGCCGACTGGAGCGGCCGACCCGATCTGAATCTTGATCTGTTCGGCCGTGGGCTCGCCGATGAGCAGGTTGTAATTCTTGCGCATGAACTGCACGATGGCCTGGTCCAGCTCGTCGCCGCCCGTCCGGATGGACGTATCGGACACGATGCCGGAGAGCGCGATCACCGCGATCTCCGTGGTCCCGCCGCCGATGTCGATCACCATGTTCCCGGTGGGCGTCTCGACCGGGAGGCCGACGCCGATGGCCGCCGCCATCGGCTCGGCCACCATGTAGACCTCCTTGGCGCCGGCCGACTGCGCCGAGTCACGCACGGCGCGCTTTTCGACCTCCGTGATGCCGCTCGGCACGCAGACGATCACCTTGGGCTTCACCCGGAACAAGTGGCGGTCGATGATGGTCTTGAGGAAGAACCGCAGCATCTTTTCCGTGACGTCAAAGTCGGCGATGACGCCATCCTTGAGCGGCCGGACCGCCAGGATCCCGTCCGGGGTGCGGCCCAGCATGCGCTTCGCTTCGAGTCCGATCCCCTTGATCTTGCCGGTGGACTTTTCGATAGCCACCACGGAGGGCTCGTTCAACACGATGCCTTCGCCGCGGACGTACACGAGCGTATTTGCGGTGCCCAGATCCACGGCAATTTCATTCGCCGGGCTCCAAGCGCCAATTCTGAACTTCTGCCAGGGTGCAGGCACGAGTCGTCGTGAAAGAAGTTAGGCGGGCGCGGAACTAAGGCGCCTGAAGCTAATGAAAAGGGTATGATCGAACAAGACGATGGACGCTGGGGATCAGGCCCCCGTGCTGCCGAACCCTCCAGCGCCGCGCGTCGTGACCGGCAGCTCCGTGGTCTCGACCAATTCCACCGCCTCTACCCGCTGAAAGATGAGCTGCGCGATCCGGGTCCCCCGTGCGATTGGCACCGGGGCCGATCCCAGATTGATCAACCCGATCACGAGCTCGCCCCGGTAATCCGAGTCGATCGTGCCCGGCGCGTTCGGCAACATGACTCCCTGCCTGATGGAGAGCCCCGATCTGGGACGCACTTGGCATTCATAACCTGGTGGGATCGCGAGCGCGAGCCCGGTGCGGACCATGCGCCGCTCCATCGGCGCCAGCACGAAGTCCGGATCGGCGCTCGACACATCGTACCCCGCGGCCCCGGCCGTCTGCCGAGTCGGCAGCGGCAGACCGTCGTGATGCGGCAGGCGCAGCACCTGGACGACGGGCGCCGCCCCGCTCACCTCGCGTTGGCCCACCGGCTCAGTTCGGGCCGAGCCAGATGATGCGCTGCCGGTCGGGATTGAAGTACTCCTGTGCGATGTCCATCACATCGGTTTCGGTCAGACGCTCGATGTTCGCGAGCACCTCGTCCAGGCTCTGATAGGCCTCCTCGTACACCTGGAAGCCCGCGAGCCGGTACATGCGCGACGACGGGCTTTCGAGTGAGAGCATGACCTGGCCCTGGGTCTGCTGCTTGGCCTCGGCCAGCGCCGCGCTGTTCAAGCCTTCGCGTGCGAGCTTCGCGTACTCTTCCCGAATCGCCGAGACCGCCCGCTCCGCGGTTTTCGGCTGGGTACCGACGTACACGCCGGTTACACCGACTTGCCGATGGAACGTCGTAAACGAGTAGATCGAATACGCCAGCCCCAGCTCCTCGCGCACCCGCTGGAACAGCCGGCTCGACATGCCGCCGCCGAATACGTTCGCCAGCACGAGCAGGGCATACTTCCGGGAGTCGCGGTACGGAATGGTGTCCGTGGCGAACACGATGTGCGTCTGCGAGCTGTCCTTCGAGAACCGGACCTCTCCACCGTGCTGCGCCGGGGGCGCCAGGGGCACGGGCGGCGCGCCATTGCCGTTGGCGTGCCCGTGCGACGCGGGCGCGGTTCCATCGAACCACCCCTGCTTCCCCAGCAGCTCGAGCAGCTGTTCGTGCGTCAGGTTGCCGGCGGCGGAGATGACGCAGTTGCCTGGAAAGTAGGCGTGACTATGCAGCTCCCGGAGGTCTCCGACCTGGAGACTACTCACTGATTCCCGTGTCCCGAGGATGGAATAGCCGTACGGATGACTGGGCCAGAGCGCGGCCGACGCCAGATCGAACACCTGATCGTCGGGTGTGTCCTCGACCATGTTGATTTCCTCGAGGACGACGTTGCGTTCCAGCGCGAGGTCCGTGTCCCGCAGCACGGGATTCCGGACCAGGTCGGTCAGGACGTCGATGGCTCGAGGCAGGTCGGCATCGAGCACGCGGGAATGAAACGCGGTTGCGTCGCGGGAGGTATATGCGTCGAGCGACCCGCCGCGGGACTCCAACGCCAGCGCGATTTCCTGGGCGGAACGGCGCTTCGTGCCCTTGAACACCATGTGCTCGAGGAGGTGCGACACGCCCATTTTGGACCGGGATTCATGCGTGCTGGCGGTGCGCACCCAGACCCCGATGGCCGCCGAGCGCACGTGAGACACGCGCTCGGAGACCACCACCACGCCATTCGGGACCCGTGTCTGGAAGATCTCCCGGTCGAGCCGGATCGTCTCCATTACCGCGCGCGAGCCGGCTCCGCGGCCGCGGCCGCCGCTGGGGGCTCGAGTAGCGCTTTGCGCGACAGCCGCATGCGTCCCCGCTCGTCGACCTCGAGCAGCTTGACGCGCACGTGGTCGCCCTTCTTGACCACGTCCTCCGTCCGCTCCGTCCTGCCATGCTGCAGCTCGGAGATGTGCAACAGTCCCTCGACGCCTGGGATGATTTCGACGAACGCGCCGAATGCGGTCGTGCTCTTCACCACGCCCTCGTAGACCTTGCCGACCTCGGGCTCCTGCACGATGGCGGCGACCATGTCGCGGGCTCGCTCGCCACCCTCGCCAACGGCGGAGATCGTAACCATGCCGTTGTCGTCCACGTTGATTTCCGCGCCGGTCTGCTCCTGGATGCCGCGGATGATCTTGCCCTTGGGACCGATCAGGTCGCCGATCTTGTCGGGCCGGATCTGCATGGTGATGATGCGCGGCGCGTACTTGGACAGTTGTGAGCGGGGATTGGGAATCGCCTGCTCCATGATATCCAGAATGTGCAGCCGGGCTTTCTTGGCGCGCTCGAGCGCCTCACTGACGATCCGGAAGTCGAGCCCGTCGATCTTGATGTCCATCTGAATCGACGTGACCCCTTCGCGCGTGCCCGCGACCTTGAAGTCCATGTCGCCGAGATG
>DATIWU010000071.1:0-3401 GCA_035519195.1 Gemmatimonadales bacterium
AGCGTTGTATCCGGGGAGTCAATCATCGGATTGTTGACGATCTGCACGAAACCGGCGGCGAGGGTGTTCACGCGGGCGAAGGCGACGGATGCGCCGTCGAGGATGGGGCCGGGGTCGGGCGGATAGACGGGCGGATGGAAAACCGCGCTGATCAGGAGCAGCCATCCGCCTGTCCGCCCATCCGCCCATCCGCCCATTACGCTCCGACCGACGCTGGTTCCGCGACACGACGTCCGATCACTTCCGCGATCACCCGCAGTTCCTTCATGAGTTGTGTGAATTGCTCGGGGAAGAGCGACTGCGCCCCGTCGGACAACGCCGACTCGGGATCCGGGTGCACTTCGACCATGATGCCATCGGCTCCCGCCGCCACGGCCGCGCGCGCCATCGGAATCACCTTATCCCGTAACCCGGTGCCATGCGAAGGGTCCGCGATGATCGGGAGGTGGGACAGTTTGTGCACGACGGGAATCGCGGTGAGATCGAACACGTTGCGGGTCGCGGTATCGAAGCCGCGGATGCCGCGCTCGCACAGGATGACCTCGCGATTTCCCTCGGCGAACAGATACTCGGCGGACAGCAGCAGCTCTTCGATGGTTGCCGACATCCCGCGTTTCAGGAGCACCGGCTTCCTGGCCCGGCCGGCCGCCTTCAAGAGCGAAAAGTTCTGCATGTTGCGCGCGCCGATCTGAATGATGTCGGCGACTTCGGAGATGGGGCCGATGCTCTCCGGGTCCATCGCCTCGGTGCAGATCAGGATGCCGACTTCGGCGCGCGCCTTGGCGAGCAGTTTCAACGCCGATTTCCCGAGGCCCTGAAACGAATAGGGCGACGAGCGCGGCTTCCAGGCCCCGCCACGGAGGATGGCTGCCCCCGCGTCTTTGACCTGGCGGGCCGCCTCGAGAATCTGCGATTCACTCTCGACCGAGCACGGGCCCGCGATCACCGTGACTTCGGTACCGCCAATCGAAACACCGCCCGGTAAACGCACCACGGTCGACTCGGGCTGCCACTCGCGCGAAACCTGCTTGTAGGGCCGGGTGACGTGGATGACTTCCTGCACGCCCGGCAGGCCTTCGAGCCGGGAGGCATCGGCCCGGCCGTCGTTGCCGACGAGCCCCACGGCCGTGCGCTGCACTCCCGGCATGGGCCGCGCCTCGTATCCCATATCCTTGATCACCGCGACCACCCGGGCGACTTCCTGTTCGGTGGCGCCGTGGCGCATCACGATCAACACGCCGCTTTTCCTCCATCGATCACGAACCGGTCGCCGTCCTTGGCGACCGATATCGGGCCCTTGAAGCGCTCCGCCGCCACCCGGCCCGGCTCCGTAGTCTCGACCGGCGGATAGAAGTGCGTCAAGACGAGGCGCCGCGCTCGCGCGTCGCGCGCCAGCTCGCCGGCGAGCCGGGGTGTGAGATGCGCCTCCACCGCCATCGATTCGGGAAGCGAGCACTCGGAGAGCAGCAGGTCGCAGCCGTCCGCCCAGCGCGCCAGCTCCTGGCTCGGGCCCGTGTCGCCCGTATAGACGAGCCGGCCTTCCGGCGCCGTGAGGCTCACGGCGATGCTCTCATCCGTATGCGGCACACGGCATGCCTCGAGGCTCACGTCGGCGTTGAGCGGAAACGGCTCGCCAGCCCGGATGTCGAGAATCCCGATCGGGAAGCCCGGGTCGAGCAGCCACTCACCGAATCCTTGCGCCAGCGCTTTGACCAACCGCACCGTGCCCGCCGGTCCGAGGATCACGAGCGGATCCTTGCGCGGGACGGTGCTCGTGTAGCGCAGCGCGTAGACGAGCATCGGAAGCTCGCCAAAGTGGTCCGCGTGGAAATGCGTGAGGATGACGTGCGTGACGTCCTGCCAGGGCAGCCCGAACTGGGCGAGCCGGTGCATCGTGCCGGCGCCACAATCGAGCAGGATCCGCAGGTTGCCCCGGCTTACGAAATGGCAGGCCGCGGTCCGCTGGGCGGAAGGCGCGACCGTCCCTGTTCCAACCGTGACGAGCTCCATGGAACCCGAAAGCTAAGCTGGTTGCGCCTCGGAAAGGCGAACTCCGACGATGGTCGAAACGCCGGGCTCCTGCATCGTGACCCCGTACACCGCATCCGCCGCCTGCATGGTGCGGGGGTTGTGCGTGATCACGATAAACTGCGTCTGCTGCTTGAATTCCGAGAGCAGCCGGACGTAGCGCCCCACATTGGCGTCATCGAGCGGCGCGTCCACCTCGTCCAGCAGGCAGAAGGGCGACGGCTTGGCCAGGAAGATCGCGAACAAGAGCGACACCGCCACGAGCGTGCGCTCCCCCGACGACAGCAGGTGGATCCGCTGGGTCCGCTTGCCGCGTGGCGCGGCGTGGATCTCGATCTCGCTCTCGAGCGGCGTGTCCTCGTTCGCCAGGCGGACATCACACTCGCCACCGCCAAACAGCGTTTGGAACACGCCCCGGAAGTTCTCTCGGACCTTCGCAAAGGATTCGAGAAACAGCGTCTTGGCGGTTTGGTCGATTTCCCGAACCGCCTGCTGCAGCGAGTTGCGTGCGGCGAGCAGGTCATCCCGCTGGGTCATGAGGAACTCGAGCCGCTTCAATTCTTCTCCGTGCTCCTCGACCGCCAGCGCGTTCACGGGGCCGACGGCCTCGATCGCGCTGCGCAGCCGCTCGTTCTCTTCGCGCAGCCACTCGATCGAGCCTGAGATTTGTGGCGCGGTGGTGAGAAGCTGCGCGATGGGCTTGCGCCATTCGGCCTCCACGCGGGCCGCGAGCGCCTGCTTCCGGCCGGCGATTTCCGATCGTTCGAGCTCGAGGCGATGCGCTTCCTGGCCCAGCGTTTCCAGCGACGCGCGGGCGCGCTCGACCTGCGCCTCCGCTCGGGCGAGCTCGGCATCGGCGTCCTGCACGCGCTGGTCCGCGGCGCGGGCGGCGGATTCGAGCGTCGTGAGCGCCTGGCGGCCTTCGTCCAGCGCATCCACCCATTGCTGGCGCTGCCCCTCGAGCGTGCTCGTATCCTGTTCGATCTGGAGCAGCTCGCGCGCGAGCGACTCTGCCTGACGGCGAGCCTCATCGGCTTCCGCGCCAGCTCGCGTAGCGCGCTCCGCCGCGGAGGAGCGCCGCGCTTCGACTTGAGCGGCTTCGACCTGCCACCGCACGCGTGCTTCGCGGGCGCTTTCCTGACGGGCCTCGAGATCGTCGAGCCGTGCCCGCTCGCCGCCCAGCCGTTCGTCCAGGCGGACGCGTTCGATCTCCTGGGTCTCGAGCTCTCGTGCCAATGCCAGGAGCCGCTCCTCGACCTTTGCGAGGCGTGCCGTGATCCGCTCGACCTGTGCGGCGGCATCCTGCACCTCGCGTCGTGCGTGGGCGGCGGCCCGGGCGGCGTCGTTCTGCAGGGCGCCGGCCTCGAGCGACT
>DATIWU010000072.1:0-17296 GCA_035519195.1 Gemmatimonadales bacterium
CTTTGCCCCCGACGCCTTGATGCTGTCCACAATTTTCTGATAGGCCGCCTGGAACGTCGCGACGGGCGTAATGAGCGCCGAGTCCCCCGCATTGGGTAGCGCGGTGAATGCCCCGAGCACGTCGTTGTTGCCGATCCACACGCTCACGAACGTGGGGTGCGCGGCCATGGCCGCCTGCATCTGCGTGCGGCCACCGAGAATGAGCTGGGTGAGCGGATTCGCGTTGGCGGTGTTCTGCATGACGTCGGCCACCGCCGCGCCCGGAACCGCGACGTTGCTCACGAAGGGAATCGGGCCCGGTGCGCGGTAATAACACGTCGTCGCCGTGCTGCCGGTGCCGAGGCGTGTATTGGTGAACACGTTGGTGAACGGCGGTGGGCACCCGGGCCGCGTCAGGAGCGGCGGATAGAACGTCGTGCCCATCTGGTGCGCCAGGATCACCGGATACGCCTGGAGCTGGGTCGAGTCGTTGATGCCAGCCGACTGTAACCCCGCGGTGAGGGAGTTCCCGATCGACACGTAGCGCTGGAAGAGCGCTCCGGCCGACGGTGCAGGCGGCGGCTGCAGCGACTCATCGTTACAACCCGCCAGCGCCAGTGCGGCGAGGAGGGCTGAGATCGAAAGTCCGCGAATCGTCATCGCCCGCTCCTCCTAAAAGGCGAACGCCAACGCGACGCCGAACAGGCTCGCGCTGAACGTGTACAGGCCGCTGTTCAGAGCGGTCGTGGGCGGAACATTCGGCGTCTCGATCGTGCGGCCCCGGCGATCGTCCTGCCGAATGTATTGATACGCGAGGTCCAAGCTCATCGCGGGCGAGAATTTGTACGACAGCCCGGCGGACACTTCGTTGCGCGGCCCCTCAGGCAAGAGCGGCGTGACCGTCTGATCCGGCGCCGCTCCCTGATGATAGAGATACCCGGCGCGGAGGTTCAGATGTTGGCTCTGGGTCCAGTCCGCGCCGAATCGGATGCCGCTCGTATTCTGATAACTCTCGTACAGCACCTGATTCAAGGCCGTGGTCGGCGTGAAGTTCAGCGTCAACGTCTGGAAGCTGCCCCAGTGCGTCCACTGGTAGTCGACCAGCACCATGAGATTCGCGGTCGGCTTGACCGCGATTCCCGCCACGAACATGTCCGGATTGGGGAGCGTGGCCGTCACCGTCTGGGGCTGTAGCGGGCCGTTCGGCGCGGTGAAGAGCCCCAGGCTGGCGAGAAACCCATCCAGCGGCGTTCCGGCCGGGATGGTGCCAATGCCGGGAATCGTGATCGTGGCTGGGATCGTGAGGTTCGTGGGGACGGAGGTGAACGAGGCGGTTCCGGAGTAGTTCAGGTTGACCTTCATCAGGTAGCGCGCGCCCAGCGAGATCCGGTCGTTCACCTTGAAGATCGCCCCGAAATGCCCACCGAAAGCCGTCTTTGATGCCGTCAGTGTCGCGTCGGCAAAGTCCGTCTGGTAGGGGATGCCGAACGCGCCGAAGGTCGTGCCCGGCGGGAAGCCCGGGACGGGCGTCGTGGACAGGTCGATCCGCTGGTGCAGCTCAACCGATCCGTGCACGATATCGAGGCCCACGCCCAGGGAGAGCTGCTTCGACACCTGATAGGCCGCGGTCGGCTGCACGTAATACGTATGGATGATGTTGTTGTAGCCGGCAAAGCGGCCCTCGAAGTCGGTGGGCCACTTGGTTTGCAGGCCATACGGCGCGAAGAAACCGAGCCCGAGCCCCAGTTTCGGCCGTGGCTGATACGAGGCATACACCTCCGGGACCGGAATGAGGGGGTCGTCGAGGCTGGTATTCTGCCCGAAGGCGTCGTCGGTAAAGCCGCCGTTTACCTTAATGAACGTCACCCCAGCACTGACGTGCCCACCCTTCAAGTCCGCCAGTCCGGCAGGATTGAAGAAGATCGCGGACGCATCAGGACACGGGGACGCGACCGCCGCTCCACCGCGACCGAACGTGCACGGGCTCAACTCATATACGCCATAGCCTTGGGCACTAAGCAGGGCGGGGAAGCTGGCGAGTACCAACCACACGTACCGCGCAAACCGCTGCATACCAGATCGTCTCCGGAAAGCAGATGTACGGCATGGTGGAAAAGGTCGGCCAACGGTAGCATTGGCCCCCATGGAAGTCAAACATCGGCAGCGAAAAAGGATCGGCGCTTCCATCGAGGGGCTCGGCCGCGTGCCCCGCGTCACAGCGTCGGCACCGGATTGCTTGGCGCTGCTGGGCGACGCGACCGGCCAAAACGGCGGATCGGTGCTCGCGTGCGCGACCGAACCGCGAATTCACGTCACGGCGGCGGCGACGGACGGCGCCGGCATCGAGGTTGTTGGCCCGAGGGGGACGGTGCTCAGTGTCTATCCGGGCGACGCCACAGGTGACGTATGGAGCCGGCGCGCCGCCGGCGTGTTGCGCGAACTCGCGGCGCTTGAGGGAGGCCCGGTCGCGATGGACCACGGTGGTGTGCGCATCGACGTAAGCGCGAGCGATGTTCCCGGGGATCCCGGGCCCGCCTATGACGTGGCGCTGGCGCGGGCGCTGTCCGCCCTGCGCGGGATGACGATCCCACCCCGCAAGATCGCCGGCGTCGGATTCCGGGCCAGCCGTAGCGGTCAGGGCGATCGTCGCGCCGGCGGAGCGGTGGTCGCACACGCGGTGGCGGCGTTGGCGCGCCCCAATGCGGCGCTGCTCGTGGAATCGGCGTCGACCGCGGTGGAGCATGTGCCGCTGCCGTTCAAGCTGCTCCTCGTTCGGTGTGGGGCTCCTCGAGTCGAGCTCGCGGCGCAACGCGCCGCGGAGTGTGCCGCAGCGTTGAGCGCGCTCCAGCTCGAGCTGCCCGAGCTCGTGTGGCTGGCGAGCTGGCCCATGGCCTGGCTCGCGAAGCTCAAGCAGGTGCTGGCCCAACCGCTCCGGTCGCGCGCATTGCACATTTTGGGAGAGAGCGCCCGGGCGCGGTTCGGCGCTGAGCTGCTCTTGTCGCGGCAATACAAGCGATTCGGCGCGCTGATCTACGAGTCGCATGTCTCCTGGCGCCGGCTGTACGAGGGGAGCTCAGGTGTGGCGGACCGGGTGGTGAGCGCGGCGAAGCGAGCCGGCGCCGCGGGGGCGCGTGCCACTGGACTCGAGGGCGACGTGCTGGTGTTCGTGCGTGGACCGCATGCGAAGGTGGAGCGGGCGATCACGGCGGCGCTCCGTAGCGCGGGCGCAACAGCCGCGATTGCTTTCATTACTCCAGAGGCGGGCGTGCGACTGGAACGCAGCGCCTAATAAGAGCAAGGTGCGCTGAGCCGAGCGGCACGGTGGGGTAGGGTTCTTGCATAACGATGCGCCCCTGTGTCGTCGCCTTCCTTCTGTTAGTACTGGCGAGTGCGCCCGCTCGGGCGCAGCGTGCTCAGGATCCGCGCGACTCTGCGCCCAGTGCCGCGGTGCCTGCGCGCCTCGCGCCGCCGTGGCCGCGGTACGAGTTCTCATGGCACGGTGATGGCCGGTCCGCCGCACGATTCGTCCCATCCGCGTTGACCGAGTCACAGGAGAAAACGCTCTCGACGCTCGGGCTGGTGCTGCTCGGCGCGTTGACGCTCTGGCTGCTCACGCGCTGAAGGCATTCTGCAATTTGCCGCGCGCGGGGTAACTTTTCCGGCGGGCCGGGGTGGCGAAAGTGGTAGACGCAAGGGACTTAAAATCCCTTGGGAGGCGACTCCCGTGCAGGTTCGAGTCCTGCCCTCGGCACTAGGATGCCCTACAACTGCTCCGAGACTCTGGCGAGACGAATCGAAAAGCTCACTCGATCCTCACAGTCATCTCAAGCGGTCTGCACAATAGTGCAAGCGGAGGTTGTATGTCACGCACCATCCGCTTCGTCGCAGTCGTCGCGTTCGTCGGTGCCACTCTAGGGTTGACTGTCATGACACTCGACGCCCAAGGAACAGCTCTCCTCACCAACGGTGCGCGCATCCGCGTGACGCTCAACTCCACCCCCCGAAGGGCGCTCGTTGGCACTTTCGACGCGCTGAGCGAGGACACGCTCCACCTACGTGTGACACGGGAGTCACCTTCCCGGACCCCCGTGTTCGACATCCTCGGCATCCCGCTGACGGGAATTGAAGCGCTGGAGGTGAGTCGGGGCCGTCACTCGAAGGCGGGCAGGGGAGCGCTAATCGGGCTGGGCGTCGGCGCAGGCCTCGGAGTGCTAGCAGGCGCCGCCGGGGGTTGTGACGTTAACGCGGAACCCACCACGGGAGATCGTGCGGCTTGCGCGGCTGTTGGCGCCTTAGGCTTAGGACTGACCGGCGCGGGCTTGGGTGCTCTCATCGGAGCCCTGAGCTCGAGCGACGAGTGGGTGACCGTACCCCTATCGAGCCTGGGCCCGGCGCCCGTGACGCCGCCTGGCACGACAGTTTCGCACCAGTTCTGAGGATTGCAGGCCTAGCGCATGATGATCAATACTCTGCGTAGGTCCGCGAGGGCGACGAAGGATTGAGGTTGAGGGGTGCGCGACTACGCCGTATGGCAAGAACGTGGCAAAACTATCGGTGCGGCACGGTCACCAACCAAAGTCCCCCGTTTGTGCTTGTTGGTGACCGCTCGACTCCGGTAGTGGACGCACTTGCGTCGCGGTCACGACGGGGCGCGAATATGTACTCGCTCCTTTTCCGGTCCCTCTCCGTTCGGGTCCCTCTAAGGAGAGACCTTATTTCGAGATGACGAGCGAATATCCTGTGAGGGATCGCAAGGAATAGTTTGCCGAAGCGGCGACCTGGCTGATCGTCGCGGAGTACTGATTCGCCAGGTTCACGTCCGACACCCCGAAGGTCAGCAGCGTACCGCTGCGGACATTTCCCGTGATCACGTACTGGTTCGAGGCTGCGGTAAACGGTCCACCCCACAGCGTGTCCCCAGTTGCCACGCTGGGCGACGCAGTCGGTGCGGCCGGGCCCGACACCGTGAACAGAATCGCTCCGTCCACTCCACTTTGGGGCGCGCTGAGGACGACCGACAGAACACCGGCCTGTGGTCCGGTCGGTTGATTGACGCATCTCAGCAAGACGCCCGCCGCGACGACGGCCAGCAATGCGCGGCGGGTCATCGGGCCATTCCTCTGCTCGCAGTCACCCGTGGAGCGGCAAAGCCAGTTGGAGTTGGATGCGACGAGCGTACCCAGGCCAGGAACGAACCCACATCGATGTGGGTCGAGTCCGTTCGGCTGGCGAGGCTGTTGATATAGCTGATCTGAGCCGCCGATAGCGTGCTCGAACCGGTGAAGAGCTGCTGCAGTACGTTGGGCAGCTGCGCCGCGAGCACCTGTCCGACCGCGAGGAATTGCAGTCGGAACGACACGATCCCGTTCGGGGACAGCAGGCGAATCGAGTCGATCGCGAAGCCGGCGGACGTGCCATCGTAGTTCTTGACGGCGGCGGGATTAGTGTACGGCGTGAAGGCCGTGTTGCCGGTTACTCCGGGGTAGAGATCGCCCCCATCGCCGCGGTTCGACGACGTGGGGTACGGCTGCGTGTTGGGGTTTCTGTCGAGATTCGCGAGCCCATCGGCTTGCTCGAGCTCGACGCCGTGAATCGGGCCATAGTTCACCACGTTGCCGGCGTGAAACCCGGTATTCGCGAGCTGCGCCGAGTCCACGTGCAGGATCATCAGGCCGCCGCCACACCCCAACGTGCTGTAGCCCATTCTCCCGCTGATTGCACAGTGATTGCGAATCAGGGCGGTATCGGTGAGAACGGCCTCGCGATTCTCGATGAGGAAGTATTCGCCACGCGGATTGGCGCCTTGCGGTCGCACGATGAACGCGGTGTCGGCGTTCAGGCCGGCGGGGCTGAGCGAATACGTACCAGAGCCGGTAAGAGGCAGCACGGTGATCCAGCCAAGCTCGGAAAGCGACCACGCTTCCATGCGGCTGGGGCTCGGTGGATCCGAGTAGTTCCCGCTGCCCATCAGACCCCATTCCCCGAGCCCCTCGCTCAGGTATCTCGTGTCGTAGAGATCGGGCAGACCCAGTCCGTGTCCCGATTCGTGCGCCGCAGTGCCGATCGGCATGATCTGCGACGCGTTGCACGCCTGCGATCCGCCTACCCCGGCCTGGATCGTGTAGTCGCGCACCTTGATGAAACCGCTATTGTGCGCGGGGGTCTTCGTAACGTACGCACTCTCGGCGGACTGGCCCTGATTGGTGAGCACATAGCGGTGCGACCAGACGTTGTTGTTGCCGCCGCATTCTCCGCCTACGGCTGGGTGAATGAAGATCGCCATGTCGACATAGCCGTCGTCGTCGCCGGAATTGGGATGACCATCCGGGCCGTCGTTGTCGAACTGACCCCAATCGACCCCGGCAGAGTCGAGCTTGGCGAGCGCTTCGCGCAGTCCCGCTTGCAGGCTGTCGATCGGGACCATCGTCGGAGTGTTGGAATCGAAAATCCCGTTACAGTTCGCCGTGCCGAAGGGGTTGTCGTTGCAGTTCCTGCCGCCGGTGTAGGACGACTCCGGTTTGGCGAGCTGCACCCAGCCAAGCACCTGGCCTTGCATGCTGAAATTGCCCTGTGACAACTGCTCGTAAAACGTCCGGATCGTATAGGGTTGTCCGGCGGGCGGCGTCGTTCCGAATAGCACGCTGACGTAGGAGGACTCGGGGAACGGGGGGGGCGTATCCGAGAAATCCATCAGGATCGCCGGGACCTGCAGCGTTCCGTGGATGATTGGGGCGGCCTGAGCGAGCACGGCACCTGCCAGTCCCAACCCGCTGTTCAATTTTCCAAACGCGCGGAGCGACATCAGCGCACGGCGCGTCTGCGCCACCTGGCGCGCGCGGTTCCTCCACACGCCGTTGGGCGAGAAATCGAATTTTTGAATTTCCCACCGCGGATGCACGTGCCCCACCGCCTGCGCAGAAGCGGGCCGCCAGGCCGCGGTAACGCTGAGCGTAACGAGAGCAAAGCCAAACGCACGTTTCACAAATGACACCTCGGGGCGGGGCGCGAGCGACAACCAAACTTATACGCGGGAAGGTGGTGCTCTGTGCCCGCGCTCACAAGACGTGATTGACGTCGCTGCGCGCCGGGACCATCTTCCGTCCGTGAAGCGCTCCCCCGCATTCCGACTGGCGTCGATTCTTCTGGCGCTCGCGCTGCTCCAGCGCACGCAGCGCGTTGCGCCGGCCTGCCCGCCAACGGACGCGGCGGCACAGGAGGCTCGAGGTTCGGCTCCCAGCGCCCCTCGCGGGATGCCGGGCATGCCTGGGACGCCGCATGGGGAGCATCATGCGGTGCCAGATGGTTGCTGCGTGCGGCCGTGCTGCGCGCAGGCCACTATCACGCTGCCGCCACCGGCGGCTACTCTCGTCGAGACCGTCGCTGTCGTTGTGCCGCGGGCGCGCGTCGCTCCGGTGCAACCGGGCAGCCGCGCCGCTCACTTCATTCCCTTCGCCACGGCCCCTCCCGTCAGCGCCTGACGTTCCGTCCCAGCCATTCCTGACAATTGAACGACGGTGCGGGCCGCCCGGCCCTTGGTGCGAGCGCGCACGATGCACGTGCGGTTCGCTCGAGGACGGCGTCGGCGCTCGCCAGGCCTCCTCACGGAGAAGGGATACATGCGATCCAGACTGGTCTCGATCATGTTTGCGGCCGCGCTCGCCGCCGGCGCGGCGCTGCCGGCCGTGGCGCAGGATACGACGCACGCCATTGCCGATACGACGCACCCGACCGAGCTCGCGCCGGTGGTCGTATCGGCCACCCGCACGCCACACACGCTGACGGACTTACCGGTCAGCACGACGATCTTGCGCGGTGATGAGGCCCGGGCGACGCCCGCACTCACGCTGGACGACGTGGTGCGCACCATTCCGAGCCTCAACGTGCCGTTCGAAAGCGCGGTGGTGGGGCATTACACGTCGAACGCCCTTTCGATGCGAGGATTGGGCGGCTACGTGACGACGCTGGTCACGCTGGATGGCGTCCCGCTCAACGACCCCTTCTCCGGATACATTCAGTGGCTCAAGGTACCCAAAGACCTGGTGGATCAGGTCGAGGTCGTGCGCGGCGGCAATTCGTCGCTGTACGGCACCTACGCTCTGGGTGGCGTGGTCAACATCGTCACCCGGCAGCCCACGACCAACCAGGGTGAGGCGCTGCTGAGCTACGGCAGCAACTCGACACCCCGGGGCAACGCGATGGCCAACGTTGTGCTGAGCCCGAAGCTGCGGCTGATGGTCAACGGCAACTACTACAACACCACCGGCTACATCCGCCCCGTCCCGGAGGATGCCGGGCCCATCGACATCCCCGCCTGGAGCCGGTCGCTCAACCTTTTCACGCAACTGAGCACCGACCTCTCGGACCACTCGTCCTCGTTCATCCGAGCCAACTATTACAACATGTATCAGAATCAGGGGTCTCCCCTCGGGCATGACGGGCAGAACGTGCTGGACCTGGCGTGGGAGATCGAGAACCGCACCGCCTCAGGCGGTCGTACATCCGCTACGGTGTTCTATCAGCGCGATGTGCCCTTCACGTATAACACAGATCCGATTACCGAACGCGGCGTGGACGAGTTCGTATCGAACTTTCACCGGACTCCGGCCAACTTCTTCGGCGCCTCGGCATTGTGGTCGACACTGTCGGCAAATGCCCGGGTCGGAACCACGCTGGGCGTGGACACCCGGGTCGTGAGCGGGGACGATTTTGGAGACGTGTACTCGGCACCCGACAGCTTCGCGTATCACGAGGTGGGCGGCGGGACGCAGCTCACGGGCGGCGCGTTCGCGCAGCTCGAGTACCACGCCACGCCGGCGTTCGAGCTGCTGGGCAGCGTGCGGTTCGATGGCTGGGCCAACAACGATGGCCATCACTCCAGGACGCCGGGGTTCGATTCCACCTTCGCCAATCGCACCGAAACGAGCCTCAGTCCCAAGCTGGCGCTGCGCTACCGTGCGGGCCGCTCCTGGACGCTGCGAGGCGCGGTATACCGCGCGTTCAACGCCCCCAACCTGGACGAGCTGTATCGCCCGTATTCGGCGCAGAGCTACGCGAACGTCCCCAATCCCTATCTGGGTCCGGAGACGCTGCTCGGCGGCGAAGCCGGCGTGGAGTACACGCGCGGCCGAGGCAGTGTGCAGGCGAATATCTTCCAAAACAACATCAGCGACGTCATCAGCTACAATCCGATTGCGTTCGACCCCGTGTATACTACGCAGCCCGTGAACGTGGGATCGGTGCGCACGCGCGGCGTGGAAGTGTTCGGAAGCTGGAACGTTGCCCGGGCGTGGCGACTCTCGGCCTCCTACACCTATACCGAGTCGATCATCACGGACAACCCGCCTGACACGACCGTGGTCGGGAACACCCAGGGCGACACGCCCAAGCACCAGGCATCCGCCTCGCTGGGATACGTGGGCGGACGATCGTCGGTCTACTTGCGCGGTCGCTACGTCGGCGAGCGCTACATGGATATCAGCAACACGCGACAGATCGACTCCTATTTCGTGGCGGACCTCTCCGCCTCCCTGGCCATCGGACCGCGGCTCGAGGCGTTCCTGGAGGTGCAAAATCTGCTCGACGCGCTCTACGTAGTGAGCGAGTACGGCTTCGATGCACGGGGAACGCCGCGGCAGATTTTTGCGGGCTTCCAGACCCGGCTGGCGTGGGGGCAGTGACGTGAGCCGCGCGTGGTGTGGCGGCCTCGCCGTGTTCTTCTCGATCGCCGGGTGCGGCGGCACGGGACCCGCGCGCGGCTTACAGTGGCAAGCGCCGACGGCGCTGTCGCCGCCCGCGGGAAGCGGGGCCGCTCCGGCATTCGCCGTAAGCCAGACGGGACGCGTCACCGCAGCGTGGACCGGAGCGCGGGGCGGCGGCAGCGATGGACGTCTCATGGTGCGTCCCGACGTGGGGCAACCGGCCGACGTCGAGCTGCGGGATCCGCTGGGCTGGCTCACGATCTACGGCGAGACACCACCCAAACTCGCCTACGGTCCGGACGGGATGCTGTACGCGGCCTATCTCCTGACCAAGGCGGAACCGGGTCACGAATGGCCCACCAATACGCTGCGGCTCGCGACCTCCGTCGACGGCGGGCGGCATTGGGCAGCCGCCGTCACGGTGCAGGCGGACACGGCCAATGGGGGTTCGACCGACGATCACGCGCTGCTCGCCGCGCCCGATGGCACGATCTACCTGAGCTGGCTCGCGCTCCGGCACGACACGTCGCACGTCTACGTAGCGTGGTCGCGCGATCACGGGCA
Source organism: Gemmatimonadales bacterium (assembly GCA_035519195.1). Classification (GTDB taxonomy): domain Bacteria; phylum Gemmatimonadota; class Gemmatimonadetes; order Gemmatimonadales; family GWC2-71-9; genus AG25. The sequence goes on from DATIWU010000072.1 coordinate 10,242, forward strand.
AAGCTGGTCCCGACCCACGGCGATCGAGTTGGGTGCGGCGTGCCCGTGCTGCCGGACGGCGCTCGCTGTGGGACCGGACGGACGGCTGTTTGCGTCCTGGCGCCGCATCTTCGGGTACGGTGACACGACGCAGGTCCGCGACATTGTCGTGGCCTCGACCGCCGATCGCGGGGCCACGTGGTCCGCCCCCGTGAAGGTGCATGCCGATGACTGGCACGTGGACTACTGCCCCGACGCTGGACCGACGATCAAAGTCGGATCCGACGGCGTAGTGCACGTGGCTTGGTGGACCGGCGCCCCGGGGGCAGCGGGGGTGCGCTACACGCAATCGCGGGATGGCGGGCGCTCGTTCGAGCGGCCGGTGGCACTCGGCGTGGCGCGGGTATCGCGGGCAGCGCACGCGCAGCTGGTGGTCGATGACCGGCAGCGAGTGATTGTCGCGTGGGATGACGGAACGCGGCAGGTCCCAGCGATCGTCGTGAAGGTGTCGATGGACGGCGGTCGCAAGTTCGGGCCGGGCGACGCGCTCAGTGCCGCGGGACAGAGCGCCGGCTATCCTGTGGTGGCTGTGGCGCGCGATTCGGTGTTCGTGGCGTGGCAGGAACGGACGCCGGCGGCGGCCGCTGCCGATTCCACCCGGATGGAGCGAGCGATGGCCGGGATGAAGACGGGGCCGGCGCTCGCCGCGCCCGACTCGTTCATCAACCGAGTCGGGTCGTGGTCGGTGCTGATGCGTCGCGCGGCATTGCCGTGAGACGGCAGCGGCGAGTGGTAACGTGGGGCATACTGGTCGGTTTCTACGTCACCGCTGGATGCGGCCGCGGCGGCAACGCGGCGCGCGGCGGCGGCAGCTTCCAGCCGCTCGAGCTGGGGGACCAGGTGCCGCTCTACGCGATCGCGACGCTGCGCGGCGACACGGCGCGCGTGGGCTCGGGAGAGCCGGTCACGGTACTGAACGTATGGGCGACCTGGTGCACGTCGTGCCGGGAGGAGATGGAGACGCTCGATTCGCTGTACGACGAATTTGCCCGGCGCGGCGTTCGCGTCCTGGCGGTGAGCGTCGATCGTGGCGGGGACGCTGTCGTGCGGCGGTATGCCGAGCATCTAGGGTTGCGCATGAGTGTGGCGCATGATGCCGAGGGGGTGGTCCAGGATCGGTTTCGGATCCTGGGCGTCCCAACGACGTTTATCATCGATTCCACGGGCACGCTGCGATGGCGGCGCCTCGGCAGTGTGATAGGCGCTGCGGGCGAGGCACGGGCGGAATTGAAGCGGATTCTTGCCGGACGTGAGGTGACGGGTGAGGGCGTGCGACCCAACCATGCTTACCCGGCCCGGGGGATCGATTTCCATCCCTAGAAGCCCCGGGAGCGCTTTCTCATGCCCCGGACGTGTACGCGAGTCCTGCCCTCGGCATGGATATTGACTCTTTCCACCCGTGACTCTGGTCACGGCCAGCGCCGTGTAACACCCTATGTTGGGCCCCGGGTCGTCTTGCGCGGCGCGCCGTCGCGTTGAAGTCCGTCTGCCAGGGTTCACCTCGGAGATCGCATGCCGGGATTCAAGTGGGCTCGGTTGCAAGCTGACGTCAATTGCGCCCTGCGCCGCGGGGCATGGTACCGCGTACGCCATGTCACGGGGCTTGAAGCGATCGTCGAAGTCAATCGCCTGCCCCAGGCCGTGCCCAGCTTCCTGCTCCAGATTGTCTCGACTCCTCCGAAGCGCTGGACGGTCGTTCCCAGGCCCAGAGAGGCCAGCCGCTTTGCCGGTGCCCTGGGCGCCCGCTACGCCGTTTGCCCGAGCTGCCGGGAGCGCACGGCGCTGAAACCCAGCAGCCGCCCCCCCCGCGCCCTGACGTGTGATCGTTGCCGGGGCGAATACGAGATCGACTGGACCGAAGGCTATCTCACCGAATAGCTGCAACCTTTTCTCGAAAACCTACGTCATAGTCTCCGCTTACCGGGTCCCGTTGTTCCCGTAAGGTCTGGAGGCTTTGGCATGCGCGCGCTCAGCGGTGTTCTTGGTGTTCTCGTCACGGGTCTGTTCGCGTACACCGCCGATGTCGCAGTCGCGTCGGCGGGCTTCGGACGGTATCAACCGAGCGCCCGGTTCTGGCTCGTCGATCGAGAGCCGGGCAACGCGGCGCAGCTCTGGTATGGTGGAATGCTCGAACCGATCACGGTGACCGAGCGGCGGGTGCCCACGCCCATTCTCGTCACGGGCAACGCGGCGGGTCCGAGCTGCCCGCCGGCTGACAGTCAGGCCCGTGTCATTCCGGTCAAGGCGGGCGCCTGACGCCGTAGTCTCCGCAGCCCCTCGTACGACATAAGCGCGCGTCGTTTACGACGTGTTCACGCGCGGCTAGCTTGTAGGCCGTGCAACCCCGGATCCTCGGCGTGATCGGCCTTGGCGCGATCGGCGGTTCGCTCGCGCGCCAGGCCAAAGAGGCTGGAGTGAGCCGGGTGATTGGCTGGTCCCCCGATCCTTCAGAACGCGCCGCCGCGCTCCGCGCGGGAGCGCTCGATGACGCCTCAGGGAGTGCGGCCACCGTGGCCGCGCTGGCGGAGCTGCTGGTGCTCGCCGCGCCTCCAGCGGCAAACCTGAGTTTGCTCGATACGCTTCATGCCGTGGTACCGCCGCAAGCCTTCATTACCGACGTGGGCTCTGTGAAGCGGGCCATCGTGGCCCGGGCCGAGACGCTCGGGTTCGAGCGGTTCGCCGGCAGCCATCCACTGGCGGGGACGCACGCGCGGGGCTTCGGCGCCTCGCGGGCGGACCTGTTTCGCGGCGCCGTTGTGTATGTCACGCCAACGGCACAGGGCGCTACCGCAGCGAAATTCGTGACGCAGTTTTGGGAGCAGGTCTGTGGGGCGCGGACGGTGACGGTTTCGGCAGCGGCGCACGATGCCGAAATCGCGTTGACCAGCCATTTGCCGCAGGTCGTGGCGTCGCTGCTCGGTGGCTATCTCGCGGCGCATACGACCAGCCGGACGCCGCTCGGCCCGGGCGCGCGTGACACCACGCGTCTTGCCGCGAGCGAACCGGCCCTCTGGACCGAGATCCTGCTCATGAACCGGGACGAGGTGGTGCCGCTGCTCAGGGCCCTGGAGGAGCCGCTCGCCGATCTCGCCCGAGCGCTCGAGCAGGGCGATGCGGCGCGAGTGCTCGAGTGGTTTCGCACAGCTGCGGAATGGCGCCGGGGGCTCGAGCAATGAAGGTCCACGGCACCGTGCGGCCGCCGGGCGACAAGAGCATTTCCCATCGGGCGCTCTTGTTCAGCGCCCTGGCACGACCCGGGTCCGAGAGCGAGTTCACGGGGCTGCTCGCCGGCGAAGATGTCAAGAGCAGCGCGCGGGTGATGCGACAGCTCGGGGCCGACATCTCGCCCGTTCGCGATGGGGCCGTCGTGCGCGTGCGCTCCTCCCGCCTGTCGGCGCCTGGGTCCCGGCTCTACTGCGGCAACTCAGGGACCACGGCCCGGCTCTCGCTCGGCATTCTGGCCGGCCAGCGGTTCGAGGCGACACTCACGGGAGACGCCTCGCTCCGGCGGCGGCCGATGCGGCGCGTGACTGACCCGCTGCGCGCGATGGGCGCGCGTATCAAGGATCCCGAGAAGGACACGCTCCCGCTCACCATTCGCGGCGGCCGGTTGCACCCATTCGCGTACACCATGCCGGTGGCGAGTGCCCAGGTGAAAAGCGCACTGCTGCTCGCGGCACTGACCGGAAACGTACCACTCACCTTGCGCGAGCCGTTCCAATCGCGCGACCATAGCGAACGACTGTTGCTGCACCTCGGGCTCGATGTCCGGCTACACGATGGCGCGATTGTGTTCCATCCCGACGCCCGGCGGTTCCCGGGTTTCCGGGTCGCGGTCCCGGGCGATCCCTCCTCGGCGGCGTTTCTCGTTGCCGCGGCGGTGCTCGCCGAGTCCGGAGAGCTGCTGGTCGAAAACGTGGGTGTGAATCCCACCCGCACCGGGTTTCTCGTTGTCCTCGAACGCATGGGGGCGAAGGTCGAGCGCGTGAATTTGCGCGACGTGGCGGGAGAGCCCGTGGCGGACCTGGTGGCGACGCCGGCCCGTGGCCTTTGCGGCACGGAAATCGGCGCCGCGGAGATCCCGACGTTGGTGGACGAAGTCCCGATTCTCGCGGTCCTTGCGAGCCGCGCGGCTCGAGGAGTGGAAACCGTATTCCGGGAGGTCGGCGAGCTGCGGGTCAAGGAGAGCAACCGGCTCGAGCTGATCGCGCGGAATCTTCGGGCCGTGGGCGGGGAGGCCGCGGTGGTCGGCGACGACCTGCACGTGGTCGGCAGTGATCGCGCGCCACGCGGAACAGTCGAGACGGACCGGGATCACCGGATCGCGATGGCCTTCGCAGTGCTCGCGACACTGCCGGGTGCCGACGTCCGGCTGTCGGAGCGGCGCTCCGTCTCGATCAGCTATCCCGGCTTCTTCAGGGACCTGCGCCGGATCGCGAATGCGCGTCATCGCGGTTGACGGTCCGGCGGCGTCGGGGAAATCCTCGACTGCGCGCGCCGTGGCCCGCCGCCTGGGGTGGGCGCACCTCGACTCGGGGGCGTTGTATCGCGCGGTGACGCTGGCGGCGCTCGACAATGTTGGGGAGTCGGGAAGAGGGAAGGGGGAAGGGTGGAGCCCGCAGACGCTCATCTCGCTTGCCGAGACACTGCCGGTGCGGCTCGTCCTTATGAAGGACGTGTATCGACCCGTGATTGCGGGCGTTTCGGTGGCCGAAGCGATCCGGCAGGACCGGGTGACCCAGGCGGTCTCGGAGGTGGCCGCGATGCCGGAAGTGCGGCAATGGGTAAATCGGTGTCAGCGGGAGGCCGTGCGCGAGCATTCCCAGGGGGTGGTGGTGGACGGGCGGGACATCGGGACGGCCGTGTTTCCCGACGCCCCGCTCAAGATCTTCCTGACGGCCACGCCCGAAGAGCGAGCCCGCCGCCGCATCGCCCAACGGGCGGGTGGTGGGAACCCGGGCGCTCCGGTCGACGCCGAAGAGGTGCGCCGCGAGGCGCAGAGCCTGGCGTTGCGCGATTACGCCGACTCCACCCGGGCAGCGTCCCCGCTGCGCGCCGCGCACGACGCGGTGCAGCTTGATACGAGCTCGCTGTCTCTCGAAGAGCAAGTGGCACAAGTTGTTCGGCTGGCGCAGGAGCGCTTTCGAGGGTAACTTTTACAGCTTGGCCTCCGGATCCATGGAGGGGTCCGGATCACTCTAAAACCCGTAACCAAACCGGTGCAATGAATGTTGGTTGATAGTTCGGAACTCATTGTGTCAAAACCCGAAGCTCCCGCCGCAACTCCCTCGTCTCATTCGCAACTGCGCGTCCGCTCCGATCTTCACGAAGAGTATTCGTCCGACGAAATCGCGAAAATGACGGAGCTGTACGAGGGCACGCTCTCGAACATCGAGGAAGGGGAAATCGTCAAATCCCGCGTGCTCCGTGTGACGGACACCGCGGTCATTCTCGATGTGGGCTTCAAGTCCGAGGGCGCGGTCGCGATCGACGAATTCAAGGACCCGCACAGCCTCAAAGAAGGAGACGAAGTCGAAGTCTTCCTCGAGCACCTCGAGGATCAGGAGGGCGCGGTCGTGCTTTCGAAAAAGAAAGCCGACTTCATGCGCGTGTGGGAGCGCATTCGCGAAGCCTATGAGAAGGACGAGCCCGTTAGCGGAACCCTGGTGAAGAAGATCAAGGGCGGGGTCGTGGTCGATCTCATGGGCGTCGATGCGTTCCTGCCGGGAAGCCAGATCGCGCTGCGACGCGTCCCGAACATCGATGAGCTGTTGGGCCACTCGTTCGAGTTCAAGATCATCAAGCTCAACAAGCGCCGCCGCAACATCGTGGTCTCCCGGCGCGTGCTGCTCGAGGCGGAGCGCAAGACCAAGCGCGATGTCCTGATGAAGGAATTGCAGGTCGGTCAGGTGCGGAAGGGTGTGGTCAAGAACATCACCGATTTCGGCGCCTTCATCGATCTGGGCGGTGTGGACGGGCTGCTGCACATCACCGATATGAGCTACGGCCGCGTGTCACATCCCTCCGAGGTCGTGCACATCGGCCAGGAGCTCGAGGTCAAGGTCCTGGACATCGACTGGGACCGCGAGCGCATCTCGCTCGGCCTGAAGCAGCTTCAGGCGTACCCCTGGAAGAACGTCGCCGCCAAGTATCCCGTCGGGACGCGCGTGCAGGGGAAGGTGGTCTCGATCACGAACTACGGCGCGTTCGTCGAGCTCGAGCCGGGAATCGAGGGGCTGGTCCACATCTCGGAGATGAGCTGGACCCGCAACGTGCGACATCCCTCGAAGCTCGTCTCAATCGGAGAAACGATCGAGGCGGTCGTGCTGAAGGTCGACGAGACGGAAGAGAAGGTCTCGCTCGGCATGAAGCAGACGGAGGAAGACCCCTGGATGGCGCTGCCGCAGAAGTATCCCGTCGGCACGCGGATCAAGGGCAAAGTCCGCAACCTCACGTCGTTCGGCGCGTTCGTCGAAATCGAGCCCGGCATCGACGGGCTCATTCACATCTCCGATATGTCCTGGACCAAGCGGGTCCAGCATCCGTCGGAGGTCGTGAAGAAGGGCGACGAAGTCGAGGTCCTGATTCTCAACGTCGACGCGGAGAACAAGCGCATCTCGCTGGGTCTCAAGCAGGCCGAGGAGGACCCCTGGCTCCGGATCGGGGAGACGTATCCGGTCGGCACCGAAATGCGCGGTCGCGTGGTCCGGCTGATGGACAAGGGCGCCGTGGTGGACCTGGGCAACGACATCGAAGGCTTCATTCCGATGTCGCAGTTTGGGATACCGGACGTGCAGAATCCGGCCGATGCGGTCAAGGAGAATCAGCCGGTAGAGATGAAAGTGCTCGAGGTGGACCCGATCCACCACAGGATCGTCCTCGCGGCGACTGGATGGCCCAAGGAAGATGGTCAACAGGAGCCAATCAAGCAGGAAACGCAAAAGCTCGACGCATAGACGCATAGCGGTGAATCGTGAGTAGGGGACAGGTCAATCCTGTCCCCTTTTTTGCGTCTA
>DATIWU010000073.1:0-20060 GCA_035519195.1 Gemmatimonadales bacterium
GCGATGCGACGGGCTACGCGATTGATCAGCGCGAGCGCGGAATCGTCCGCCAAGGCGTCTACTGGGGTCATGGATCCTCCACCCAAGAAACTCGAGGTGCGCGTTGACTATAGAATCACGCATATATTGCGTGAATCCTTAATCAATTTGCACGAAATGCACCTAAAACGCCATATATGAACTATTAATGTTGTAGCACATGCACAGACAGCTTGACACAGGGGATATCCCGGCCTTATCATACTTATCGTGGCTGCAGGGAGGCAACGGGCCCGGTCCTGTGTACCGACACTTCCCCTCGTCGGGAAACAGGCGCAAGGCGTGGGGGCGCGCCGGGCGCTTCCGCGTTCCGGGTTTGTGGTGCGGACCTTTAGGTAGTCAGGCGACGACGAGCCGCCGTGCGAATGCACGAACGCGGAAGGCGAGCATGATCTGCACGATTCCGATGCCTAGTGCGAACCAGGCAATCAGTGCGAGCACCGTGAGCAGGGTCAAGCCCGGATAAGCGATGGCGGCGACAGCCAGCGCCACGCACAGGATCCCCGCCAGCGTACTCCACACACTCGAGATCCCCATGCGGCGCTGCATGCCAGAGAGCATGAACAGCGCGGCTCCCCCGAACACCATCCACGCCGCTACCCACACAACGACGAAGATCAGCGAAAGCACGGGGTGAATAAACGCGATCACGCCGAATGCCGCGCTGATGAGCCCCTGAATCAACAGGATCCACCATCGCGGGAAAATGGCGCGCAGCCGGAGTGCGTAGACGATCGCCACGACGCCATCGAACAGCGCGTAGGCGGCGATGAAGGCGGTGAGCGCGACGAGCGTCGCATGCGGCCAGCCGAGCGTGAGGATCCCAAACGCGATCGCGAGGAGACCGCGCACGAGGAACAGCCACCAGTGGTGGCGCGCCGCGGAGGCGATCTCGGCCGGTAGCATGGTCGCCATGCATGAGGAAATACACGCTATTTGTTCTGCCGCCAGAGACCGAGTTGTAACGATTTGGTGGTAGTGATGCGCCACCGCAACACCGGAGCTGCCACAGTCGCTCGCCGTTCCCTGACCGAACCCTGGTTTCCGCGATAGCTTAGTGGCCACCGAATTCACACTGCGAGGTCGTGGTATGTCGTTTCGCCGGCTGATGACTGCACTCGCGCTGGCGCTGTGCACTGCGCGATGCGCTGATCATCCTACGGCCGCTGTGCTCTCGTCGGCTGCCGGCCCACATTTCCTGCGCTGGGCGACGAAGTCCGCTCCGCAATTCAAAGCGAGCGGCGCGGCCTTGGCGTCTCCGCTCAGTCTCGATCTGTATACGGTCTCGTTCTGGGCGGTGCGCGGCCAGTCACGGTCGGTGCAACTGAATTACCGGGACGTGTCGGGCGGTACCAGCCACCCGTTCCTGATCCTCACGATTTCAGACCCGGAATTCGTTCCCGATTCCGCTGTGCCTGCCGGCGGTGATTCCCTCGTGGATTCCACGGTGGTTCCCGCCGGGGATTCCCTCGCGGATTCCACGGTGGTTCCGGCGGCTGATTCCGGTGCGAGCTCCGGGGGTGATCCCGCCGTGGATTCCACTGCGCTCGAAGCGGGTCACACGCTGCCGGAGCGCTTCGCGCGCGCCAGCCGCCGTTCTGTCTCGCGTTCCGGCACGCTCGCGGAGGGTGATTCGGTCCTAATTACACTCACCATCGATACCACGAAGATCGGGGTATTGCTCGAGCCGACGGGATTGCGTTTCGGCACGCCGGCCCGGCTGCAGATCTGGTATGACGGCGCCGGCGGCGATCTCAACGGTGACGGTGTGGTGGATGAGACGGATAGCTATATCGAGAGCCAGCTGTTGTCGATGTGGTACCGCGAAGGATCGGACGGCGTGTGGGAACCGATCTCTGCGGACCACCTGATCGAGGACAAGGCGTTCATTGTCGACCTGCCGCATTTCTCCGAGTACGCAGTGTCCTGGTGACCTGAAAGGTTACACCCTACGATCGATGCCACTGTGGTTGAAAAAGCACGCGCGTTGTCGGCGGTCGGCCATCATGCCGAAGTCGTCGCATATCTGGGCACGCGCACCAGTCGCGAGCTGACGGAGTCTCCCAACCTGGCGCTGCTGTACGGGACAGCCCAGGCGCGACTGGGGCGGCACGAAGAAGCGCTGCGGTGGGTGGAGCTGGCGATCCAGCAGGCGCGCACGCAGGACGAGCCGGCGCTCGAGCGGCACGCGCTCAACGTGCGAGGTGCGATTGCGCTGGTCAGCGGGCGGCTGGACGAGGCCGCCGAGTACTTCACGCAGGCGCTCATGGCCGCGAGCCGCGACGGAGATCACGCCACCACCGGCCGCTGCTCCAACAACATGGGGATCATCAGCAGCCTGCGCGGTCGGCATGCCGAGGCACTCGGCTCGTGGGAATTGGCGCTCGCGGCGTTCACGAGCGCGGGGCTGGCGCAGGGAGTGGCGGAGTGCCATCACAATATCGGCATCGCCTACCGCGACCAGGGGACGCTCGGCGAGGCACTCGCCGCGTCCGACCGGGCGGTTGCGGAGGCGCAAGCGGCGGGAGATCAGACGCTGTGCGCCCTGACGTTGCGGGGCCGGGCCGAGATTCGGGTCGCGCAGGGCGAGCTGGAGCTGGCGCGGCGCGAGCTGGCCCGGGTGCACGAGATTCGGCGCCACGTGCCCGATCTGTTGAGCGAGGCCGAGGACATGCGTGTCGCGGCCGCGGTGGTCGCCGCCGAGGGCGACCTGACGGCCGCCGAGCTGCTCCTCCGGGAGGTCATTGCTCGCGCCGAGCCGAAGGACCGCGCACAGCTCATGGCCGAAGCCACACGCGATCTCGCGCTCGTGCTGCGCCGCGCCGGGCGTACCAGCGAGGCGCAATCGGCGGCGCGGACCGCGCAGGCGGTATTCACGCGTCTCGGCGCGGAAGGGCAGATCCGCGCGCTGGCGGGCCACGAATGGGATGGCGCATTCCAGGAGGCGCTGCGCGGCTCCATGGCGCCGCTGCATGTGGCGCAACAGCTGGCGGATGCGGGTCACTACGTGCAGCTCTTGACGTACTTGAACGAACGATCACAGGACGAGCTCGAGCAGTCGCCGATGCTGACATTGCTGTGCGGTATCGCGCACAGCCGCCTCGGCCGTCTCGATCTGGGTCAGCACTGGGCCGTCGTGGCGCAACTCCGGGCGCGCACGCTGCGCGACCGAGCGCTGGAAGTGCGAGCGCTCAACGTCTGCGGCGCGATTGCGGTCGAGCGGGGCGGGATCGACGAAGCGGGCTATTTCTTCACGCGGGCGCAGGAAGAGGCGCGGTGGGAGAATGACGTCGCGACGGTGGGACGCTGCGCGAACAATCTCGGCATCATCGCGAACATGCGCGGCGATCACGACCGCGCGGTCCTCGCCTACGAGGCCGCGATCGACGCGTATGGCCAGGCTGGATACGAGCGGGGCATCGTCGAATCGCAGCACAACCTCGCGATCACGTACCGGGACCAGGGGCAGCTGGATGACGCACGGGCCCTGGCCGAGAGCACCGTGGCCGCGGCCGCGCGATTGGGCGACCGGCAGCTCGAGGCGCAGGCGCTCGCCGGATTGGCCGAGATCGAAGTGGAAGCCGGCAACACGGCAGCGGCGATCCCTCTGGTCGAGCAGGCGATTGCGGTGCACCGCGCGCTCAAGGACGAGGTGCGCGAGGCCGAAGACCTGCGCATTCTCGCGCTGGCGCTGGGGAGGGGCGGGGGCGGCAACGCGGCGGAGGCGGAAGATCTGTTTCGACAAGTGATCGCGCGCGCGACGGAACACAAGCGACCGCTGCTCGTCGCGACGGCGCAGCGCGATCTGGCAGAGCTGCTGCTCTCCCTCCAGCGGGTGTTCGATGCGCGCGCCGAGGCGGACGAGGCCCGGGCGACGTTCGAGCGTATGGGAGTATGGGTCGAGGTAGCGAAGGTGGATGCGCTGTTCGAGGTGGATGGCGCCGAGGCCGCCACGCCGCCGCCGACGGCGAAGCAGCCGCGCAGCGGTTGGCGGACGCCACGGCGCTCGCGAACCAAGCCGACATCCGAGTGATGATTGTGCGCCCTCCGCTGCTCGCGCTCCTCGCCCTCCTCGCCGTGGCTGCGTGCACGAACCTCCCGACAGAGGTTCGGCTCGCCGCGCCGCAGGGGCCGGCCGCGAGTATCCCCACGTCTACACCCTCCTCCGCTTCTACCGCTCACGTGCCAGCGTACAAGCCGTGGAATTACGCTATCGCGTGGTAGCCTCCCCCCGCACGCAATAGCCTCCCGCTATCTTTTAGCGCTCTGGGGGCGGTAGCTCAGTTGGGAGAGCACCTGGTTTGCAACCAGGGGGTCGTGGGTTCGAATCCCATCCGCTCCACCTGTATCAACAGGCTGCGCCAATGAGTCGCTGGGCGTCTTCGGCTCGCCCCTTGCCCCACCGCCGGACGTGTTCGAACGCACTTGGGGAGCGAAGGCGCAACCGTGTTTCACCTCCTCCGGACCTCGGAATTTCGCTGATTGGCGTACTTGCCACTCATGCGTTGGGGCTCCATGATAGCCCGGTTCCCGGGGTCCCCAAGTCGCCCTGACGCCGCGGTTCCGACGCCACTCCGATCCGGACCCTCCTGTCCGTTCAGCCGAGCTGAGGAGGTCGTGATGCGAAGAACGTCCTTTGGGTGGATTCCGCTGCTGCTCCTCGCCTGTAATACCAATGATACGGTGCAGTCGACGACGCCTCCTGCGCCGTGCACGTCGAATGGGGTCTCGTTCGCGCTGTTGTGCGCGATCAAGGTGACAGGGAACCCGCTCGTGAGCGTCGCAAAGGTATGGACCGATACGACCAACGGCAGTGTCTACGTCGACGATCAATCCAATTCGGGCGTCGACGTGCTCAGCGCCACGAATTACACGTATGTGGGCCGCGTGCCGGGTTTCGTGGGAGCGGCGGTGGGGGCGAGCGGGGGCACGATCTCCTATGGCGGCGGCACGCCCACCACGAATGGCCAGGGCCCGAACAGCCTCGTCCCGATCGGCAATGGGAAAATCTGGGTCTCGGACGGGAATACCATGGTGCGGGTCGTGACCATTGCCTCACTCTCGATCGATACGTCGATCAGCCTGGCCGTGGCGGGGTGCGACGGGGGCACGGCCACGACGCATTTCTGCGGGCGCAACAACGAGATGACGTACGATCCCGACGATAAGATCGTGGTGGTCGAGACGCCCAACCCGCTCGATCTCGCGTACTGTCAGGCCAATGCGGCCACGTGCGCCACGCAGGCCGCGGTGAGCTATCCGACGACGACGCCACTGACCCAGGCGTCGTATGCCACGTTCATCTCGGCGACTCCGCCCTATCCGATCCTCGGCCGCATCTCGTTCACCGACGTCAAGGGCACGCCTGAAGCGCCGGTATGGGATCCGCAGGTGGGCGGGACCGGCCGCTTCCTCTTTCCGGTGCCGACCTGCAGCGGCACGACCGGAGCGACCGCGTGCGCGGGCAGTCCGGCGAATGCCACGCAGTACATCGCGGTTGTCGATCCCAAGAATCTCGGTACGTATGGCGGGGTGTACACGAGCGCCACGGCGGGGACATACCTCATCCCGAGCTGCGATCAGTTGGGCTCGGCCGGTCAGAGCGGCATGATCAACGACGAGTCCTTCGATCTGGCGGATCATACCCTGATCATGCCCGCATGCGGGCATGAGGTTGTCGTGAACACCCTGACCGGGGCCGTGCTCAACAATACGGCCATCCAGCAGGTGGGCGCGAGCGACGAAACCAGCTTCAATCCAGGCGACGGCAACTTCTATGTCGTCGGCGCGATTCCGGCGGGTCAACCGTCGGCGGGATTCACCGCGCTTGGCCAGGTCAGTGGCAAGACGGGGCTGTGGATCCAGAACGTCGTGAACACGGGAGGGAGAACCCCCTCGGCGTATTCGAAGACGAACCGTGTCTTCACGGTTTCGGGCGTCTCGACCGGACAAGTCGCGAACACGGCGACCGACACCACGTCGTGCGTCGCGTTCGGATACAAAGGAACGGGGTGTGTGACCGTGTTCGGCAAGTAACCGCCCTCTCCCAGTGAAATTGTGGCGCCGGGTCCACTCGACCGGCGCCATTTTTCAACGTCGAGAGCGAGAGACGTGACGCGTCTCTCGCTCTCTGTGTGTTGCGGTAGGACAACCCCGGCGTCAGCGAATATCCGAGATGCCGAGCTCGTTATGACAGCCCACCACCCCAGGAACCGCTCGGGCGGTCCGTTCGGCGGCAAGCCGCTCGCGAAAGCTGTGGACGGTCCCCGACAGCGTGGCCACGCGTCCATCCATGTCGACGTGCACGTCCGATGCGTCGAGCAGTGGTTCGGCCGCCAGCTCATCGCATACTGCCTGTTGCAGCTCGCTCTCGAGCACGCGCAAACCGTCTTCGGCGAGCCACATTTCGATGCTCATGCCACCGCCCATGGTATCCCCCAGGTTGGCAGGCACACGCATCATAGACGATTGTAGATGAAGAAAGGGTTAGCCCCGCTGCAAGATTACTCGTGATTCGGTGCCGTGCGGCGGTGCCGCGCGTTGCAAATGATGCGGCGGAGCAGGCGGCGGTTCGGTGACTTCGGCGTCCATGTCGGTATCGTCAGGCGCACAGCGTGGCGCCACGAGCGCCGCACCCCAGGCCAGGGCAATGGCCAGGACGGGGACCCACCAGCGCGGCTTGGCGTTCGTGGCAGCGAAACGCGATGTTTGCACGTGCGCGTTCCGTAGCAGGAAGCATGCCCTTGGCCCGCGCCTGCCCGTTCCGAGTCCGAGGAGCATGAGCGTCGTTTCGGTGCGACGGTCCCGTCATCAGGAAGAGACGCCGCCGTTTCGTCCCCACAACGGTCGGACATGACCCAAACGAGCGGTTGATCGGCAAACCAGCCGCGGCATGTTTCGGCACCGGCGACGATCGCTGAAATGTTCTAAGAACCTTCATGCCTCGTTCTCGCTCGTTTCAGACCCCTTGGCGCATCCTTACCTACGACTTGGGAAGGGGGAAGGGCCATGAAATGGGTTGTCGTGACAGTCGCGGCACTGCTCGCGGGGGCATGCGGGTCCGCTGGTAATCCCAACGCGCCGGCATATTCGAGTTGCGGCGCGTGGCACAGTGTGTATCTGGTGGACAGTATGGGCGTGTCGAACGGGGACACCGCGATCTGTATCCAGCCGCAATAGCGGGGGAGCGCGGCCCGAACCTGCGTAGAACAGGTCTCGTCCCCGTACAGCGAGCCGGGAAGTGGCACACGGTCCGGATTTTCCTCCCACGCCTGGAAGGCAGCATGCGGCTTGACGTCATACCGCGCTGACGCTATGAGCAGAACATGCCCGTTGGTCCGGCGCTGTTCGTGCTTGCCCTGCTCATCCAGGGGCCTGTCGTAACGGAGTATCCGCTTCCGAGAAGTGGGGCGTTCCCACACGATCCCGCCGTCGCCACAGACGGTACGGTCTGGTTCACCGATCAACGCAACAGTTTCATCGGCCGGCTCGATCCGCAGACCGGGCGCGTCGTCGACGTTCCTACGCCCACGCCCAGGGCCGGGCCGCACGGCATCGTCGTCGCCCCCCTGGGCACGGTGTGGTTCACGGAGAACGCGATCGGGCGAATCGGCCGACTCGATCCCGCGACCGGAGCGATTCGGGAATACGCGCTGCCCGCTCGGGCGCGCGACCCCCACACGCCGCTCGTGTTCGGCGCGAAGATCTGGTTCACCGCGCAGGGCGCGAATCTGTACGGGTGGCTCGACCCGACCACCGGCGCCACCCGGGTGTTTCCGCTGAGCATTGCGCACGCGCATCCCTACGGACTCGTTGCCGGACCCGGCCCCGCGATCTGGATGGCGTTGTTCGGCACCAATCGCATCGGGCGCATCGATCCCGCCGACGGCTCGCTGCGTCTGTTCACTCTGCCCGAACCGGATGCGCGGCCGCGGCGGCTGATCGTCGATCGGGAGGGAATCGTGTGGTTTACGGACTATCCGCGCGGATGCCTCGGCCGGCTCGACCCCAGGTCCGGCGCCGTGCAGGAGTTTTTATCGCCCGGCGGCCCGAACAGCGCGCCATATGGAATCGCGCTCGGACCCGACGGGCTCGTGTGGTACGATGAATCGTCGACGGGTCAGATGATTGCGTTCGATCCCGCGTCGCACCGCACATTGGTGGCGACGATTCCCACTCCTGGAGCGATCGTCCGTAACATCGCGGTCGATTCCACCCGCGGGCGCATCTGGCTCGCGCTCTCGGGCACCTCGCGTATCGGAGTGATCCAGCTCTCGAAGAAGGACTAGCCAGCAGGAGCGAATGTGGTTCTACATCCGATGGATGAGGCGTTCTAATCCTGACGAAGCAACGCCGGAGCGGGGGCACGGCGGTCGCGCTGGTCGAACAGGCGATCGAAGCGGATGCCCGCGCCCAATAACGCTGGGGAATCCGGCTGTGAGGCTCGACACAGCGGAAGCCGCATAGCGATCACCGTGTTCCGGCGGGTGCCTCCTGTGGCGCCGACGTGCTACATTAGGCGTGCGTCTCATGCCGCGTTCAGTCCGATGTTCCGTATTCCTGCTGCTCCTGTTGTTTTTCGGTGTGCCCGGTCGGGCGGCGGCGCAGCACGACAGTGACGCTGTCGTGAGCCCCACCGACGTTCCGGCGCCAGCGCCGCAGACCGTCATTACAGGAATAGTCCAGGACTCGCTGTCGGAGCGTCCCCTCCGGGTGGCCGTGGTGCGCATCGTCGAGACCGGCGTGTCCACGCTCACCGACGACGGGGGCCGCTACCGGCTGACCGCCCCGACAGGACCGGTCACGATCGAGGTCCGACGGATCGGCTATGAGCCGCTCACCCTGCCGATCACGCTGCGCGGGCGGTTCATGATGCTGGACATAGCGCTGCGGCCCGTCGCAATCGGGCTCGAGGCCGTCACGGTCACCGACGTGGACGAGTTCGCGCGCCGGCTCATGCAACGCGTCATCGCCCGCAAGCACGAAGTCTTCCACGATGCCCACGACTTCAAGTACGAGACGTACGTCAAATTCGTCATCCGCGATTTGGACCAGCACCCCGACTCGGCCCAATCGGTGCTCCTCATCACGGAGACGCGGACCACGGCGTATTGGGAGGAGCCGAACCATTTTCAGGAACGGATCATCGCCCGACGCCAGACGAGCAATCTCTCGGCGTTCAACAATCTGATCGGCGGCGGCGAGCTCGCGAATTTTAGCCGCGACCGGATCGAGATCCCCAAGTACTCGATTGTCTCGCCCATCGCGGATGATGCGTTCGACTATTACGACTACCATCTCCTCGACACGCTCGAGGTCGACGGTCATCGCGTCTATCGGGTGGGCATCGAGCCCAGGACCCAGGTCACCCCCTTGTTCGTGGGCATGATCGACATCGCGGATTCGACGTACGATATCCTGCAGATGGACGTGCGCGGCAACGACGTCGTGCGCGTGAACGGCACGAAGAACCTGCGCTACCGGCAGCGCTTCAGGGATGTGGGCGGCGGCCGCTGGATGCCGTATGACATCTCGTTTACCGGTGAAGTCCTCATCCTCCCGTTGCCGGGGGTGCCGACGCACATGGCGTTCGAGCACCACGCGCTGCTGGATGGATTCGAGTTCGATTTGCGGTCACGGCCCGCCGGCCTCAAGGAATTCCGGCTCGTCGTCGACGACGCGGCGGACCATCCCGATTCCAGCCGCTGGACGGGTCCCGGCGCGATCCCGCTCACCCACGCGGAGCAGGCCGCATGGCAGCGAATCGATTCGATCGCCAACCTCCCGCCCGATCTGTCGTACCGGGTGCTGCGGGGCATGGGAACCGCGTATCGGCTCTCCAAGGACCCCGAGTTTTTCCACTTCAACCGGGTCGACGGGACGTATCTCGGCGCCGGCGGAATCTGGGACAAGCGTCCGGAACTGAGGATCGACGGAAAGCTCGGGTACGCGACGGGGAGCGACATTTGGCAATATCGGGTGGGTGGAGGATTCCGAATTTCGGAGTCGCAGCGAACCTGGCTCGAAGCGCACTACTACGACGAGACGCTCAATCGCCCGACGTTCATTTCCCGGGACTATAACCCCACGTACCGGGCGCTCTTTTTCCGGCTGGACCCGCTGGATTACTACCGCGAGAACGGGGTGGTGGTCGCGCTCAACACCAAGCTGTTCGATTTCACGGACTTCACCCTGCGCTACCGCGACGCACGGCAATCCAACCTGTCGGTCATCACCGATTATTCCCTGTTCTCGGTGGAACGGCCGCAGCGCCCCAACCCGGCCATTTTCGAGGGCCGGATGCGCGCCCTCTCGGCATCGTTCGCCTACGACTCCCGGCCACTGCTCCGGTCCAAAGGGCAGGACTTTTACCTCGAGCAGTATGCGCGCAACCGCACCCGGATCGCTTTGCAGGTGGAGGTTTCGGACCCGGCGATCATTCCGAGTGATTTCGATTATCAGCGCTATGCCATCCAGATCGAGCGGCGCCAGCGGACCTTCAATCTCGGCGTGACCACGATTGTCGCGGCCGCCGGTCTCGCGACGGGGGACGTTCCCCCGCAGCGGTACTTCGTGGTGGACTACGGCATGAAGGCCCTGACATTCCAGGGGAACGGCTTCAACACGCTGAGCGAAACGAATTACATGGGCACGCGCGGGGCGATGATCACCGTCCGTCACAACTTCGACCGGCTGCTGTTCGCGAAGAGCCGCATCCCGGTGATTCGGGATCTCCCGTTCACATTGAGCATCCACGGTGGCGCGTTCTGGACATCGTTTGCGAGCGCCGACAACCCGCCGCCGCTCGCCAATCTGCCCAGTATTTCCGCGCAGCATCCCTACACCGAGGTGGGGTTCGGGCTCGGCAATCTCACGCCGTTCCTCGCGCCGCTGAACTTTGCCGCGCACTTCACCTGGCAGCTGTCGTCGTATCCCACCAATCGATTCACGTTTGGCTTCGGTCTGACTCCACCGTAACTCGCGTTTAGACTAGCTTCCCTCGTCTCGTATCGGTGAGGAGCGTCCGTTGACCGACTCCATTGCATCGTTGGTCCTGGCGCTCGCGGTCATCCTGATTGCAGGGAAGCTCGGGGGCAGTCTTGCGGCCCGGTTCGGGCAGCCCGAGGTGCTCGGCGAGCTCGTGGCCGGGATTCTCCTCGGCAACGTGGGCCTCCACGGGAACTTCTGGTTCCGGGGGATCGGCGCCGATCATACAGTCGATGCCCTCGCGCAGCTTGGAGCGATCCTGCTGTTGTTCGAGGTCGGGGTCGACTCCACGGTTGGCGACATGCTCAAGATCGGCGTGCGAGCGGCGGCCGTCGCGATCCTCGGGATCGGCGCCACCTGGGCGCTCGGTTCCGCCACGGCCGTGCTGCTTGTGCCGGATCGCAGCGTTCTGGTCTACGCCTTCGTGGGCGCCACCCTCACCGCGACCAGCATCGGGATCACGGTGCGGGTGTTCCGGGACTTCGACCGGTCGCGGTCTCCGGAGGCGCGCCTGGTACTGGGTGCCGCCGTGATCGACGATGTCGTAGGGCTCGTGGTGCTCGCCGTGCTGACGAGCGCGATTACCGCGGCCGACCGCGGGACGGCCATGGACGGATCGGCGATCGTGTGGACCGTCGCGAAAGCGGTCGGATTTCTGGTCGGTGCGTTGACCATCGGCGTGCTCACGTCACGGCCCCTCTTCGCATTGGTTGCGCGGCTCGCGGCACGCGATCTGTTGCTCGTCACCGCGCTGGCATTCTGTTTCGTTCTCGCCTACTGCGCCTGGCTCGTCGGCCTCGCCCCGATCATCGGGGCATTCGCCGCGGGGCTCATTCTCGAGGACGGGCACAGCGAGCTGTTCGCGAGCCGAGGCGAGCGGCCGCTCCCCGAGCTGCTGCATCCCATCGGTAGTGTATTCTTTCCCCTCTTCTTCGTCGTCACGGGGTTGCGCGTAGATCTCGGTGCCTTCGCGGATACCCGGGTGCTTGGCCTCGCGGCCCTGCTCCTCGTGGCGGCCGTGCTCGGCAAGCAGGCCTGCGCGCTCGGAACGCTTGGGGCGCCCATCAATCGTTGGACCGTCGCGCTGGGCATGGTGCCGCGCGGCGAGGTCCAGCTCATCTATGCGAATCTGGCGCTCGGGCTGGCCGTCCGGAGTACGCCGATTTTTGACAGCGGACTGTTCTCGGCGGTTGTCTTTGTGGTGGTCAGCACGTCTCTCATGACCCCCGCGGCGCTCAAGTGGAGCTTCACGCGCGACCCGCGCGCACCTTAGACCCGTGAGGGCTGCTCCGCCACCGCCACCCTCGGCGTCAGGAGACGGCGCAGGCGTCCGAGCATCGCGGACGGGCCCTTGTAGCCGCCGCGCTGCATGCCCTGCTGCATCATCTCGCGCAGCTTCGCCGCCTGCCGTCGCGCCAGCTCCGCCTGCGCGGGATTGCGCGCGAGCAGTCTGGCCTGTCGCGTATGCTCCTCGGCCTTGGGCATCACGCGCAGTCGCATCCATAACTCTCCTGCCTTGAGCTGGGCGATGTAGCTCGTGGGCTCGAGCTGCACGGCGGTGCGCAGCTCCTCGATCGCCTGCTGCACGTCGAGGTCCACACACAGCGCCATCCCTAAAAGCACGCGGAGGTCTGATACTTGGGGGTAGGACTCCACCGCGGCACGCAACTCGTCCACGAGCGTTTTCCGCTCGGCCGGTTCGAGCAAATGCGGATCTGCGAACATCCGGGTCAGGAGTCCACGAGATTCACGGGTAATAGCGGTGGCGGGGCCCGTGGAAATTTCGAGCTCCGCGCTCCGTATGACGATCGACTCACTCATGGGTGATGCTCTTTCCTTTGGATTGGGGGACAGCCGCCGGCAGGCAAGGCGCCAGTCCTTGCCTGCCGGTTTATCTGCCTGTTAGGCGACCGCGAACTGCTTCTCGGCCTGGATCATGACGTCGGGCTCCGGCACCAGCACGAACTCCGGATAGCCCAGCTGGCCCATTTCGGGAAGATCGAGTCCCTTCAACTCGGTTGCCGCCGAAACGCGGTGTCCGATGAAGTACTCGAGCGCGTAGTTCAGCACGAAGCTGAACGTGAAGACGAACCCGAGCAGGGTCGAAATCCCCACCAACTGCGCCGCGAACTGCCCGGCGTCTCCGTAGAACAGGCCGGTTACCGACCCTGAAACGCCGTTCCACGCGCCGCCATAGTTGCTCGTCCCGTCGGCGAAGAGACCGACCGCCAGAACGCCCCACAGGCCGTTCGTCCCGTGCACCGAGATGGCCCCCACCGGGTCGTCGACCTTCATGACGTTCTCGATGAATGCGACGCTGACACAGACCAGGACGCCCGCGACGAGACCGATGATGGCGGCGCCGATCGGGCTCACGAATCCGCTGGGCGCCGTGATGGCGACCAGGCCCGCGAGCAGCCCGTTGCCGCTCATCGAAGCGTCCGCCTTTCCCTTGAGGATCCACATGTACAGGAGCGCGCCAAAGGTCCCGGTGCAGCCCGCGAGCATCGTATCGACGGCAATCGTTCCGATCCGCAGGTTGCCGTTCGTCGCCGCGCCGAGTGTGCTCCCCGGGTTGAAGCCGAACCACCCGAACGCGAGGATGAAGCAGCCGATCAGCACCGCGGAGATGTCGTGCCCGAGAATGGGGTTGCTCGAGCCGTCACGATTGAACTTCCCGATGCGCGGACCGATGATGAGACAGACCGCGAGCGCCGTGATGCCGCCGACGGCGTGCACGACGCCCGATCCCGCGAAGTCCGCGTAACCGTGGCCCAGGCCGAGATTCGATCCGAGCTGCGCAAGCCAGCCGCCGCCCCACGCCCAATTCCCGTACAGCGGATACGTGAGCGCCCCCATCAGGACGGACGAGGCGGCGAACGCGAGGAATTTCCAGCGCTCGGCACAGGCGCCGGTGACGATGGTCAGCGCGGTGTCCATGAAGACCATCTCGAACAGGAAAATCACCATCACGCCCACGTCATACGCGTGACCGGACAGCAACAGTCCCACGGTCCCGAACAGTCCCCACGTTTTGCCGAAGAGGGACATGGTGTGTTCGCCTGCGAGCGGAGCGAGCCCGCCGAGATTCGTGTTGCCTGCGGCGCCGCCCATCTGAATGGCAAAGCCGACCAGCCAGTACGCGAGCAGGCCACATCCGTACACCAAAAAGTTCATCATGTACGTGTGGTTGGCGTTCTTCGCCCGGCACAGACCGGACTCGACCATCGCGAATCCGGCTTGCATGAACATCACCAGGAATCCGGTGATCAGGGTCCAGACGAAGTTGATCGCGATGGTACTCTGGCCGAGCTGGTTCGCGACATCGCCGATGGTCCGGCCGACCTTGGGATCGGAGGGCGGCACGTCGTTGATGGTGCCCGTGACCGTGCCCCCCGGATCACCTTTTTGCAGGTCGGCGGGCGAGGGCGCCTTGGCCGCCGCATCCTTCAATTCCGCCGTCGTTGGAGAGACGGGGGCTGCAGGGGCGGTGGCCGCAGCGGGTGCTGGCGCCGCCTGCTGTGCGCCGAGCGCGGCGGTATACGCCACGGTCGATGCCGTGCAGACGACGAAACTCAACACGAGACGTTGCGCGAAAGTCATGAATAGGCTCCGGTAGTGGTCCGTATGGTCGTGGTTGCCGATGACGTGCTGTCGTTACGCTTTCCAAATCGCGTTCTTGTTCACCGCTCTCGGCAGGAGCACGACCATCCCGAACAGACTGATGGCAATCCCTACCAAAGCGAGGACGATCCGTCCTCCAGTGCTCGAGACGACATGCAGCCCGCCGAGCGTCACGAGCCAGCCAAGCAGGGCAACGAAGGCACCGCCGAGCTTGGCTCCTTCCGAGCCCGCGCGCTGTGCGGGCTTGCCTTCCTCCGGTTTGATCCGTCGCATACCGAACAGGCTGGCCACCAGTGCGACGGCACCGGCCACGAACGCGAGCTTTCCAATTCCCGTCGACCACGTCGCCATTCCCACGCACCCCACGGCGAGCGCGACGAGGAAAAACGCGAACGAACGTCCCTGTGCCTTTGTTGCGGCCATCGAAATCTCCTCCTCGACTAGGGCGAGGACTCGGGGGCCCGGATGTTCACGGTGCGCGACCGAGCCCCGGGTAGGCTCGCCGCCCGAAGAAACGTCTACCGCGCCGGTGCGACGGTCTTGCTCCGAACCGGCAACGCGAGGAAGAGCGCGAATTCGAGTGCGATCATCAGCTCCATCGCGATGGGAAGCTGGTTCTGGAGCCGGAGCACCAGAGCGAAACCGACGAGCGTGAACCATTGCCAGCGCGACCGCCGCAGGCGCTCGATTCGGTTCGGCAGGCGAAACAGATCGCCCAGGCGGAGCGGTTGGTCCGCCTGCACCGGTCCGCGGGCACGCATGAAGGCCACGGCCAGGAACCCAGCGAGCAACAGAGCAATGAGCGTCTGATTCAGGTCCATTTTGCGAGCGCTCCCAAGAAAATCCCCGTTTTGTGCCAGTCGCACGCCGAATTGTGCACTAGATGCAGCAAAATGTCAATTGAGTGCCACAGATGCCACAAGAATGGTCTTTTTGAGACGTAGAACTTGTAGAATGTGCTCGAAATGCGTATCATCCACTCTGCACCACTAGCCCCATCGCTCGCCACGGTCACGAGGGAGGCATCCCGGTCCGATGTTCTCGTTGATGTTGCCCGACGCCCCAGCGGCTGCCGCAGTCGCCGCGGTCGATCCCGTGTCGCATGTCATCCTCATGCTCGCGGTAGTGCTCATCGCCGCGAAGCTCGGCGGAGAAATCGCGGAGCGGCTCGGCCAACCGGCGGTGCTCGGCGAATTGGTCGCCGGCATTTTGCTCGGCAACCTCGATCTCGTCGGGCTCCGCTGGGTGCAGACGATTCCCGGCGATCCCACCATCGATGTGTTGGGCAAGCTCGGCGCGGTGCTGCTGCTCTTCGAGGTCGGACTCGAATCCACCGTCACCGACATCATGAAGGTGGGGGGGCGCGCGTTCGTCGTTGCGGTTCTCGGCGTCGTGACGCCGTGGCTGCTCGGATGGGGTGTGGGCGCGCTCGTACTCCCCGATGCCTCGCCCTACGTACATGCCTTCCTCGGGGCGACGCTCACCGCAACCAGTGTCGGCATAACGGCTCGGGTGCTCCTGGACCTCGGGCGCAGCCAATCTTCGGAAGCGCGCGTGATCCTCGGCGCCGCGGTCATCGACGACGTACTGGGATTGTTGATCCTCGCCGTGATTACGAGCGTGATCGCGACGGCGAATGCCGGAACCGGCGTTTCCTACGTGGGATTGGCGGCCATCTTCGGTAAGGCGACCGCGTTTCTCGTCGGCGCACTGGCGATCGGGCGCGCTGTCTCGCCCGGATTGTTTGGTGTGGCCGGACGCATGCGGGGCCAGGGACAGGGCGTGTTGCTCGTGACCGCGCTCGTGTTGTGCTTCCTGCTCGCCTATACCGCTTCGATGGTCGGCTTGGCGCCCATTGTCGGCGCCTACGCGGCGGGGCTCATCCTCGAGGAAGCGCACTATGTCGATCTCGTGGCACGCAGCGGACGATCGCTGCAAGAGCTAGTACGACCGATCGCCACGTTCCTGGTCCCGATCTTCTTCGTCATCATGGGCACACGCGTCCGGCTCGAGACATTCGCGCACCCCGACATCCTCGGACTCGCGGGCCTGTTGACTCTCGCCGCGATCGTCGGAAAGCAGGCGTGCTCCCTCGGCGGCATCGGCGGGCGACTCAACAAGCTGGCGATCGGCATCGGGATGATTCCGCGCGGCGAAGTCGGATTGATCTTCGCCAATCTCGGGCTCGCATTGACCCTGCACGGCGCCCCCGTCGTCGACCAGGGGATTTATTCGGCGGTCGTGATCATGGTGGTCATGACGGCCTTGATCACCCCGCCGGCGCTCAAATGGGTGTTCGGGCCGGCGCCCGAGCCCGAGGCGGCGCCCACGGAGCCGGCATGGGTCGGCCCCGTGCCGTTGCTCGCCGGAGCGGTGGCCGCCGTCGCTGGCGCGCCGCACCGCTTTCGGTGGGACACCTACCGCGAGACGCAACCCTGGTTGAAGGCGTCTCGACCGGCCAAGCCCGAGTCCAGGCCGCCCACGGCGGCGTCACGCTCCTCGAATCGGGATCGCTCATGACCGCGACGATCGAAAACACCAGCGGCGCAACCAAGGCCGACATCCTGAGCCTGTGCCGTGAGCAGGGGGTCTCATTTCTCCGGCTGCAGTTCTCGGACATCCTGGGCGTCAACAAGAACGTCGAAGTGCCCGAGAGTCAGTTCGACAAAGCGCTGTCGGGCGACGTGCGGTTCGACGGATCAGCCATCGAGGGATTCGTGCGGATCGAGGAATCCGACATGGTGCTCAAGCCGGACCTCGACACGTTTCGGATCCTTCCACCGGGCCAGGAGGCCGGGCTCATCGGCCGGCTCCTGTGCGACATCTATCACCCCGATGGCTCGCCGTTCGCCGGGTGCCCGCGCCAGACCCTGAAGCGGCAGATCGCGCGGGCCGAACGGCTCGGGTACGAGGTGATGCTCGGTGTCGAGGCGGAGTTCTACATCTTCCAGCTCGACGCCGATGGCAAGCCCACGACGAAGACGCACGACAGCGGCGGGTACTTCGATCTGGCGCCGATCGACCGGGCGGACGACATCCGCCGGCTGATCGTGCGCGATCTCGTCTCGCTCGGATTCGACGTGGAGGGCGGCCATCACGAGGTGGCACCCGGACAGCACGAAATCGATTTCCGCTACGCGAGCGCGCTCGAGACCGCCGACAATCTCGCCACGTTCCGGTTCGTCGTCCGGAACGTGGCGTACCGCCACGGCTACCTCGCCACTTTTATGCCGCAGCCGATTTTCGGGCAGGCGGGATCCGGCATGCACACGAGCCACTCGCTCTTCAAGGGCGAGACGAACGTGTTCTACGACGCGAAGGCCCAGTGGGCGCTTTCGCCCGTGGCGTTGCACTACATCGGCGGCTTGCTCAACCACGCGAAAGGATTCTGCGCGGTCACGAATCCGCTGGTGAACAGCTACAAGCGGCTCGTGCCCGGATACGAAGCCCCGGTGCACGTCGCCTGGTCGATGCGGAACCGCTCCCCGCTCATTCGTATCCCGGAGCGACGCGAGATCGGGACGCGCTGCGAGGTCCGCATGCCCGATCCATCGGCCGATCCGTACCTCTCCCTCGCCGTGCAGATCGCCGCCGGCCTGGACGGCGTGGAGCATAAGACGCCACCACCCGATCCGGTCAACAAGAACATCTTCGAGATGAGCCACCGGGAGCGGCGGCACTTCCGCATCGACGATTTGCCGCGCGATCTCCATGAGGCGCTCGAGCACCTGGAGCACGATGAGGTGATCCGCGCCGCGCTCGGCGAGCACATCTACGAGCGATTCCAGGAAGCGAAGCAGCGCGAGTGGCAGGAATACATCGGGCGCGTGAGCGAATGGGAGCTCGAACGCTACCTCGGCCTCTATTGACTGCGGAGCGGACGTCCGTCACGACGCTCCGGTTGCGTCTCACCCACGGTCTCCTAGCGCCCCTCGACTAACCGCGGGCGGCTCGACGGCCCCCGGCCTCCTTGGCATATTGACGCCTGGGAGGACGCGCCTCGATGACCGTCTATCTGAATGGTGAGTATCTCGATCGTTCTCGCGCGCTGATTTCCGTCGACGATCGTGGCTTTTTGTTCGGTGACGGGGTCTATGAAGTCACACGCGCGTGCAATGGGCGCCTTTTCGAATGGGAACGACACGTCCGGAGGTTGCGGCACGGCCTGACCGGCCTGAGCCTCATGCTGCCGCCGGGCATCGATGGTGCTGCCTTGAATGCCATTTCCGAACGTTTACTGCGCGACAACGGTCTCGAAGCGGGACATGCTACGGTCTATCTCCAGATCACCCGGGGGGTCGCGGCCCGGAAGCATCAGTTTCCGCCGCCCGGTACTGCCCCGACCATCTTCCTGAGCGCGGCCCGACTCACGGTGCCGGACGACGTGCGCGAGGCGGGTGCGCGCACGGTTACGACGCCCGACCTGCGCTGGTCGCGCTGCGATCTGAAGACGGTGAATCTCCTTCCCAACGTGCTTGCCAAGCAGCAGGCCGTGGCGGCCGGTGCGTTCGAAGCGGTCATGGTGCGCGACGGGATCGTGACCGAGGGCGCGAGCTCGAACGTGTTCGCGGTAATCGGTGGAGAGCTGCGCACCCATCCCTTGACGCCGCGGATACTCGCGGGGATCACGCGTGAGGTCGTGCTCGAGCTCGCCCCCGAGCTCGGATTTCGAGTCGTGGAACAGCCCGTGACCGCGGCGGATTTCGTGCGCGCGAGCGAAGCCTTCGTGACGGCCACGACGGCCGACGTCATGCCGGTGACGCAGATCGACGGCCGGCCGGTGGGCGACGGACGGCCCGGGCGCATGACCCGGCAGCTCGCCGCGGCGTTTCGTGAGCGGCTCGAACGCGTGACCGCGGACGCGGCGGTGTAGTGGCATGCGGCCGGTCCGGTTGCTCGTACTCAGCCTGGTCCTTCCAGGACTCGCCACGACGGCGGCGGCCCGCCTTGCACCTCCGGCTACAGCTGGTCCCAACCGTCACGAAGCCGTTTTCCCCGTCGGCACGGGACTCGCGATTCGGTTCCTGCACTCGCTCAAGAGCGGACGAGACACCGTCGGCACGATGTTTCTCGCGCAGACGCTCGAGCCGCTGGCCAATGGTCAGTGCGTGCTGGTCGAGCCGTATCAGCGCGTGGCGGGCCGCGTCCTCGTCTCGCACCGCGGAACGATGTTCGGGGGTGGCGGGGCGCTCGGCCTGCGATTCGACTCGCTCGAGCTGGGCCGCGATCGCTGGATTCGCATCGACGGGGTGCTCGACACCCTGGAGTACACACCGCAACGCTTCGTGAAGGACTCGGGTGTCGTGCAGCAGGGTCGCGCCTCGCTCCCGCGCCGGGCGGTCCCGGCGGGACTTCTGACGGTGGCGGACGTCGCGGCATTGCCCGTGGCGGTCGTGGGCGGGTTCTGGTTC
>DATIWU010000074.1:0-16276 GCA_035519195.1 Gemmatimonadales bacterium
ATACGCGCGCACGGCACCTACGACTACGCCAATGAGAGCTTCTGGCGCCCCCGCAGCCTCGACGACATGCCGGGCGTCGATCTTGTCACGCCGCTGCGGCTGTCGGATGGCACGGCGGTGTTGGTCGACCGCGGCTTCGTGGGATCCCCTGACGCATACCATGTGGACGAGCCCGCCTACCGCGAGGGGGACACTGCGACGGTCGAGGGACTGGCGTTTCCCGCTCCGAGGGGACGCGGTGACGTGGATCCCCGTGCCCTCGCCGGGTCGGTGCCGTACCGCCTGCTGCCCGTGATCGTGCAGGCGGAGTCGCAGCCCGGCGCGGGCCCCGTGTTCAACGCGCCGCGCCGGCTGCCGCAGCCGGAATTGAGCAACGGGCCGCATCTGTCGTATACGATCCAGTGGTTCAGCTTCGCGGTCATCATTTTGATCGGCACTGGAGCGCTGCTGCGCAAGGAGCGTGCGGAGCCACCCATAGATCGTACGTAGCTTTCTGGTTATATTCGCTGCGCAAGCAAGAACCGCGAGCTGGCATCCTTCCGAAGGACGGTCCCGCTCAGGAAGCGGGCCGCAATTCCGCAGGCTACTTCCCTAGGTTCTAGAAGACGAAAGACGTCGAGGAACGACGTCAAGAACCAAGGTTCAGGAAAACCGTCACGGAGAGACGTAAGACGTTTGCGTCCTTCCTCGACGTTGTTCCTTGACGCCTTTGCTTGACGTATCTCCTTGACGCATCTACGAAGGAGTCAAATGCCATTCGCCACACTTGGGCTCGCGCCCGAACTCGTTCGTGCAGTCGCCGACGAGGGATACGAACACCCCACCCCAATCCAGCAGGAAGCCATTCCGCTCGCGCTTGCCGGCCGCGATGTGATCGGCTCGGCGCAAACCGGAACCGGCAAAACCGCCGCGTTTCTGCTGCCCATTCTCCAGCGCCTCGCGAACGGTCCGGAGGGCGTGTTGCGCGCGCTCGTCCTCGTGCCGACGCGCGAGCTGGCCGACCAGGTGCTCGAGAGCGCGCGCGCCTACGGGCGGCACGTGCCCGTCAGCGCGACCGCGGTGTACGGCGGCGTCGGGATGGAGCCGCAAACGCGGGCGCTGGCCCGGGGCGTCGACATCGTGATCGCCACGCCCGGACGGCTGCTCGATCATATCGGTCGCGGCCATCTGGATTTTTCGCGACTGGAAGTGCTCGTGCTCGACGAAGCCGATCGGATGCTCGACATGGGATTTGCCCCCGACGTACGGCGGATTCTCGAGGTGTTGCCCGCGGAGCGGCAGACGCTCTTGTTCTCCGCGACGATCTCGGCCGACGTCGATCGGCTCGCCCAGCGGGCCATGCAGGGCCACGCGTCGGTCGAGATCGGCCGGCGCGCCGCGCCCGCCGAGGGGATCGAGCACGTCGTGATCGGCATGGACAAGCTCCGCAAGCGCGATGTGCTGGCGCGCATCCTCGGAGTGAAGCCCGAAGGACGGACGCTGGTGTTCACCCGCACCAAATACGGGGCCGACAAGCTGGTCACATTCCTGCGGCGGGAAGGGATTCCGGCGCATGCGTTGCACGGGGACAAGGCCCAGAGCCACCGCCAACGAACGCTGGAAGCGTTCCGGCGCGGGGGCGCGGGTTCGGATATCCTGATCGCGACGGACATCGCCGCGCGGGGCATCGACGTCGACGACATCCGGATGGTCGTGAACTACGACGTGCCGACCGATCCGGAGGTCTATGTGCACCGCGTCGGCCGCACCGCGCGCGCCGGTCAAAAGGGCGTGGGCCTGACGCTCATGTCGCCCGACGAGTGGCTGCTCATGGCCGACATCGAGAAGCTCGTGGGCCAGACGTTCCCGCGCGAAGTGATTCCGGGATTCGAGCCTTCCATGGCGCCGCCCAAGCCGCGGGTCGTCGCGGCACACACCCCGCGGCCGCTGCGCTCGGTTCGCGCCCGCGCGGGCCGCGTCCGCCGGTCTTAGGCGCGCGGTTTCCGGTTCTCCTCGACGTCGCTCCTTGACGTCGTTGCTTGACGCCTATTTGAGACTCTTGAGGAACTCCTGAACCGGAATCGCGGGGAGCGTCAGGAGTCTCACGCTGCCTCGCGCCCCGAGCGATGCCGACACGCGTGCGATCGTGGCGTTATCCGGCGCTTCCACGACATTGACGAAATCGTACAGGCCGAGCGTGGCGAACTGCGCCGTCACCTTCGCGCCCAGCTTCTCGATTTCCTTGTTCACTTCCTGCAGCCGTCCCGGATTTTCCTTCAGGGTCTTGGCGCCTTCGTCCGTCAGATTGGAGAGCATGATGTAGGTGGGCATGGGGTTCCCCTCGGGGGTTTGGGTCAACCGCGCGCGGCGATCGAGACGTAATCCCGCTTGTCCGATCCGATGTACACCTGCCGCGGGCGCGCGATGCGCTGCTCCTTGTCCAGCAGCATCTCCTGCCATTGCGCGAGCCAGCCGGGCGTCCGGCCGATGGCGAACAGCACCGGAAACATGTCGACGGGGATCTTCATGGCCTCGTAGATCAGGCCGGAATAAAAATCCACGTTGGGGTAGAGCTTCCGGGACACGAAGTAATCGTCCTTGAGCGCGATCTGCTCGAGCTCCACCGCGATATCGATCAGGGGATTCTTTCCCGTCACGCGAAATACGTCATCGGCGATGCGCTTGATGATGGTCGCGCGCGGATCGTAGTGCTTGTAGATCCGGTGGCCGAAGCCCATCAGGCGGAGCTCCCCGCGTTTCACGCGCTCGATGTACGCGGGAATACGGTCGCGTGCCCCGATCTCGCGCAGCATCTTCAGCACTTCCTCGTTCGCGCCGCCGTGCAGCGGGCCATACAGCGCCGCCCCCGCCGCGGCCATCGTGGCGTACGGATCGGCATGTGACGATCCCGCTGTTCGCATGGCGCTGGTCGAGCAGTTCTGCTCGTGATCGGCGTGCAGGATGAACAACACGTCCAAGGCGCGCTGCAGCACGGGGTCGGGCTCGTATTTCACTTCGGTGGTCTTGAACATCATGTTCATGAAATTGCCGGCGTAGCCGAGATCGTTGTCGGGATACGCGTACGGCAACCCCAGCGAATGCCGGTGCGCGAACGCGGCCAGCGTCGGCACCTTCGCGATCAGGCGGACGATCTGCACGTGCCGCATCTGGGGATCGTAGATCTGTTTCGCCTCGGGGTAGAACGTCGAGAGCGCCGCCACAGTGCTCACGAACACGCCCATCGGATGGGCGTCGTGGTGGAACCCGTCGATGAACTTCTTGATGTTTTCGTGAATGAAGGTGTGATGCGTGATCTCCCCCACCCATGTTTCAAGCTGACTCGCCGTGGGGAGCTCGCCGTTGAGGAGCAGGTACGCGGTCTCGAGAAACGTGCTCTGCTCCGCGAGCTGCTCGATGGGATACCCGCGATAGCGCAGGATACCGCGGTCGCCGTCGATGAAGCTGATCGCGCTGCGGCACGCGGCGGTATTGAGAAATCCCGGATCATACGCGAGCAGTCCCGGGTCATCGGACACGAGCTTGATCTGACGGAAATCCGTGGACCGTACGAATCCGTCTTCCACCGGAATCTCGTACTGTTTGCCGGTGCGGTTGTCGGTGACGGTCAAGGTGTTCTTGGTCACGGCGGGAAAGATATGAGCGGGCGGTAACGGGCGGTATTGAGCGGGAATGGGCGCTAGCCTATTTTCCGCCCAATGACGTCAGCAGCCGCACCAAAGCGCGAGAGTCTGTATCCCACCCGTTCCGGGGCGGGGGCCCTGATTGGGCAGCAACTCGCCGCCCGCGGCTACTCCAGCTGTGTGCTGCTGGGCATCACGCCCGAAGGCGTGGAAATCGCCGCCAACGCCGCTAAAGCCATGGGCGTGCAATTCGACGTCCTGGTGGCGTCGTTCATTCGGATGGGCTCGAACCTGGCGCCCATCGGGGCGATCGCCGAGTCCTCCCCCTCGGAGATGGACCCGGATTTCCTGCCGGCCGGCAACCTGCTCTCGAAGCTCGAGGCGGCCATCGAGGAGTCGCGGGCGCGCGTCAGCCAAGACAAGGTGCTCTACCGGACCGAACGCCCGGTCAAGAATCTCAAGGACAGAATCGCGGTGATCGTGGATGGCCAGATCGTCTGGCCGTGGCGCGTGCTCGCGGCCGCCAAGGCGGCCGAGGAACTGGGCGCCAAGAAAGTCATCATCGCGGCGCCGGTCGGGACCCAGCCGGCGGTGGAGCGCATCCAGTACCGTCGCATCGAGGTCATGTGTCCGAGCATCGTCATGGATGCCACCGGGCATCCTTCACCGTATGGCGATGTCGGCGGGGAAACGCCCGAGCGCTTAAAGAGCATCATGATTGCGCACCAAGCTGCGTGATGAGGCGTCCCGGTACGCCTCAGTCCAGCTCCACCATCCCCCGCTCCAGCCACCGATGCTCGCCCTTCAGGACGTCCTGCGCCACGCGATACGCGCGGGTGTCCTCGTTCTTCCAGAGATGGGCGAACTTTTCGGCGATGCGCGAGCGCGCCTGGCGGCAGAACAGATCGGCTAATTCGATCGCCTTGGGCCCGGCCTTCGGGTCAGTGCGCGCGAGCGCCCGTGCTCGCGAGCAGGTGGCCGCCATGGCGAACAGCTCACCGCCGACGTCCACCAGCCGGAACAACACGGACTGCCGGTACTCGAGCTTGGGGCCGAACCGCATCATGGCGTGGAAGACCCCGCGCGCGAGACGACGCGCGGTGCGGTCGACATAACGCACCTGTGGCGCCAGCTTCCCGAATTCGCCGTACTTGGGTGGAGCGCTCCAGCCAAGCCACCGGGATGGATACCACCAGCCATAGAAGGCGGTCGCCCGACCCAGTCCCTTGAGTCGCTCGGCGGCGCTCTTGCCGGGCATCACGACGTCTCCCGCCGTTTGCAGGTGCTTGTCCACGGCCTCCCGCGCGATGAACAGGTGCATGATCTCGCTCGAGCCCTCGAAGATCAGATTGATCCGGAAGTCGCGCATGATCCGCTCGATCGGGACCGGCTTTTCGCCTCGCGCTTTCAGCGAATCCGCCGTTTCGTAGCCGCGGCCGCCGCGGATCTGGACGGTGTCATCGATGATGCGCCACGCGGTCTCGGAGTTATAGAGCTTCGCGATCGCGGCCTCGAGCCGGATGTCGTAGCCGCCGCGATCGGCCATGGCCCCGGACAACTCGGCCACGGCTTCCATCGCGAACGTATTGGCCGCCATCGCCCCGATTTTTTGGGCGATCGCGTCGTGCTTGCCAATGGCGCGGCCCCACTGCACCCGCTCATTGGACCAGGTGCGCGAGATCTCGAGACAGCGCTTGGAGGCCGCCACGGACGAAATGGGGAGCGTCAGCCGGCCCGTGTTGAGCGTGATGAGCGCGAGCTTCAGGCCTTTGCCCACATCCCACAGCACGTTTTCCTTGGGAACCCGCACGTTCGTGAAGCGAATCACGCCGTTGTAGAGCGCCTTCAGTCCCATGAAGTGACAGCGGTGCAATACTTCGACGCCGGGCCAATCCGCTTCGACGATGAAGGCGGTGATCTGCCGGCGCTCTTTGCCATTCACGATTTTCGATGGCGTCCGGGCCATCACCACCATCAGCTCGGCCTTGGTCCCGTTCGTGCACCACAGCTTCTCGCCGTTCAGAATCCACGCGGCGCCGTCGTCGCTCAGGACCGCCGTGGTCTCGAGTGCAGCCGGATCCGACCCCACCTGGGGCTCGGTCAACGCGAACGCGGAAATCGCGCCTTTGGCGAGCCGCGGGAAGTATTTCTGCTTCTGTTGTTCGGTCCCGAACATCTTCAGGGGCTGAGGGACGCCGATGGATTGGTGTGCGGAGAGCAGCGCCGTGAGCGACCCGTCGATGCTCGAGACCAGCTCGATCGCGCGCATGTACGAAAGCTGTGACAGCCCCAGGCCGCCGTATTCCCGGGGGATCTTGATGCCGAACGCGCCGAGCTTGCGCAGCCCATCGATGACCTCGTCCGGGATCTCGCCTTCCCGATCGATCCGGTCGGAGTCGACCGTGTCCCGCAGGAATTGCTCGAGCCCCTGAAGAAACGGGCGGGCGCGCTCCTCCTCGGCGGGATCCTGCTCGGGATAGGGATGGATCAGATCCATCCGCAGCCTGCCAAGAAACAGCTCACGAACGAAGCTTGGGGCCGCCCACTCCTGCTCGCGGGCGGCTTCGGCAACATCGCGGGCCTCAGCGGCGCTGACTTTGGGTTCTGGTGCGGTAGCCGTCGTAGCCATGCTGGAAGACCTCCTTGAACCGGGGCGGGGTCGGGGGCGGGCGTTGCAACTCGCAAATGGCATGCCGTGGACCAACCCCTGCCTTTCAAACTAAGGCCGTTGGCACGGACGGTGTTAGAGGGAGATTCGGGCGGCAAGGCGTGTGCGCTTCGTGATGCAGCGCGGCGCCATATATCTTTCCGCGCCGTGCGCCGAGCCAGCCGACTCAGTCTCGCGTTGATCATCGGAACCGCCGGTGCCAGCTGGGGCCAGCTTGCCCCGGCCGGCACCGGCGGTATTGCGTCGCTGGTCCAGGACCTGAACGCGCTCGGCGCCAACAGGCGCGTGCTGATGATCGGCGCGCATCCCGACGACGAGGACACGGATCTCTTGGCGCTGCTGGCGCGCGGGATGGGGGTGCAGGTCGCCTATCTCTCCCTGTCGCGGGGAGAAGGCGGCCAGAACTTCATCGGCCCCGAGCTCGGTCCCGCGCTCGGGGTCATTCGCACCGAGGAGCTGCTCGCCGCGCGGCGGGTGGACGGCGCGCGGCAATTCTTCACGCGCGCCTACGACTTCGGGTTCTCGAAGAGCGCGGAGGAGTCATTCCGCTTCTGGCCGCGTGATTCGCTGATCGCCGACATCGTCGCGGTGATTCGCGCGTTCCGACCGCAGATCATCGTCTCGGTGTTCTCGGGCACACCGGCCGATGGGCACGGACAGCACCAGGTCGCGGGGACGCTTTCCCGGCAGGTGTTCGAGCTGCTCGAGGATTCGAGCTTTGGTCCCGCCAAGCTGTATCGATCCACGCGATTCGATACCACTGAGACGCAGTTGAGCTACGATGCCGGACGTCTCGATCCGGTGCTGGGCCGGTCCTACCATCAGCTCGCCGTGGAAAGCCGAAGCCAGCATCGGTCACAGGAGATGGGGCGTCTCGAGCAGCCGGGCCCCGCTCCCGTGCGGCTCGCGCTGTGGGAGGCGCGGAACGGGGCAGGCAACGCGCCGGATGCATTGTTTGCGGGGATCGATACGACCTTCCCCGGCGTCGGATCGTACGTCGCCGAAATCGATTCGGCGCGCGCGCTTCTCAATCCGCTGCACCCGGATTTGGTCGTGCCGTTCCTCGCCCGAGCGCTGGCGGCGTTGGACGCGGCCACGCGCCCCCAAGCCGTCGTTCCGCTGGCTCTCCGCGAGCAGCGCGACATGCTCGAGCGGGCACTCGCCACGGCTGCCGGAATTGCGATCGATGCGGCGGCGGACGATGGGATTGTTGCCCCCGGGCAGGTCGTTACGGTCCACGCATCGGTGTGGAATACCGGACCGGCCGACGTTCGGGTCGAGGGAATGGAGATTGTCTCACCCGAGGGATGGACCGTGCGCACGCTCGAGCCGCCCGGCGCGAGTGTCGCGCCCCATGCATTGGCCACGGGGCGGTTTGCGCTCGCGGTGCCCGAGAGCGCGCAGCTCTCCGAGCCGTACTTCCTGCGGCGGCCGCTGGTGGGCGCGTTGTACGACTGGTCGGCCGCACCCGCCGGCAGTCGCGGGCGGCCGTTCGAGCCGCCCCCGGCCACGCTCGAGGTCCGGGTCCGGATCACGGGGGCGCCGCCGATCACGCTACGCCGCGAGGTTTCCGAGCGATTCCGCGATCCCGCCCTGGGCGAGGTTCGCCGGCCGCTGTTGGTGGCGTGCGCTTTCGACATTGCCATCGCGCCGGAGGTGATCGTCTGGCCCATGGATTCGACGAGCGCCGCGACCGGCCCGCGATTCACGGTCAGCATTACGAACCGGAACCGTGGGGGCGCGTCGGCGCGCGTCGTCGCTACCGCGCCTCGAGGCTGGCCCGAAGCCCCCGGGGGAGCGCGCGTGCTCACGTTCACGCGCGAAGACGAATCGCAGAGCTTCGAGTTCTCGCTCGCTCCGCCAGCCGCGGCGGCGCCCGGGTCGAACGAGCTGCCGGTGACGGTTACGGCGGTGGATGAGAACAGCCGCCGCTGCGCTGACGGCCTGGAGATTATCGACTATCCGCACATCCGCCGTCGCTCGATCGTCCATTCCGCGACGAGCCGCGTTCGCCTCGCGCGCCTTGCGCTGCCGCGCCTCACGCGCGTCGGCTACGTCCGCGGCGCGGCGGACCGGGTTCCCGAGGCACTCGCGAGCGCGGGCGTCCCGATCGTGCTCATTGACGCCGACGCGCTGGCACGCGGTGACCTGTCGCGATACGACGCGATCGTGATCGGGAGCCGCGCCTATGGCACCGAGCCCGCGCTGGTCGCGAACAACGGCCGCATTCTCGACTACGCGCGGCGCGGCGGCCTCGTGATCGTCCAGTATCAGGAGAATGCCTTCGCGCAGGGCGGGTACGCGCCTTATCCCCTCACGATGACCCGCCCGCCCGGCCGGGTGACGGACGAAACCGCGCCCGTGACGATCCTCGATCCGGCCGCGCGCGTCCTCCGCGTGCCGAACGTCCTCGGCGCCGACGATTGGCGGGGCTGGGTCCAGGACCGCGGTCTCGATTTCGCCCAAACCTGGGACCAGGCCTACACGACCGTCATCGCGATGCACGATCCCGGCGAGGCCCCGTTACCCGGAGGGCTCCTGATCGCGAAGGTGGGGAAAGGCACGTGGGTGTACACGGGGCTGGCATTCTTCCGGCAGCTGCCCGCGGGTGTCCCGGGCGCGTACCGGCTCTTTGCGAACCTCCTGGCGCTGAACCAATGACGCGATTGGTCGGAAGGGTCGCGTTAGCCGTCGTGCTCGCGTCAGGTTGTCGCGGAGACAAGCGCACGCCCTTGATCATTTACTCTCCTCACGGCCGCGATCTGCTCTCCTTATTCCAGCAGCAGTTCGAACGCTTGCATCCGGACGTCGCGGTGCACTGGCTCGATATGGGGTCGCAGGACGTCTACGACCGGCTGCGGTCGGAGCGGGCGAATCCGCAGGCCGATGTCTGGTTCGGCGGACCCGCCACCATTTTCTCCCGCGGCGTGCGTGACTCGCTACTCGATCCGTTTCGGCCGAGCTGGGCCGAGGATATCGCGGAGCACGGACGCGGACCGGGCGATCGGTATTTCGCCGCGTATCTCACGCCCGCGGTGCTCGTGTACGCGGCGACAGCGCTCACGCCCGCGAGTGCTCCGCACGATTGGGACGATCTGCTCGATCCCCGCTGGAGGGGGCGCGTGCTGATCCGGGATCCACTCGCGAGCGGGACGATGCGCGCCGTCTGGGGCATGATCATCGAGCGCGGCATCCAGGCGACGGGCGATACGGCCGCGGGATTCGCGTGGCTGCGGCGGCTCGACGGCCAGACCAGGGAGTACGTGCTCAACGGAACGCTGCTCGACCAGAAACTCGTGCGACAGGAGGGGCTGCTCTCGATCTGGGATCTCCCGGACATCCTGCTGTCGCAACGTGACGGATTGCCGCTTGGATACACGTTCCCCACGAGTGGAACACCGGTGATCGAAGACGCGATCGGGATGGTGCGCGGCGCGCCACACCGCCAGGCGGCCACCGCGTTCATCGAATGGGTGGGAAGCCGCGGCGCGGAGCTGCTCGCCGCCCGACGCGTGTATCGTCTCCCCGCCCGCCTCGATCTCCCCCTGGACTCGCTGCCGCCTTGGGCAAAAGACGTTCGCGCGCGCATGCGCGCGGCTCCCGTCGATTGGGACTTGCTCGCGGCACATGAGGACGCCTGGATGCGCGTCTGGGACGAAACCGTGCGGGGCAAGGGGGCGGGAGGGAACACGCGGAGCGGCAGCCCGAGTCCGTGAACGCGTACTTACGCACCGAGGAGCTCAGCAAGCGATTCGGCGCTACGGTGGCGCTCGAGCGCTTCAGCATCGCGATCGAGCGGGGGGAGATTCTCGCGCTGCTTGGTCCGAGCGGTAGCGGCAAGACGACTACGCTCCGGCTGCTGGCGGGGTTCGAGACGCCCGACGCGGGGCGGATCTGGCTCGATGGCGAGGATATCACGGGCCTCCCGCCCGCGCGGCGGCGCTCGGGAATGGTGTTCCAGCACTACGCGCTGTTCCCCCACCTCGACGTGGGTGAGAACGTGGCGTTCGGGTTGGGGGGAAGCGGCAAGGGAGAAGGGGGAAGCATGGCGCAACGCGTGCGGGGAGCGCTCGAGCTCGTGCAGCTGGCCGGGTTCGAGCGGCGCAAAGTGCAGGAGCTCTCTGGCGGGCAGCAGCAGCGGGTGGCGCTGGCGCGGGCCCTCGCGCCCGAGCCGCGCGTGCTCCTGCTCGACGAGCCGCTCTCGAATCTCGATCCCGCGTTGCGAGAGCGGACCAGGCGCGAGCTGCGCCACGTCATCAAGCGGGTCGGCATCACCAGCGTGCTCGTCACCCATGAACAGGAGGAGGCGTTCGATCTGGGGGATCGGGTCGCCGTGCTGCGCGATGGCCGACTCGAGCAGCTCGGCACGGCCGACGAGCTGTACGAGCGGCCCCGCACACTCTTTGTCGCCACCTTCGTCGGGCGCGCGAACGTGCTGCGCGGCGGGATTGCCCGGGCGCTGGGAGGGAAACCGGGGGATGTCGTCGTAGTGCGGCCCGAGCGGCTCCGGTTCGCCGCCCAGGGACTCGCGGGCGTGGTGCGCGAGCGCCGCTACACGGGCGCTGCGGCGTTCTACTCGGTGGAGGCGCATGGCGACGGAGCGGCGGCCCCCGTCGCGCAGTCGACGTTGCGCATCGAAGTGCAGGCGAGTCCCGACGCTGCCGCGATCGGCGATACGGTGCATCTCCAGGCGAGTGGCGTGCTCGCCTTTCCCGATGACCGGGGGACACCGGCGGCGTGAATCGGCGAGCTGAGCTGATCGGCTGGGTGCTCGCGGCCTCGCTCGCGTGGATCGTGGCGTATCCCATCCTGATCGTGGTGCGCGATGCCACGCACGCATCCACGATCACCGCCTTCGTGCGCCGGCCCTCGGAATGGCAGGTGCTGTGGGCGAGCATCTGGATTTCGCTCGCCAGCGTCGCGCTCGCCGCCGCCGTCGGCGTTCCCCTCGCGTTCCTCTTCACGCGGGTGGCATTCCCGGGGTCCCGCATGCTGGGTGCGCTCATCGCGCTGCCCGCCGTGTTGCCGCCGCTCGTTGGCGTGATCGCCTTTCTGTTCCTCTACGGGGAGTCGGGATTCGTCGCGCGCGGCATGCAGGCGCTGCTCGGGCTCGATCACTCACCGTGGCATCTCCAGGGCGCGGGCGCGATTCTCCTGGTTCACGCCTATTCGATGTACGTCTACTTCTATTTGCTCACGCGCGCCGGGCTCGCCCGAATCGACGGCTCGATGATCGAGGCGGCCCAGGCGCTGGGCGCGTCGCGCTGGACGACGCTCCGGCGCGTGACGCTGCCCCTGCTGCGGCCGGCGCTGGCGGGCGCGGCGCTGCTCACGTTCATGACCGCCCTGGGATCGTTTTCCGCGCCCTACGTATTCGGCGGCGGCTTCCGGGTGATGCCGACACAGATCGTCGCCTCGAAGCTCAATGGCGACGTCCCGCGAGCGATGGTCGAGACGGTGGCGCTCGCGCTCGTGGCGCTCGTGGCCTTGGGGTTATTGCGGCGCAGCGAGGGGGAAGACGTGCTCGTGGCCCTCGGCAAAGGCACGGCGCCGCCGCCGCGGGTGCTCGTCGGCAGTCGCGGACTGGTCACCACCGCCGCGTGGCTGCTGGCGGTGTTTCTCCTGCTTCCCCACCTGACGTTGCTGCTGATTTCGCTCGTGCCCTACGCCACGTGGACCACGGAAACGCTGCCCCCGGTGCTGACCCTCGACAATTATCGACGCCTGTTCGCCGAGTCGGACCGGCTCGAGCCGCTCGTGAACTCCCTCTGGATGGCTGCGGTCGCCACCGCCGGGGCGCTGGTCATCGCATTGCTCGCGGGTTGGCTCACCGTGCGGCGGCGGGTGCGGCCGCGGCGGCTCATCGAGCATTTCGTGGCGCTCCCCTGGGCGTTGCCCGGCACCGTATTCGCGCTGGCGCTCGCGACGGCGTTTTCCGTATCGCGGCCGCTGGCGCTGCGCTGGGTGCTGGTAGGAACGGCGGCGATCCTGCCGCTCGCCTATTTCGTGCGGAGTCTGCCCCTCGCGGGACGCGCGGTGCTCGCCGGCTACCGGCAGCTCGATCCGGCGCTCGAAGAGGCGGCCGCAATCCTCGGCGCCGGCCGATGGCGCGTGCTGTGGCGCGTGACGGTCCCACTGCTCCGGCCGTCGCTCGCCGCCGGGGCGAGTCTCGCGTTCGTTACGGCGCTGGGCGACTTTGTGACCTCGATCGTGCTGTACACGTACAACACGCGCCCGATTTCCATCGAGATTCTCTCCAGTCTGCGCCTGAACGAGCTGGGGATCGCGGCCGCGTTCGGCGTGTTGCTGATGGTCGTGAGCGGCGCCGCCCTGCTGGTCGGGTCCGGCGGCCACGTCCGGTCGTGAGCACGCGAGCGCGCTTTCTCCCATCCGACCTGCAGAAGCTGACGGTCCTGATCGCCGTCTGTTTCGTGGACATGATCGGCCTGCTGATGATCTCGCCGCTCCTCACGTTCTATGCGTTGCGGCTCGGCGGTCAGGCCAGCACGGTCGGCCCGCTCTTCAGCTCGTTCGCCGTCGCGCAGCTCCTCGCGTCCCCGATCTGGGGTCGGGTCTCGGACCGCTACGGCCGGCGGCCAGTGCTGATGATCGGGCTCCTCGCGTCGGCGATCGCATATCTGATTTTCGGATTTGCGAATTCGCTCTGGCTCCTGTTCGTCTGCCGCATCGTCCAGGGATTCGGCGGCGGCACGACCGGGGTGGCGCAGGCCTACGTGGCGGACGCGATGGAGCCGTCGCGCCGCGCCAAGGCGCTGGGATGGCTCTCCGCCGCGACGAGTCTCGGGGTGAGTATCGGGGCGGTGCTGGGATCGCTCACGCACCGGTGGTGGGGGCCAGAAGGGCCTGGGATTTCAGCCGCCGTCCTGGTCCTCGTGAACGTGATCATCGCGTGGAAGTGGCTTCCCGAATCGCGCGTCCTGCCGCATGCGGGTGAGGGAATGCGGCAGACTGTCGGTCACGATGCGCGGCCCGACGGGGGGTGGCGCCGCGCCGTCAGCAATATTGCCCGCCCCGTGTGGGACGTGATGCGGCACCCCGGCCGCCCCGTTTCCGAGGTGATCTGGGTGTATGCGATTGGCATGCTGGCCCTCAACTCTCTGATTGCCGTCCTGTCGCTCTACCTTCAGCAGCGATTCGGCATGAACGAGAACAACGTGGGCCCGATCTATTTTGTGTTCAGCGGCGTCGGGGTCGTCATGCGCACCTATCCCGTGGGGTGGATCAACGAGCGGCTCGGCGAGGTTCGGACGATGCGGCTCGGCGCGATTCTCCTCGGCACAGGATTACTCCTCATGCCGTTACCGCGCACCGAGTGGGCGTTCATCTGCTGTCTGATCTTGAGCCCGATCGGGACCGCGTTGCTGTTCCCCGCGAGCACGGCGCTCGTCAGTCACCGCACCAATCGCAATGAATACGGCGTGCAGATGGGCGCCCAGCAGACGCTGCGTGGAATCATGTCGATCGTCGGGCCCATCGGCGCCACGCTGGCGTTTCAGTACCTCGGGCCCGGTGTGCCCTTCCTGATTGCCGCCGGAATCGTGGCGCTCGCCGCGCTCGTGGCGTTTCGCGTCAACGACACTGGCGCGTCGCACCCGGCGCCGATCACCGTCTGATCGATGCGACTGCTCCTGCTTGCCGCCCCCCTGCTCAGCGGACTGCCTGCGCCCGCGCGCCCAAGGCTCGTGGTGGTCGTCACGGTGGACCAGCTGCGGCCTGACTACCTGGACCGGTATCGTCGTCAGTTGATCGGCGGTCTGGGTCTGCTGCTCAGCGAGGGCGCGGTATTCTCGAACGCGTTCCAGGATCATGCGGTGTCGGAAACCGCGCCGGGCCACGCGTCGATCCTGTCGGGGCGCTGGCCCGAGCATACCGGCATCATGCTCAACAGCCTCGGGGTGCAAGACTCGAGCGCACCGTTGCTCGAGGTCCCTGGGCCGCCCGCCTCCCCGGCTCGATTTCGCGGGACGACCTTGTTCGATTGGCTCCAGGCGGCCGCGCCGGGCGCGCGTGCACTATCGGTCTCGCGCAAGGATCGCGCGGCCATTCTGACCCTGGGGCGCGCGAAGCAGCAGGTCTACTGGTACCAGGCCGGCGTATTCACAACCAGCCGATACTATGGGGACTCGCTGCCGAGCTGGGTCGAGGCGTTCAACGCGCGGCAGATCCCGATGCAGCTCGCGGGCAGGACGTGGGCCACCTACCTCGACGCGGCGGAATATCCCGAGCCGGACAGCGTGCCGTACGAGCACGGCGGTCGCGATTTCGTGTTTCCCCACCGAATTCCCAGCGACGGCGCGCACGCGGCGGTATCGCTGGTCGAGTTTCCGACGATGGATTCTCTCACGCTCGCCTTCGCGCTCGAGGGCGTGCGCGCCCTGGGGTTGGGCGGTGGCGGACGCACGGATCTGCTCGCCGTGGGCCTCTCCACGACCGATGCCATCGGCCATCTGTACGGCCCCGAGTCGCGCGAAATTCACGACCAAGTCGTACGGCTCGACCGCTATCTCGGCACTTTTTTTGGCCAGCTCATGGTTCGGTACGGGCCCGCGAACGTGCTGATCGTACTGACGGCGGACCATGGCGTGACCCCGTTTCCCGAGTGGTCCCGCACCCACGGGCATCCGGCGGCGCTCGCCGTGAGCGTCGACACGATCATCGCCGCCGTGAATCGCGCGCTGCCGCCGCGCGCCGACAGCGCTCCCTGGCTGACGTTCGACACGGGGCTGCTGCTGCTGCGTGAGCGCGCCACGCTGGCGGCCGCCCCCGTGGACGTGGACAGTGTGCTGCGCGATCTTGCCGATCGCGTGCGGCGGGTTCCCGGAGTGGCACGGGTCGACAGTCCGGACGCGCTTGCGCACGCTGATACCGTTGGGGATCCCGTCGCGCGGCGCTGGGTGCATGAGATCGTTCCCGCCGCGGGGGTCGAATTGGCCGTCACCCTGGTTCCGTATTCGGTCTGGGGCTCCGGGAGCGTGGCCGAGCATGGCCAGCCGAGCGATCTCGACACGCACGTACCGCTCCTGTTCTGGGGACGAGGCGTTCGGCGGGGCACCTACGCGGAGCGCGTGGGCGCTGTGGATATCGCGCCCACGCTGGCGGCACTGCTGGAATTGAGCGCGGCGGAGACAACGGACGGCCGGCCACTCGGGGAAATCATCGCGCACTGATTCGGGGGCGAGTTCGATGGACGTCAAGCTCACCGCGGAGCAGCATCGCCGCATCGAGGAGATCGAGGGCTATCTGAAGGTCGTCGATCGTCTGCGCCGGTTCGTTGCCGAGCTCGAGTCGAATCGTGCGGCATCGAACCGCGTGATTCAGAACATCTGCGAATCGCTGGGGCGCGAACTCTCCCACCTGCGTCAGCGGGCGCTCACGTCGAACGTCGGCACGGTCGCCGACCTGGCGGGTGCCATGTCCGTGATGGCCACGCGCGGCGGCGGCTTGAACATGAAGCTTCGCGGTCTCAACGATGGCCTGAACAGCATGACGATGCAGCTCGAGCAAGCACTCAAGCAGGCTTCCACTCCGGAGTCCAAGCGGCAGGCGTGAGCACTCCCGCGGTGGTGTGCCGCGGACTGCGGAAGCGGTACGACGACGTCGTGGCGGTGGCGGAGCTCGACCTCGAGGTGATGACGGGAGAGTGCTTCGGACTGCTGGGCCCGAATGGCGCCGGCAAGACGACGACGATCGAGATGCTCGAGGGCCTGACGCTCCCGGATGGCGGCGAACTCGTGGTGCTCGGAAGTGGCTGG
Organism: Gemmatimonadales bacterium; assembly: GCA_035519195.1. GTDB lineage: Bacteria > Gemmatimonadota > Gemmatimonadetes > Gemmatimonadales > GWC2-71-9 > AG25. The sequence continues at coordinate 16,062 of DATIWU010000074.1, forward strand.
GATGATCGCCGGGGCAGGCGCGCGCTGCAACAGCGCCTCGGGATTCAGCTGCAGGAGACGCAGCTCGCGGAGAAACTCACCGTAGCCGAAACCCTGGGCTTGTTTCGGAGTTTTTATCGCCGCTCACACGACGTGGCAGAGGTTCTGCGGCGGGTGGCGCTCGAGGACAAGGCGAACGCGTGGGTCGGGAAGCTTTCGGGAGGGCAGAAGCAGCG